>NZ_JBVVQF010000022.1:0-119229 GCF_055811815.1 Mesorhizobium sp. WSM4836
ATGGCAGCCTTGGCGGTTGTCCAGGCAATGGCGCGGATATGTCGGCAGACGATCGATGATCTATCGGATTAACTGGGAACTAGTCGCCATGCTGCTCGCCGCCGCCTTCATTCTGGCGTTGTGCCTGCGTCCTTAGCTTGCGGCCTTGATCGAATGAAGGGTTGTTTCATCCAAGAGCTTGACGAGATGTTGCAACTCGCTATGCGGCAAAAGCTCCCCGCTGCCGGCGTGGCGGCGATCCTTGGGAAGGCGCGGCTCCTGGGCCTCGTCGTAGACAGGACCGAGGTCGCGACGGTCATCAGAAAACCGGCCCGGTCGCCGACCATTCGTAGGTCGCGGTGTACGCCGCATAGAAAGTTTTTTTACCCTCCGTCGCGGTGACTGTCCGGCTCTTCTTGTGGAAAGTGTTGGACGACACCCCTCACACCGCGCACGCTTTCCGCAACGACGCGTGCGGCATTCCGGCAGTCATCCGTATCGACGTTTCCCCAAAGATGAACCAGGCCGTCGGTCACGGTCACGGTCACAGCCTTTCCTTCGAGGCAGGTTTGCTCATTGAGGCGGGTTATTATGCTGCGGCGGATCGCTTTGTCCCCGGCAGCCGTTTCATCCGGCTTGGCACCGCTTATCGCATGGAGCAAATCAGCGCGGCTCACGATGCCGACCAGTGCGCTGCCTCGCATGACAGGTATGCGTTTGATCCGATGCTGTGCCATCAAGAAGGCCACTCGGGCCAGCGGGGTCTCTTCGTCCACGACGACCAGATCGCAACTCATCACATCGGCGACCTTCCACGCATTGGACTTGACATAGGCACGAGCGCGTTCCTTGACCGAATGAGCCAGCTCGGCCGAACTGGCAATAGCCCCAAGTCCGAGTTCTACTCGGCGCAAGAGATCACCTTCGCTGATGAGACCGACCAGCCGGCCTTCGTCATCGGTCACCGGAAGCCCGCTCACACGATTGGCGAGCATGATAGTCGCTGCGTGCCTGACGCCGTGATCAGGCGAAACCGTGACAACGTTTTTGGTCATGACATCGTTGGTATTCATCTCGGCTCCTGCTCTGGTTCGCTTAGCACCGTCAGATTACCCAGCATCAACAAGCGTAAGCCCGTTGTCTTCATCCGACAACAGTCAACAAGCTGCTCGGGTCAGGGTGCCGGATTCCCATCCCGCGGTTGCCCACGGGAGAGTTGTGGGCCATCATGCGCCAAGTCTATCGTGACAGGATCACGCAAGGGCAGGCATTGCTAGGGCTGGTTGTGCGCGAGCCGGCCGGCGACCGCATGGCCGACGCTAGCTGGCATATGTAAGGAAGATTTCTTGAAAGTACAAAGCCGTTTGTGTTCCGCCGTTGCAAATTATAGGTTGGAACACGGTGCAAGCAGAGGTTGGGGGCGCGTGAGTTTCGCCGGAAGATATACTTACTGTGGAATGCAGTGAAGTGAGGCTAAGTCGAGGCGGATCGATCTGAGGGTGCTTGGGAGGCAGCCTGACAAGGGCTGCGGGAGGAAACTTCATGCGCAAAGTTGTCGTTTTCGCACTTATATGGACCACTGTCGCTGCCGTGGCGATCGCAGCACCAGGTGTAACCACGACCAACGTGAACTTCCGTTCGGGGCCTGGGACGAGTTACTCAGCCATGCGAACACTCCCCGTTGGCACCAGCATCGACATTGGCGACTGCGATGACGCGGGCACCTGGTGCGCCGTCACGGTGGAGGGAAAAAAGGGATTCGCCAGCGGCCAATACCTGAAGGAGACAGACGACCCGGAAGCCTGGCCGCGCGTCTATGAAACGGGCAAGGGCCGCATGGTTCTATATCAGCCGCAGTTCACCGACTGGACAGATTTCAAGACGATCGAGGCGTTGGTCGCGGCCGAGTACGTGAAGACGCCGGATGCCCAGCCAGTTTTCGGCGTCATCGGCCTCAAGGGCGACACGTCCTACGACGAGGACGCCGATGAGATTGTTATTACCAACATCACCATATCGAGCCTGGACTTCTCGAGCCTGAGCCGCGATGAGTTGACGGCGCTGTCGGTCGACACCGGAAAGCTGTTGCCGACCGGCCCGATCACCGTCCCGGAATCCCGCGTGACGGCAAGCCTGACCGAGCAGAAGCGCATGACCGATGTGCCAGGGCTCAAGGCGGATCCGCCGCGGATATTCCTGTCAACGATCCCGGCGCTCCTCCTCCAGACCGACGGGGCCCCCATCTTTGCCCCGGTGAAGGGGAAGACCGGGCTCTCCTTCCTGGTCAATACGAACTGGGACCTCTTCCGGGTCGACGAAGGCGGCGCACTGTTCCTGCGAGACGACAGGCACTGGCTGACTGCAAAGGCAGTCGACGGCCCGTGGAGGCCGGTCACCGATCTGCCGCCGCTGCTGAAAGACTTGCCAAAGGACGGCAACTGGGACGATGCGCGCGCTGCCTTACCGCCCGAGCCGTATCCGCAGGGGGGAGCGCCGACGATTGTCACCACCAATCAGCCTTCTGAGTTGATCCTGTTCGTGGGCGAGCGGGCGCTCGTGGAAGTTCCCGCCACCTCGCTGCAGTGGGCATCGAACACCGAGACGGACGTCTTCTTCGACAAAGCCGGGAAGCAATGGTACGTGCTTCTGTCCGGCCGCTGGTTCCGCTCTCCAGACCTGAAAGGGCCGTGGACCTTCGCGACGCCGGAGCTCCCTGCCGATTTCCTGAACATTCCCCAGGATGCGCCCTATTACGCAGTCAGGGCGTCCGTTCCGGGAACCTCGGAAAGCGTGGAGGCGCGGCTCAGGGCAAGCATCCCGACCACGGCTCGCGTAGAGAAGGGATCGATCACACCGACGGTTGCCTATGCGGGCAAGGCGCAGTTCGCGCCCATCGAGGGGACCGATCTCGCCTATGCGACAAACACCACCGAGACCGTAATCAAAGTCGGTTCGCAATATTTCGTGCTTCAGGATGGGGTCTGGTTCGTGGGCGACAGCCCGGAAGGTCCGTGGCAACTGGCCACCGAGGTCGCGGAGGAGATTTACGAAATTCCGCCCTCTTCGCCCTTGTACAATGTCACCTATGTCCGCGTTCACGACACCGAGCCGGACGCTGTCTGGTACCGCTATACGATGGGCTACCTGAACTGCTTCCTGGCCTGGGACTCCTGTGTCTATGGGACCGGTTGGTACTATCCCCCATATTGGTACGACTCGCCTGACTACGATTACCCGATCTACTACCCGCGCCCCGTAACCTGGGGCATCGGCGCCTACTACAACCCGATCCGAGGGGTATACGGTCGCTACGGCTATGCCTATGGCCCGTATCGCGGCATTGCAGGCGTGCGGAGTTGGAACCCGAGCACCGGCACCTATGGCCGCGCCGGGGCAGTCTGGGGTCCGCAGGGCTCGGCCGGATTCGTCGCGGCGGCCAATCCGCGCACGGACAAGGCCGGCTACGTAGCAGGTGGACGTAACGTCTATGGGGCGTGGAAATCGGCTGGGGTCAAAAGCGGATCCGAGTGGGCGCGGATAACCGCGCGCACCGGTGCCGGCGGCACCTCGACGCTGCGCTGGAAGACCTCCGCCGGCCAGGGGTTCGTCCATGAGGGACGGCGCGGGGACATGTATGCTGGCCGAAACGGTCAGGTCTACCGGAACACCGGCGACGGCTGGCAGGTGTTCGACGGCGGTTGGCAGGACGTGAAGCCGCCCGAGCGCGGCGAGCTGCTGCCGGCGGGCGAAGGGCTTCGGGGTCTCTCGCCCGAGGCGCGCGACCGGCTCCAGCAGCGTGTGGGCGCGGAGGCACTTGCAGGGGTCGGCGGAGCGGGCGCTGGCGCCGCGGTTCGTGACCGCGCACAGGAGAGGACATCCCAGCGACCGGCGGCGCAGCAGCGCCCGCCAACTCGGAACACAAGACAGCGACGGCCGTCTACGCAGCGCCCGACTGCGAGCCGGCAGCTGCCGTCCAATCTTAATCGGGATGTACAGGCGCGGTATCGGGGCAATCAGCGGCAGATTTCGAGCCGGCATTATATCCCGCCGACCGGCGGCAGTTATGGCAACCGTAGCTACGGTGGCGGCAACTTCGGTGGTGGCGGTGGTCGCAGCTTCAGCGGTGGCGGTGGTCGCAGCTTCGGCGGTGGCGGTGGTCGCGGCGGCGGCCGCCGTTGAGGCTCGCGGGGAGCCTTCGCGAAGCTCGGCATCGAGGCGCTGGCCGCTGGTGGAAATTGGCGGCATTTCGCGGATTCGATCAGCGGTGGCTGACAACATCTGTCAGACGGCGAGAGTGGACGTGGTCGCCATCAGAGAGCGGGCAACTGGGCACCAACTCGATCTTGTACCCACTCGTGTCGAAGTGTTTTATGGCGCATGTTGGGTTCTTCGTTGCACGATTGACTATTTGGGCCCGCTTGCGAGGGATGTTGATCTTGTTGACGGATAAGCAGGCTGGCGTGTTCAAGGGCATGGCTGCAGGCATGACGATCACTGTCATCTCCATCGGCCTTTGCAGTCGTTGGTGTGCCAGAGCCGGTTTTCCTGCAGCAAGTGCAGATATTAAGCTCACGTATGCTCTCAGGTGGGATATCTCGGCTCTTATGGCGAAGCGGACGCCGTGCATTGTCGCAGAGCTGGGCGCGGACGTATCGCCTTTCATGCTTCACATCTAGGCAGCCGTTGCCGAACAGGAACGCGCCATGATTTCACAGCGCACGAAAGAGGCGCTCGCAGCTGTCAAGGCCCGTGGCGTGCGGCTCGGTAATCCGCAGATCCGCCAGGCTCCACTGGCACACAGAAAGATTCCGAGGGTGAGCACCATCACTGGAACATTCCTTCTGTGCGCGTGTTGGTTTCTGAGCGCGTCGTGCGCTTAAGACAGGAGAAAGAGTATGAAACGAATCCTTTAGCCTCGGCCGTGTTGGCGCTTTCCGCCGGGCTTTCCTTTGCCCAGACGACGAGCGGAACTTCGGGCGGAACCTCCACGACCACGATTACGACCACGCCCAGCACCGATCAGGGAGCCACAACCACTACAACCGATCAGGGAACCGACACCACCACCACCAGCGGCACGAACCCGAACTCGGCCAAGGATTGCGCTCCTGGCCAGCAGACCGGCAGCGCGCAGGAGGCCGCACCTGGTCAGCAGGACACGGACGCCAAGACCGCCGCCCCCGGCCAAATGAAGAAGACCACCGAAGATTGCTGATTGGCAACGCCACAAGGGAAGGCCGGCGCCGCTTAGGGGTTAGATTGCCCTGTAATGGCGCCGGCCGGGCGGATTGGGTCCGCCGCCGTGAATAGCTTGGCGAATCCGGTAATTACGCGAGAGCGGTAGACTGAATCCTACGCGCTCCCGTCTGTTTCGCTCTCTTCATCGATTCCGCACACTGGCAGATAGGCGTTGGTTTCCAGCCATTCGCGCAGCACGATCTGAATGAGGTCCGACCGGCCAATTTTCATTTCGGCCGCGATGGAGTTGAGAGCGTCCTCCGTTGCGGGCTCTAGCGGCACGCCGGAGACGTTTCTGAGTATCAATGCAGCCCGCCGCAGGATGATCTGCAGATCCGCGCGCGACATATCGGCGATGCGATCGGCAGCGCTTTCAAGCTCTTCGGCAAAAGATTGGCGGGTCATTCTGCTAGCGCCGTTCAAGGTCACTGAGCCTATCCTCCAATGATGCAATCTGTCCCGCCAGCTCGCGGAGCAAATCCTGCTGGCTGTTGTGGTTCTCGACCTCCCGATCGTTAATGTAGCTGACGCAGGCAGCGAGGCGTTCACTGACCCCATTGATGTGGTCGGCTAGGTCACGCATGATCCTTGTAGCGCCTTGCAGGCATGTGCTCTTATCCATGAAGTTGCTCCCTGCAGGAGCGGCGGGCAAAACCAAATCGCCAAGACAAGTAGCACCCGAAGACCACGCATCCCAATTACTCCCCTGCGTTGAAGACGGGGGAGCTTTCTCCTTTGTCGCGCAAAACGCAAGTTCGCCCACCGATGAACTAATCGACCATGTCACGCAGGGGCTTCTTGCGTTTCGCCGGCCGGTACTTCTCGACCAGCCTGACCTTGTCGCTGTCGACGGTGACCAGAGGCCCTAGATCGACAGTCACCTTCCCGGCATCCTCATCGATCCGCGTGACCTCGCCGGTAAGCTCGATCGGCTGGCCTTTCTGGTCAATGATCGAATGCGGGAAATTGTAAGGGGGGATGGACACGCTCACGCGGTCCTCAGTGACCCGTCTCCGGACGGTGGCCGTGATCGCCACCAGATCTCCAATCCCAATTCCCCGCGCCATGAATTTTTGAGTCTGGAGCGGGCGGCATTTTAGTCAAGATGTCGCTAATATACCGGAACTGGGCGCAGCAGCAGGTAGGCAGGCCGCCATTGCACAGCTGCCCTGCGACATGCGAGTTTGTCAACCAAATGGCTCATTATGGGAGTCCCGAATGTCCATTCGCCGGATTTTCCCAAGGTATCGGTTTCCTAAACATCGAGGGCAAGGGTGCCAGTGCCGCCCTCGATCGAGCGCCGGTTTTCCTCGGCAACCGGCGCCTCATGGACGAGCAGAAGATCGATCTTCTGGCGCTGGGCGAAAAAGCCGAAACGCTCAAGGGCGAAGGTCGCACCGTCATCCATGTGGCACGATCCGGCAAGCTGCTCGGGCTGATCGCGATCGCCGATACGATCCCGTAGACGTAGCGCGGCGGGATGATGCCGTCGACCAGCGTGCGCAACGGCAGCTGGGTGAAGAACGCCAGCTTGACCATGCGCCCGACTTGGCCTCGACGCTCACCGGCAGGCCCGCAACCGTAGCGTAGGCCATCGCCTTGGGCAGGACGACGGCTGCGGCAGTCAGGCCTGCGACCACGTCAAGGCGATTGGGAGCGATCTCTTTGAAAAAGTGGGCCATGGTGTCCCGTTTCATTCGTTAAGTCGATCAGGCCAGTTCACCCGCCAAGAGCCATCGCGACGGCAACCATTGCAATGCCAATTGTCACCATCAGCAGGCCTGTGCGCCATGGCCCTCCCGACCTGCCGGCCGAAGGTGAAGCCCGTGAGGAACAACATGCCGACGGCGACGGCGTTGGAAAGTCTCAAGGCGAGCGCGATATCGTTGACGAGCAGGAAGGGGGCGGCCACTGGGAACAGGCACAGAAAGACGAGCAGGAAGACGCCGACGGCGGCGAGATAGTCTTCCCGGCCGAACCTGGTCTCGAGGCTCTCGGGAGGCAGGCTGCCCAGATGGAGACGGATTCGCTCGAGGTCGGAGACGGTCAGAGCCGGCAAGACGGCGGGCGGGAGATGGTCGGCGACGATCGCCCTTCCAACGGCGGAGCTTTCAGCATCGCGGATCGCCTGGACGGTGGAGATGGCCAGCCGGCGCTCGCCGCTCGCGCCCATCAGATACATGACGGCATCGATGATCGCCCAGGCAAGATTGCAGCCCAGCATACCGATGAGCACGGCCCGCACGTCGGCCCGGCCGGCTTCGGTTGCGGTGAGGGAGAGGGTGAAAGTCAGGACCATGATGAGGCCGAACAGGATCTCGCTGGCGCGCCACACCGGGTCGAGCACACCGCGGGACGACCCGGGGCGCGTCGCCGGGGCCTCGTCCAGGCCGGCTTCCACGGGAGGGTGCTCCATCGGCGTCATGCAGCAGGCGGAAGCAGGAAGAGGGTCAGCCCGAAGATCGCGTAGACCATCAGGATCATCACGCCGACGAACCACGCGGAGCGACCGCCGTTGGTCATCAGCGCCGCTGCCATCGTCGCGATCAGCATCATCACGATGGCGCCCGGCCAGAACTGCAGGCTCATCGGCGCCGGGCCGACAACGTAGCTCAGGACCACGAGGAGAGGGGCCACGAAGAGCGCGATCTGCGCCGCGCTGCCAAGCGCGATGCCGACGCTGAGGTCGAGCCGATCCTTGGCTGCCGCGGAGAAGGCTGACGTCATCTCGGCGGCGGCGCCGACCAGGGCGACGACGACGAACCCGACGAAGGCAGGCGACATCCCGAGGGTTTCGGCCGCTTGCTGCACCGAAGACACGAAGACCTCGCTGACGAGCGCGACGAGCACTGTCACCGCAGCGAGAATGACCAGGGCGGCCCCGATCGGCCAGGGCGTCTCGCCGGCCTCGCCATGACCGACGCTGGCGAAGGCCTCTTTGTGGGTTCTCAAGGAAAATACCATTGAGAGCCCGTATGCGATGATCAACAGCACGGCGAGCCCGAGGCTGAGGGGCTGGGTAACGGCTTCCCGGCCGTCCGCCTGGGAGACGAGCGAAGGCACGAGCAGGCCCACGGTTGCGAGAAAGAGCAGGCCCGACTGGAAGCGGGCGCCAACGCGGTTGAACTGCTGCTCGTGGTGCCTGAGGCCGCCGATCAGGAAGGAGCCCCCCAGCATGAACAGCGTGTTGGTGACGATGGCACCGGCAATCGAGGCCTTCACCAGCAGGTACTGACCGGCTTGCAGGGCCGTTAGCGCGATAACAAGCTCGGTGAGATTGCCGAGCGTGGCGTTGAGAAGACCGCCGACCGCATCCCCGGTCCGCTCAGCCACCGACTCCGTCGCGCGGCTCAGGAGGGCTGCCAGAGGAACGATGGCGAGAACCGAGAGCAGGAAGAGGAGAGTATGCCGCTCGGGCGACAAGCGCTCACCGGCCAGAACGACGGGAACGAACACCAGGAGCCAGAGTAACCGTGACTTTCGCATCTCGCTCAAAATACGCTTCATGTCTGTTCGCTGCTCCGCCTCTTCGTACTGTATGCGGACAATGAACGCGAACTGCTCCAGAAAGGCCTCTTTTCTCTTGAGCAAACCCTCTTTCTTGTGGAAAACACGTCCGCCTGGCAGAGTAAGTACAACCGACCGATGTTCGGATTCAATCCGGCGGAGGCTGGTTGGCGCGCAGGTCGGCTCAGGGCCGCGGTCTTTCTCCCTCCAGATGGGACCCGGTTCGTTTTCGACCTCCGACCACCGACAATCATTTCACTGGGTTCTGCGACGGAGGTTTCTTATGGACTCCCAACGAGGGACCCGGCTCCGTTTTGAGAGGTGGTGCCCCCGTCCGACCGAAACTCCAAACAATGACCTGCCGGGCAACATGGGTGTGAAAGCCGCACCTCACGGGCTCGATTGCGTAACGCGCCCCTAATTGACTACGGTGTCTTTGTCGCGATTCGCGAAGGACGAAGGAGCCCGTCGGATGAAAAAGCAAGCCTTTCTCCCGCTCGTCACCTATCCCGATGCGAACGCCGATGCCATCGCTGGAAATGCGGTCGCCGTTGTTGCTCACCTCAAGGCGGACTTGCACGTCACGACGCTAAACGCGCGAAAGCCTGAGGCTAAAAAAGCCCTTTCGCAGCGTGTGCTTAAGCTGGTCACGGAAGCCGAGGCAATCAATCGAAGCCGCGGCGAACACTTGCTGGCGAGAGTGCGTGAGGCAGCGGCGCGAAAAGAGGTCAAGCTGACAACTGGTGGATCATCTGCTTCCGTCGCCCTCCTCGGTGAGTCGGCAGCAGCCGAGGCGCGCTACTTCGATCTTGTCGTCCTTGGATGGGAGGCGGGAAATCCAACAGCAAGGGCCATGGCCGAAGGCGTTATCTTCGGATCGGGCCGCCCCGTCATTCTGCTACCGGACCGCGCAGCGGTCGATACGATCGATCACATCGCGATTGCGTGGGATGGTAGCCGGGTAGCGGCGCGCGCGCTTGCCGACGCAGCCCCGCTTCTCGAACAGGCCTCCCGGATTTCAGTCCTGACTGTTGTCGACGAGAAATCTCTCAAACAACGGGACATCGCGGAGCACCTTGCCGATGGGCTAAGGAAACGCGGCCTTGCCGCCGAAGCTTTCTCCATTACCGCAAAGGATCGCCCCATCGGCGCGAGCCTTCAAGAACACGCAATCGAGCGAGGGGCGCGGCTGTTGGTGATGGGCGGCTACGGCCACTCGCGCGTTCGCGACTTCGTATTGGGCGGGGCAACCAAGGACGTTCTACGAGATCTGCAACTGCCAGTTCTCGTGTCTCATTGAATGCACCGCGGCCCCCGGCAGGCGCGTTTTTTCATTGCGATCGGCTTATAGCCACCACCCAGGGAAACGGGCTCGGCGCAATTTCTCCATTCGTAGGTTGCGGTGTAGGCGGAATAGCTCTCGCGCTGCAACGGGTGCGTCGGCGAGCCGAGGCCGAGGACAGAGTAGCAAAGTCTCGTCATAGCCTTGCCATCGATACAGGATCAAGCATTGAGCCGGCGATCGCCCACGCCGCGGCCACGGTCTGAAGTCAAGGTGCGGGCTTGCTGAGGTCCGCGGAGAATGCGCCAACGACGTCCTCGAGATCATCGAAAATCATATCGGGGCCAACTTTTGCCACCACGCCCGATCGTTCGAGTATCTCTAACGGCTCGCTGTGGAGTTCGACAATACCAAACCTCACGCCCCGCTCCGCTGCGAGGGCACGCACGTCCTCGAGCATGACCGCCGCCGTGCTGTCGATCTGGGCCGCTGCACTGGCATCGAAGATGAACCACCTTGTCCCCGAGGTTAGTCTGGACAGAATATCCTCGATCCTGCTCCGGACGTAGTCCGCGTTGTAGAAAAGGAGGCTACCCTGCAGAAGGTAGATGGCCAGCCCGGGAATCGCCTTCGCTTCTCGATGCCGGTGCAACTTGTAGAAACCTTCGCGTCCTGGAATGCGGCCCAGCATGGCGTCGCGCGGCCGCAGGCCCTTCATGAGCAAGTACAGCAATGTGGCGCCAACGGCAACGATGACGCCGTTCAGGACCCCGAGGCCGAGCACGCCAGCAATGCTGATAAGCGCAAACACAAACTCGATCCGGCTGATCCGCCACAATTCGCGCAACGTCTGCAAATCGATGAGGCCAATGGCGGCCGAAGCAAGAACGGCACCAAGGGCCGGTGTTGGCAGGAAAGACAGCGCATCGCTCAGGAATACAACCGTAAACGCCAGGGCGACGGCCGAGACGATACCGGCCAGCTGCGTCTTGCCGCCCATCAAGTCATTGATCGCGGTTCGAGAATCCGAAGCAGTC
Organism: Mesorhizobium sp. WSM4836; assembly: GCF_055811815.1. Taxonomy (NCBI): domain Bacteria; kingdom Pseudomonadati; phylum Pseudomonadota; class Alphaproteobacteria; order Hyphomicrobiales; family Phyllobacteriaceae; genus Mesorhizobium; species Mesorhizobium sp. WSM4836. The sequence goes on from NZ_JBVVQF010000022.1 coordinate 11,044, forward strand.
ACGGCAAATCCACCGAACAATCCAGAGGCGAGGTTCGCCGCTCCGAAACCCAGAAGCTCCCGATTGGCATCCACCGGATATTTGTTCTTCGCGCCGAAGCTGCGCGCGGTCACTATGCCCGCACCGAAGCTCACGATCAGCACGGCCGCGGCGCCGAGGATCAGGTCGCCGATCGAGACGCCATGCGAGATTGGCAGCATCGGAGACGGCAATTTCGAGGGAATATTGCCGACAACGCGGATTCCCAGCCCGGAAAAATCAAAAGCTGCCGACAATGCGGTAGCAAGTCCCACGGCGACTAACGGGGCTGGTATTGCCGGAAGCCAAGCGCCCATCAGGCGGAGCAGCACGAAAAGCGCGGAGCCCAACATCAGCGAAGGCCAGTGGATCAGGCTCGCCTTCATGGCGAGTTCGACCAGCGGCCGGAAGAAACCGTCGCTGACGATCCTGATACCGGTAAGACGCCCGATCTGGCCAACGAGGATCGAAAGTGAAATCCCTGTCATGAACCCGACCAGGACCGGGCGCGACAGGAAGTTGGCGATGAAGCCGAGGCGCAGGACACTCGCAAGAAAGCAGAGCAGGCTAACAATGACCGCGATTGCGGCCGAAACCACGATGCGGTCATCGCCCGACGATACGCCGAGAGACAGCAGCACGGCGGCCAGAACCGTCATTGTACCCGCGTCGGGTCCCACAATGAGTTGCCGCGACGAGCCCAGCAAGGCATAGCCGACCAGCGATACCATGCTCGCATAGAGGCCGATTTCAGGAGGCAATCCGGCTATGGCCGGATAAGCGATCGCGCTTGGCAATCCGACTGCGGCGATAGCCAGCCCTGAAGTCAGGTCGTGACGGAGCCATTCGCCACGATATTCCTTCAAACTGGATAGGAAGGGTAGCGTCGGCATAACCACCAGAGTGCCTCTTTATCTGATTTGGCGCCATGATCGCCGCAGGAACATGCTCGTCCGGTCGACTTTAAGCTACGTTCGCCACGTGCTGCAATCTCTGGTTCCAAGTCGCGCCGACAGGATCGATGGCCGTGATCGCGGGTCCTGGACCATGGGCTCTCGCGGGGTGTGGATCGAAAATGGTAGGCGCTGGCCGACCGGGGACGCCCTCTCGCGGGAGCGTGGATCGAAACGACATCGAGACGAACGGACTGATCCTGAGATGGTCGCCCTCTCGTGGGGCGCGGATCGGCGGGGTCACTCATGGCGCCTACCTCCCGCCCCGGCGAAGGCTCTTGGCTGGGTGGTGCGCTCACCCCAAGGTCTTCGCTTTGAGGCGAAGGTTTCTCCTTAAGCTGGAACAGGCGGAGCACCGTTTCCCCAGACGGCGAATAGCCTGGAGTGAATGCGTTCTTGACCGCGAGTGTCTTGAGCTCTTCGCTCAGTCCTTCTTCTTCGGCTGCACGTAGCCTTCGTCCTGAAGACGTTTGACCCCGGTTGGCCGCCTCGCGCTCGCTCCTCCAGCCGTAGTACACCTTCTGCTCGTCCTGGCTCAGCTTCGACGGGTCGAGGGCCTCGAGCGACCAGGAGCGTTCGCGCTCGGAAAGCCTCGCGCCTGAACTTCGCCAGGTCGCGCTTCTCGCGCTTCAACTCCGGCGGCGACAGGCTCAGGTCGGCCGGATACTGTTTCACCTTGGACAGCCCGCCGAGCAGTTCGTCCTTCGCCTGTCTTCTGCCTGAACCTTTCCACAACGTCATCGCCAGATCCCTCCCGTCGATCCTGCCCAGGCATTGCACAGCCGCCCTGCGACATGCGAGTCTGTCAACCAACTGGCTCATTATGGGAGTCTCGTCATGTCCATTCGCCGGATTGCGTTGACCTCGGCAGCGGTGACGCTTGCCTTCACAACCCTCGCCCAGGCCAGGCCGGACACCCGCGCCATGACCTGCCAACAGACGCAGGCGCTAATCCAGAGCCATGGCTCGGCGGTGCTGACCACCGGCCCGAACACCTATGCCCTCTACGTCCGCCAGTACAGCAATGCGTGCGACTCGCCGTTAATCCCAGCGGTAAAGTTTGTGCCGACGCGCGATGGCCAGTGCTTGGTTCATCGCTGCAGAGAGCCGCTCTCCACTCCGCCTGACCGAGGGTGACGAGCATAGCTATTCTGCTGCGCCTTTCGGCAGGTAGCCCTTGGCCTCCAGATCATCCACGATCACGGCTTGGCCTTCAGTCGGACGCCTGGGCTTCCGTGATTAAACCACGGCGCCCGTGGGCCTGTCCCACAGTGGGTCATTTGCTGCTGGCACCGCAATTGCATGGTCAGCATCGGGGCGAGTGGGGGGCCCCGCCGCTTCGCAAATGGAGCGGCGGGGCTTTTTGCATTTCAGCCATCACCGCAAGTTCGAGCGGCCCGACAGCCACTATTGGGGTGACCAACAGCCGGCCGCCGGGCCTAACCAGCAAACGGGGTAGGTTCGCCGGCTGGGAAGACTGTAGGCCGCTCAAGCATCGCTGCTGACTTAGCAAAACGGCTGTGTTCGGTTCCTCTAGCCCTCAAATCGGATGAGCCTAGACTCGGTTCCATGAGTGGGTGTCGGGCAGGCTTGTTCAACGCTTTAGTCAGAACGCGCATTTCTTGTATTTATAGGCACCAACCATCGCATCAAAGCGCTCAAAGTGGGTTGCGTCGATGATGCGGAATGACCATGAAAAGTTCCGGGATACAACAGCGTCCGCACAGGTTAATAGGGCGGAGAAGCGGTCGTTCTCCTCGTTGACTTGCGAGATCGTGCAGGCGCCCCCAACCGGGCCCTTTCCCTTGTTGCCGGTAATGATGAAACCGTGCTCGGACGCATAGGTACGGTCCTTGAAGCGGACTTTCCCCTGGATCTTCTCGAACACCCTCGTGCAGTCGGTGCGTTCCCCGACCCAGACGCCTTGCAAAACCTCAAGAGCATCGGCCCATGCTACGGATGCGCTAGCGGCGAAAAGTGCCGATCCCAGGAGCAGTGCTGCCTTCGAACGATTGGACCGCCATCTCAGTGCTGCTATGACGAGGTGCATCAGGAATCTCCAAAGCGGTTTCAGTTGATGACCCCTCCAACCGCAAAAGCGGAAGTCACTAGAAAGCTTTTACCGGCAGAATGTTGAACGACTAGGCCACTAGCTTTGGTTCGATGCAAGCTTCCTCCGAATTGCGCTAATGGCGTTGACGATCGCCTCCGCTGCCTGGCGGTCGAGCCCAACATCCAGGCGGCCTTCTGTCGTCTGGATTGAGAGGATTCCGAGATTGCCGATCTTGTCCGTGACCGTTCCGACATGAATCTCTGTCGGCACATAAGGCGGCTTTTCCATAGGACCCATCGCTTACCTCCTGGTAGCGGTGTGCTGCTGGAGATCTCTCCTTTGACAACTCCCAAGGGCAGCATCGCGCCGATCTGGCGCAAAGGCAAGCCAGAGCAATCCGCAAGTGAGTTTCGTCCACCATAGGTCAGACAATACGCAGCGGGTACGAAAGCTGTTGACGCTCATGTAGACGCACTGAGTTTCGACGCTGCGGACCTCCCTATGGTTGAAGCCGACCCATTTCTGCACGAACTGATGCTAAAGAGCTGCAAGGAGGCCTTAGCGGTTCGCACGCCTCCGCCTCCCCATCCACAGTCGGATTGATGTGGGAGGATTTTGCACCCCCGCGACGGCAATGGGGCGAAGATCTGCCTTCGAGTCCTGCACCAAACATTGGGCTCGTCTGGGCCGGATTAGGCACAGAAATGGCCCGGCCAGCAGTGCATTTCGGGTCACTTATCGGGACCGCAGATCTCGAATTATCATTAAGTTATTGAAATTGCTGGTACGCCCAAGGGGAATCCGAACCCCTGTTACCGCCGTGAAAGGGAAATGGACAGCCAATAGATGGGGATCTGCGGCCTCGAACAAGTCGAACGGCCCGCCCGCTCATCGACGACGCAAACAAAACGTTGGTGATCGGATAGAGTGTGTTGCACCGCGGGAACGAAGGAGGTTGACATGCCGGAGAAGGTAGCGAGCTTGGTCGCACCGGACTTCTTGGCTCTCACGGTCGGCATCGTCGTCTTCTTCGTCGGTGTGCTGATCACGCAGCGCGTATCGTTCCTTCGCACCTACAACATTCCCGAGCAGGTCACTGGCGGGTTTGTCGCCGCTTTGGCCTTCTGGGCGGTCTACGAGGTCTTCGGCTTGGAGATCGGCTTCGACATGACGACCCGCGACCGACTGCTGGTGATCTTTTTCGCCACCGTCGGGGTGAACGCACGCTTGACCGATTTGGCGGCCGGTGGGCGGGTGCTAGCGACGCTCTGCCTGATCACGGTCGTGTTTGTCTTTCTGCAGAACGGCGTCGGCACGATCGGGGCAATGGCGTTCGGCTTGCCGTTGTCGGCAGGGGTTGTGATCGGCTCGGTCTCGCTTGTTGGGGGACACGGCACCGCAATTGCCTAGGGGCCTACGATCGCTGCCGATCACGGGTTTCCTGCCGCACTCGAGATGGGCATCGCTGTCGCAACTCTTGGGCTGATCATCGCCAGCGTCCTCGGAGGGCCCATCGCGAAGCTGTTGATCGAGCGCCACGGCCTCGCGCCTTCGCCAGAAGTTTCGCCGCGCGGGGAATTGCCGCCGGAGGCAGATGCGGCGCCGATAGACAAGATGGGGATCATGCGCGCGATGCTCGTTGTCAACGTAGCGGTCATCCTCGGCTATCTGGTGCACAGCTGGATCTCGAGCTTTGGCTCGATCAAGCTGCCGCTCTTTGTGCCTTGCCTGATAATGGGCATCGTTCTGTCGAATACGGTGCCGATCCTATTGCCGCGGCTCAACTGGCCGGCGCGCACAGCCTCCCTTGATCTGATCTCCGGCTACGCGCTGTCGATCTTTCTTGCGATGTCGCTAATGAGCATGCAGCTTTGGACGCTGGCCGGCGTCGCCGGGCCGCTGCTCGTCATCGTGGCTGTGCAGACGGTGGTTGCTGCGGCCTATATCCTTTTGGTGGTCTTCCCGAGCCTCGGCCGCGACTATCAGGCGGCGGTCTTGTCTGGAGGGTTCACTGGGCTGTCGCTCGGCTCGACTCCTACCGCCATCGCCTCCATGTCGGCTATCACGCGGCATTACGGGCCGGCAACGAACGCCTTCAGCCACGGTAAAACGCCAGACGATAAGGGCACGGCCTTTGTCGCCTCGATTGTGAAAGGCATCGAACCGCAGGATCAGATCGAAGCTATGCTGGCATCGCAGATGGCTGCGGTGCACATGGCGACAATGACGTTCGCCCGCCGCCTTGCTCACTGCGAAACTATCCCGCAGCAAGACAGCGCCGAACGTGCTTTCAACAAGCTCACCAGGACATTCGCGGCCCAGGTGGAAGCCCTAAAGAAATACCGCACGGGCGGCCAGCAGCACGTCACGGTGAAGCACGTCACGGTGAACGAAGGCGGCCAAGCTATTGTCGGCAACGTCTCGCATGGGGGGCAGGGTGACGGAAAAAAATAACGTCAACCTCATGAACCTAGCGCCTCGGTGTCATGCTCGGTCGAAGCGGACAGGTTGCCAGTGTCGATCGCCAGCGGTGAGGGGCAGCGCAGTCTGTCGCATGCACGGTGCGGGCGGTGGCGCACCTGAAGGCAAGCGGAACGGCAACTATCGCAACGGAGGCAGGACCAAACGCACAATGGCAGCCTTGGCGGTTGTCCAGGCAATGGCGCGGATATGTCGGCAGACGATCGATGATCTATCGGATTAACTGGGGACTAGTCGCCATGCTGCTCGCCGCGGCCTTCATTCTGGCGTTGTGCCTGCGTCCTTTAGCTTGCGGCCTGATCGAATGAAAGGTCATTTCATCCACCCGCGCAGAGTGTCCAGCGTTCGCTTTAGCCAGTCGATGCCGCCGCAAGTGGCAAATGCCACCGTCCCCTGTTGGCCCAAGCCAGACATCGGGGTAAACTGGACACCGTACTTCGCTTCTCCTTTGAGGTGGCAGGTAGCGGATGCCCGTCTTGGCTTACTTCAAGGCAGGTTTGTTTGTGGTCGCCGCGGCCGCCGCATTGTTCTCAGCGGCCGGCACGATCGCTGTCCGCGCTTTTGGGCCTATCTCGCAATCTTCGCTGTCGTCATGATCGTTTCGTTCGCGGCTCTCGATCCGGACCTCCTGCGCGAACGCATGCGGCCGGGTGGCAAGAAGCCGCCCCTCTCGCTGAGGGTCTTTTCGCTCGTCCTGTTCATGCATTGGATCGTTGCGGGGCTTGACCGTGGCCGTTTCCATTGGAGCGACAACGTGCCCGATTGGCTTCAGGGCGTTTGCCTATTCACGGTCGCGGCCGGCTACGCCCTTGCACTATGGGCTATGCGTGTGAACCGGTTTTTCTCCTCAGTCATTCGCATCCAGGCCGACCGCGGCCAGCACGTCGTCAGCACGGGGCCTTATGCCTTCGTCCGCCACCCTGGTTACACCGCTGGATTTCTGATCATAGCGGCAAGCGGACCCGCGCTCGGATCGTGGCTTGCGGCTGCGCTCGTTGTGCTCTTTAGCCTGCCGTTTCTGCTCTACCGCACCATCACGGAGGACCGAATTCTTCGCGCGGAGCTTGCGGGCTATTCGGATTACGCCACGCGGGTCCGATGGCGGCTTCTCCCGGGTATTTGGTGAGAGCCAAACCTCCTTAGGAAGCGTGCTTCGAAGGTCGTCGCGGCCTGCCAATGCAGCTAATTTTTGCCGTGGTCCCTTACAGTTTCCGGAACATGTCACACAGTGCTTTGGGGGCGGTCGCCACCCCATTTCTCAAACGGGTCGATGTCACACGTCTTCCAATGGTCGGTAGTCCGGCGCACAAGCTCGTATGGTCCGCTCGTCCGGTGATCGAATGTCATAACGGTATCCGCTACCCTGACTGTTTCCCAGAGATGCCCGGACAGGGTTGCAGCCGCCTTAGCCGATGCCGTGTCCCATGCAGTCTCGCGATCTTCGAACGGGCCGAGATGAAAAACGACTGCCCTTACAAGGCTGAGTGCATCGTCATAGGGGACAAAACGCAGATTGTGGAGTTCAAGCAGGGCCGCGGCTCTACGGTTCGCCGCAAACCGTTCGTCGTTCAGGACATCGAGGCCGTCAGAGCAAACCTGTAGGGTCCCCATGTCGCACGCGTTGTAATAGACCCGATATCGACGGCCGTATTCCGGCGCTTCCGATCCGACGTCGCGGATTTCAGTATCCTCCATCTCCTCGATGGCCCAAGGGCCGGCGACGTTCCGATTCATCATTGTGCCGAACCATTGGAAGTCGTCGAAGACTATTTCGTCGGCACGGGTGACGTATGTTTTCACGCCGCCTTCGGCCAATGCATTCGGCTGCTTGTGCTTAGGAGGATGTCGCTCGCCGTCTTCGATTCCCTTTTTGATCCCGTCGAAGTCCTTATGCACGACGCGCTCCTCAACAGCATCAAGCCGCTTGGAAACTTGGAACGCCAAAACCAACAACAGCGCTGCTACAACTGCCAGCGAAAACGCCTGAACCGATACGTTGAAGGCTGATTTCACCCCGTAGATAACGAGAATCGATAGACCGATCCCAATCAGCCCGAGAATTCGCTTTGCCATGCCGGACGCCCTCCCTGCGTCACATCTTAGGCAAACAGAGGTATTTCTCAATCTGCGGGCCGCCAGGGTCACGCAGAGCATACTGAATGCCGCCAATCACATCATGATCTCCCGATCGGGAATTCGCCCTATCGTCTTGGCCGGGTCGTTGGCGGTCGCGATGTTGAATATGCGCTGGCCTCCATGGACGACGTTAAGGACCATGTTGCCAATCGCGTCCAGCTTACGACGGACGGTCACCGCGCCTATTTAAATGCGGTCCCGGAAGCCTTTGGGCCGATATCGGCGATGCTAATCAAGCAGTACGGCGAGCCGGAAGGCAAGAAAACCTCGCCAGAGTGTCGCCACAGCCCCGCCGTTTGCACTGCGCGACCAAGACCTGGATCGAAGGAAATCCGATCCGGTGCATGTCAGCACATCGCCATATCGAGCGCGCCATTCTCGGCATAGTCCATCTCGCCACCGCCAGATACTGGCTCAAATTTGTCCACGCCGCCTAGAAGTCTCGGTTTCCTCATCGACCGTTCAAAGGCTTGCGCTGCAATGGTTAGCAGGCGGCAAGTGGCAAAAGGCGCCTATTGTAAGTTTTCTAAACAGACGTATAGTGTCCTTACACAACAGGAAGGGACACAGGCTAATGAAACGCGCCGTCGCTTACATCCGCGTTTCGACAGCACAGCAGGGCAAGTCGGGTCTTGGCCTCGAAGCGCAGCGGGTTGCGATTGCGAAATTTGCTGAAGCCGAAGGCTTAGAGCTGATCGCCGAATTTCAGGAAGTCGAGACAGGCAAAGGCGCGGATGCTTTGAATAAGCGCCCCCGACTCGCAGCTGCTTTGTCTGATGCCAAGCGCAACGATTGCGCGGTTGTCGTCGCCAAGCTCGATCGGCTGTCCCGTGATGTGGCCTTTATCTCGGCTCTTATGGCGAAGCGGACGCCGTTCATTGTCGCAGAACTGGGCGCGGACGTATCGCCTTTCATGCTGCACATCTATGCAGCCGTTGCCGAACAGGAACGCGCCATGATTTCACAGCGCACGAAAGAGGCGCTCGCAGCTGTCAAGGCCCGTGGCGTGCGGCTCGGTAATCCGCAGATCCGCCAGGCTCAGGAAGCGGCTGCAGAGCGCCGTACCGCCATCGCCGAAGACTTCGCAGCCAACGTGCTGCCCATCATCAGAGAAATTCAGGCAACGGGCGCGTCCATGCGGAAAACGGCCGCCGCTCTCAATGCGCGTGGAATCCCTACGGCTCGTGGTGGCACATGGGCGGCAACGCAGATCAGTGATATTTTAAAGCGCGACGGGGTCCAAGGGCGCAAGCCAGATGGTGCGTAGGGCATGTGAGGTCTATCATCACGGCGTCGCCGATCCGCCGCGAAACGCCCCGGTGCCAATTCAACTGCGGGTGGCTTTAACGCTAGACGTCACCCCCTTGAAAGGAGACGATGATGTCACGCTGTCGAGCATGGCGCACATCTTGTTCGGACCGTCAAAATTGAAGCCTAGACATCTATCGGGAAATGCGCCGGCTGGGCATCAGCCGCCCAACTTGAGCGTCTTTCAAATCCAGCAAGACGTCTTTGGCAACTCAGTACAGATTGAAACAGGTAAGACGCGGTTTTCGGAGGAATTGATGCATTACACACTTCATGCTGCGCCAGGCTCGTGTTCCTTTTGCGCCCCACATCGTCATGGAGGAGATTGGAAGGCCATATTCGCTGGCGTTGATGTCGCCAGGCCATCCCGAAGCCAAGACCAACGAATTTCACCGCTTAAACCCGAAAGGGCGAATCCCTGTTCTCATTGCCGAGAATTTCACTCTCACTGAAGCGCCGGCAATCTTATTTCACCTGGGCCTGACGAATCCAGGCGCGCGGCTCCTGGGAGCGGATGCCGAAAACATCGTCCGTTCCATCGAATGGTTTAACTGGCTATCGAGTGCGGTTCACGCCGTCGCCGTCCGAATGATCTGGCGCGCCGACTTTTTCTTACCGGATCAATCGATGTACGCGCCCTTGGTTCATAAAGGAAAAGAGCACTTGGCTTCCGCGTTTGCGCTTATAGAATCCAAGTTGACGGACCGAGATTGGGCCATAGGAGAGGCCTATTCAATCGTTGATCCGTATTTGCTCGTATTCTACAGGTGGGGAAATCGTATGGCCGTTGACATGCGAAATACCTACCCCGCTTGGACCTCTCATGCACGTCGGTTGGAGGAGCGGGCGGCTGTGCAACGAGCCTTAACGCAGGAGGGAATATCCCTCTGGGAGTAGCTGTCGTGTTGCCGAATCCAAAAATTCGCAAGACCATCGATCCTACGCGGTCGTGTTTAAATGTTTGGTAGCGTTGTTTAGCGGGAAACCAACGCTACGGCCTCATCTTGACATGCGACGCTGGCGTTTGCAGCAAAATATACCGCTAGATACGGCGCAGCAGTAGCATTCTGCGGGACGTCGCGTTGGCACGTTAGGTGCCGCGCATTTCAGCACAGGGTTTCACAGGCTATGCCGTCCTTGTCGCGGTCTAGCTTCCCACCCCACGAGCAGTTGCCCAAATACCAGTTCGCTTCATCACATGAGCTGATTTGGGAGCAAGTTCGCCGGGGTTGGCATGAATAACCCTGCGCGAGCTGCCGGTCACTGATGATGCCGAGAGGCTGGCTGATCGCCGGTCGCGGATTTTCCGAATGCTCGGTGCGCCATTCCCAAGGCGCCTGAAACGTTCCGCCCCATAGACCCAAGTTTGCTGCCTGCGCCTTCGCCTGCTGACCCGCGTAGGCCCCACGGCTGTAACGGGGCCAGTCTAACGCCTGACCGTGCTCGACCATCCACGAGGCAACGCCTGCACCGTCGGCCCTTGTGCAGTCGCCGACATAGCGTCGATATTGATCCCACGTCACGAAGGCGCACCGCACCGGCTGGGACATCGCGAGGAAGGCGTTTAGCGTTTCCGCCGCACGACGCCCGCAGGGATACTCAAAGCCCTTTGCGTCGCTGCAATACTGCCGGCTCTCAGGCGCGTCGATGCCGTTGAAGCGGATCCGCTGTCCGTGGATCTCGATCGTGTCGCCGTCGATTACTGAGGCTGCCCCGGTAAGCGCGGCTGCTTCCGCTCCGGTCGCCGTTGGCGGGCTGACCATTGATACTTCGCCGCGCTGCGCGCCCGACGGCGCCGAGCAGGCTGCCATGGCCGCCACCGCCAGGAGTACGAGCGTTGGCGGCATGCTAGCGAGTTGGCGTGTCCACAGCCTGGCGCCGGTGCGTTTCCGCCACCGATCGGATCGGATATCGTGGGGGGACCGGTCCATCCGCTACGCCGACCAACCCGGCCAAGCGCTGTCGGTCATAGGCATGCCGGCGCAGTAGTAATCGTCAACGAACCGCCCTGTAGACCGGTCTCGGCAGCGCCAGATCACGCTGTAGTTCTGACCGTAGAATTGGTCCCACGCTACGCCGTAGACCTGCGGCCGCGGTCCGTAGTACCCACCCCCACCGTTGTTGGCAGCGACTCCTACTGCTGCTCCACCTACAGCTGCGAGCGCTATTCCAGTCGCTACATTATTGTCCGTTTGTATGAGCCTGATGCACTTCTCGGCCGTTGCACCTCGGCGCACTAAAAGGGCTGCCACTCGGCTTCGATATTGCTCGTCAGTGCTGCTAGCCAGAACATGGCAAAGCGTCACGGTATTCATCGCCGTGAGATCGCTGTTGGACAGGCTAGGGCCTGTAGAGCAGCCGCTGATGCACAGGGCTGCACTCGCAAGCAGCGATCGTTTTCTCATTTGAAATTTCCCCCCAACAAATAATGAGGCAATTCCGGCTCGCGAGTCCAGGGGTTTTATCTCTTCTGAACGGTCGGTCTATTTCGTTCGCGCAGATGCGTCGCAGTAAAGACCAAAATGGCCGACGTGGGACCGTTTTGCGTCGGCACGCATCTGGCGCTAAGAAGTGACCATGCGCGCGCCATTGCGTGTACTGGGCCTCATGCGCGGGTGTCGAAATGCTCAGCTTAGTGTCAAGGTTACGGCAAGGTTACAGCAAGGGTGCCGGCGTCTTCCGAGAAGGCAAATGAACGCATCGACGGGTAGTGTTGCTGGCCCTCCGGCTTGGATTGTCATCTGCTTGCGGTGTTCCGGCACACTGTCGAAACGCGCACGATTCAACGCAATGCTTGGCTTAGCAGCGCTCGGACTTGCCGCGTGCCAATCGGCCCCTCCCACGGGATCGTCGCCTGCTACCTCTGCTCCAACTTCGGCTCTCGCCGTTATGCCCGCCGCCTCCGCAATTCCGGACCAGCCGGTCACAGTCGTTCCTCCCACGAAGGCTGTTCCAGCCAAGTATGCAGCGTTCTCGGGCATCTGGACTGGACGACTGGAGGGAATGGATGAAGCCGAACTGACCGTCCAGACAATTGCTGCGAATGGAAAAGTGACAGCCAATTTTGCCTGGGGGCGCCTAGCCGATAATTTTCCGGGAGAGGCTGCCGGCGCTGGAAGAATTGTGGGGGACAGGCTGAAGCTTGAACGCCTCCCGAATGGCGCCGACGTCAGTTTCGTCATGCAATCCGACGGAGCGCTTGCGGGAACTCTTAGGCTATCCGGTCAGCACTACGCGGGGGCATTCTTCAAGCAATCCCACATGTGAAGAGTATCGCTGCACGATACGCCAGAACATCAACGGCCAGCTGACCGGCATCTTCACCGGCACGCTGGGCGCCGAGATCGCGGATACGCTGCTCCTGCCGTATTCGGTGCTGCTCGACATCTCGACGCGCCGCATCGACGCGGTGAACCAGACTACCATTCTGGAATGGGTGAAGCGCAATAACATCTACACCCTGACCACCGGCGGTGAACTCACCATCCGCGGCGTCTTCGGTTACCTCGACACGTCGGGCGCCGGAGGCACCAAGCGCATGGTGGCCTATCGCCGCTCGCCGGAGGTGCTGAAGTTCCACAGCCTGATGCCGTTCCGGTTCCTGCCGGCATGGCAGACCGGGCCGATCAAATTCGACGTGCCCGGGATCTTCCGGCTCGGCGTGTCGACATCCGTCGGCCGAAGTCGATTCGCTATCTCGACGGCATTTAAGGAGGCGATGATGAAAGTCACCAACAACCAGGCCGGCCCGCGCGGCATCAACACCACCAGCGGTCCGGTTCTCCTTCTGGCGCAAGGTCGACATATCGGCGGCAACAGTGTTCATCATGGCCGGGCTTGCCGGGGCAGGCCTCGCCAGCCTGATCTCGTCAGTGCTGGACAGGGATCCGCCGACCACGTTCGAACGGGTGACGGTTTTGACCCCTGAGGTTCCGCTGAGCGAAGGCTACCCCCCGGAAGGTCGGGAAAGCTATCAGCGTTCCGTCACGATCCCGCTCGCGGCCGCGGTGGGCAAGCCGCGCTACGATGCCCGTTTTTCGTACGTCTGCAATCTCTGGCACAAGCTGACAAAGCCGATCGTCGTTTCTGCACCTTCCGCTGTTTTCACCATCACACCAGCTACATTAACGTCTGAACCGCCTTAACCCCGCGGCCGCTCTCCGATCTGGTCGCAAAAATTAACAAAGCCCGCCACGCCGAAAGGTGCGGCGGGCTTTTTTGCTGCTTTGGTGGAACACTCGCCTGCGACCATGGTTCGATCAAGCGGCACCGTGCCGCCAGGTCGGCGGCATGCACTTTAGGAGAGCGCCGCCTTGGCCACTTGGACACAAAGAGATGAGAGACAGCAGCGCACGTCAGATGCTGCACGGTCATTAATCGATGTTGAGCGCGCGGCCCGAGACGCAAAGACCGCTCGGCTCCGGGAGCAGCGGCTGAGGGCTGGAAACACACACTCCTTGGAAACACCCGATGGAACAGCTTCGCAGTGAAATGGCTGTTTTGGCGGACCCCGGCTTTTGGGTTGCGCTGGCGGTCGTTCTGGTTCCCTACGGGATCGGCGTTGCACTGCTTCTGTGGGTAGCCAATCCCCCGGCTCTGCAATAGCCTTCCTGACGCCGCATAACGGTTCGTTAGGCATATTTGAGGCCGTGATGGACTGTCTCCAAACGTTCATCGACCGTCTTCGAAGCGCTCGATAGGCGGGCAGGCATGCATCATCTCCCAATGGGTGTCGCCTTCGCCATTTCGCTTGCATTCGGTTTAGTCGTGACGGCGATTGCCGCGAAGGATCAGTCGGAAGGCTGCGGCGCGCGGTGCTCATCCGTCCTGAGCGATGTTCCCATGAGGGGCACGCGCCACGATGTGGAGGCGAGACCGAACATCGGGCACACCGAGCCCTGAACAGAGGGCCGTAGCATCCCTCCTCCTTAGCAGCCTCGAAGGGCCATACGTGCCTCTTTTGGTGACGCTCGGCCCGCCAATGCCTCTACGTGTCATTATCCGCTACTGGCAGCCGAAGGGCATCGGCAACTTCGACTATGGCGTCCCTAATCTCTTGGTCTGTCGCGACCAAATGAGGTGCCGCCTCCCGAACCCGGCGTAGCGCGCCAGATATCGATATGGTGTCCTCTCGGTCAGCCCTGTTGAGGACCGCATTAATTGCCTCCTCCAACACTGGATCGATCCTTGCAACGCCCATCCAACCCCCCGGTTGTAAGGGTTCGATGATACTACCGTAGTCTTAAGGATCAATTCGAGGCGTACCGAGGGCTCCTCAGCAATCTCCTGCTCTCGCTGGTCAAGCGCATACAGCAATACGGCAAAGAGAGCCGGCAATTCTTGATCGACTTCCAATCCAAGCCGCTTGCGCAACATGTGCGCATTCTCGATCACCCCGAGCAATCAGTGATAATGGGCATCGCCGCAGCGCTGAAGGGTTTCAGGCCGGGACGCACGCCGGCCCTGAACTAAAACCGTCGGTTGGTGGACGCGTTACAGCTCATGCGCCTAAAGTCCACCTGATCGCGCGCACCAGCCCAACCCCCGAAGTCCCTAGCTTGGTGCAAGTCGCTTGATCGGGTCCCGCCGTCCTGCCAGTGCGGCGGGACTTTTTTGCTGCCGTAACACCCGACCGGCGCGGCGGTTCATCTTAACGCAGCAAGTCTCTCCACCGATCGGCCCGCCCGCGTGTTCCCCGCCTGATCTTAACGAGTTTCCTCACATCCCCCTTCGCCTCCTAGCCTGTCGGGTGGGGTAAATAAAGCGAAATCCGTGTTCGGAATGCAGCAGTGTGTTAACGTTGGCCAAATGTTTCGATAACCAATTTAACCAGTACAGAACGAGTGTCTGCCCCTCGCTTCGCAAGCAACACCAGATCCTATTTCTCGCCAAATCGGGTCATCCAGATCGCGTGTTCGAATAGCCGGATTTCGCGCAGTGTTTTGCTGTGCGCCGGACTTTTTCAATCTCGACCATTGGCCACGGCCAGCTGATGAGTTTGACCAGAGGCCAGCGGCCTTATGCAGCCCGTAATTTTCGCGCCAGCATCTTGACTGTAACTATCTCCCCGGCTGCAGTGCGAACTGGTTTCTCTCTCAGATCCAACACCTCAAATCCCGAAGCTCGTTTTGCAGTTTGCCCCGCAATCGGAAGATTTTCCCAATTTAGACCGTGTGCTCCGAACGTCTCGTATACGAGAAAACCACCTGTGCGAATTAGAGGGCAGACCCCCTCAATGATCTTGTCGGAAACGTAATGGACAACCAGCACGAGATCGAACGCCTCCCGGGAGAATGGCAAAGACTGTTCGGCGTCGACCAAGACTGACTGCAAGTTCCCTTGGCGTGGCATCAGGGTCCGCCAGCTTGCCATCGACTGGTCGAGTCTATGTTGATCTATATCAGCCGCCACGACCCGATTCCCCTGGGCGGCTAAGAACAATGAATGCCTACCAAATCCGGATGGGACATCTAGCACATCGAGCCCGCACGCCTTTGGCAAGCATCTGAGGCAGCTTCGGACGTATGGCGACAGATCTAGCTCGGTGGGGAATCGGGCGCGGCGATCAAGTTGTTCTGGCACCAAGTGGCTCTACGGGAACGCCGCAATGTGGGCACTATGCGCGAGCTTGCTTGAGGAGAAGAAGCCTCCACATTCGCCGCGGCGGCTGCAGTTGGAGCATTCGTCGAGGTACTCGTTTTTCCAGTCGCTAATAGATTGCCTAGCATACCGATGAATCGACGGATCAATCACGCACAGCTGATGATTGTACACTGAGACATTCATCTTGGCCGCCGCCAGAAACTGAACTGCAGACCGAAGCTCCTCCCGGTACTCGAAAGGGTCGATCCAGAGCTTGTCCATGTTTGCGCGGGTGAATCCGGTAATCTCCAATCCCATGAACGTGACGTGGTCAACGAACGTCAAGTTTCTGAAGATAAACTCCGAGAGCTCCAGCAGCCCTTGGCATGTCTGTTTATGCACGACAACACGTATTTCGACCTTCTGTCCAAGAGCTCCCAGGTTCAAAATGCCCTTAACGGTCTCGTCAAAAGCGCCCCTGGATTGAACGACATAGTCGTGGACCTCAGGATCAATCGAATAAAGAGGAATGCCCAGCGACAGCTGTCTGTGATCTAGCCTTGCATAGCGCGACGCAAACTCGAAATCTTGGAAGGCCCGACCGTTAGACAGAATGTGGACCGCCGTATCCGGGAGCAGCGTTTTGACTGCGGACAAGAGATCAAAAAAATCTTCCCCAAGCAGAGTTGGTTCGCCCCCGGTCAGGCCCAGAAATGGCGTGCTGGCCGGCAGAAGCGGCAGCAGTTGCTGCATCTCTACAGCGAGCCAGCTATCATCTATGTCTTTTGGGGGCTGCGAGCACATAAGGCAGTAGTGATTGCAGCGCTCCGTTAACAAGAAATAGTTCGCGCTAGCCGTCACCCGGAAGAGCACCCGGATCGCGTTCCGGCCGGGAACGAACCTTATTACGTCTCCATCGCCAAGATAGCCAAAATGGTCCGGCAGAACGATAAGGTGTTTGTCGCCAGCAATGTGCGCAGCTTCCGCCTTGTGAGCTTCGAAGGTGATAACCCATTCGAAACCTTCTATTGGGCTGCCGCCTGTGAAGAGGCAAGCGTCGTGCTCAGAGGCGATATGCCGCCCCGCCTTATCTGCGCCGATCAGCCGGAGTATAACGGGCCTAAGGCTCGCCGTTAGGTTGTCTGTCTTGGCGAAGCCGCTGAGCTGGAGCATCTTAGTTCGCCCACTGTAAGAACAACTCGCGCATCATTGGGCTGTCTTCCATCAGGCTGATGAGCCTCTTGAAAATCGTCATATTCCGATGACAGAAGGCGGACCTTGTCTTCAGCCCTACGAAGTCACGCTGTGTGGCCATGTGAAAGACGGGATCGGACCCGCAATAGGGCTCAAAGGCGCACTCCGAGCACATCGGGGCAGAGCCAGCAAAAGATTGCTCTATCGGGTCAAGTAGTGCGTCTGACGCGAAGATCTCATGGTAGCTGTTGTCATGGACGTTGCCGATACGGAACGTCTTGTCGCCCATCTCGGCTAGCATTCGAGCCTCGTCGGAGGCGTACACATCGCCATCGTAATTGTACACGACCGCCGAAATCCCGATTCCGGCTGGGCTCATCAAATCCACATACCCTGGCTCAAATGGGGTGAGCATTTTCGTCAGAATGGTTGACGCGTATAGCTCCTTGAAAGGCAAACCTCTCCGGTTCAGATCGATAATGTATTCCAGGCCATCGAAGTAGAAATCCAACCATCGGTCGACATCATAAGCCGCATACGATTTGGTTTTGACAGCGAAGCCGTATGGCGACAGGGGTCGAAGAAATATGCCCGGAAATTGCAGCCGTACGTATTCATCGATAATCTGACGGCCCATAGAGAGGCTCGTTTTGGTCGTCGTCATGAGGGCGCTAACCCGTTCGTGCCCGAGTACCTTCCTCGCCTTCTCGATTCCGGCAACGGCTAATTCGTAGCTGTTCCTGCCAGGGCGTGGGCGGTTTGAGTTGTGAAGGTCAGCAGGTCCGTCCAATGACGTTGAAATGAGAATGTCGTGTAAGCTGCAGAACTCGAGAATCGCGTCATCGACGACGGCGAGGTTTGTCGTGATTACGAACTGCAGGTCCCTTTGCTCCGATAAGTTGATCTGTTCCGCCCGTCCTACGACGTAACGGATCAACTCAAAGTTCAGTAATGGCTCGCCCCCTTGAAACTCGATCTTAATGGAAGGGCTCGGCGAGCGAAAAACCAACGCCACGGCCTTTGCAGCGGTGTCCTCGGTCATGTCGAACGCGGAGCGGTCCTCGCTCTGCCTCGAAACTTGACAGTATGGACAGGAATGCTCGCAGCGAAGAGAGACCACCATGATATGGAGAGAGGTGAAGTTCTCTAACCGCTTTGCTTTGGTTCGAACCTTGTTGGCCAGCAGAGCTTTGCCGAGGTTCGATGAGGCGTCGAAGAGAAAGTGTCGGTGCCGAAGGCGCGAGTAGTAGGGGTCGGCGCTCGACAGCTTGTGTCGAATGAACGACGACAATATCGATCGTGGCAGAACCAGATATTCTCCCGCCTGATTGCTGAGCACGTAACGGTCGCCATCCAGCGGTGAAAAGCGAAAGAAGGCCAGTTGATACGTGGCTTCGACAGGTTTTCGAAACTCGGCAGGTGGAGCGAACTTAGTCAACGGATTGAAGGCCGGATTTAGAAAATGCCAAGGCAAGCACTGCGTTTCTGACGGAGGCTGTTTCGTCGGCCACCACCCCGCGCAGGTCCTGGTCTAGGACTTCAAGTCGAAGCGCTTCAATCGCGCGATCAGCCTGCTCACCCGAGACGGGCTTGCTGAAGTGAAGCACGCACTTGGCGAAGCCGTCCTCGATAGCAATATCCACTGACGAACCGCCGGTTACTCTATAGGCGGCACGCTTCACGCAATCCAACGTGAAGACCTTCAGATCGAATCGGAGTTCTGCGGAGTTGGCCGTCGCCACGGCTTCGGCGAGCATTTGCACTTAGCAATAGCTGTAGCCGGAACAGTGGGAAGCGTGGCTGGCGTGCGACGAATGGCTGGAATGGCTAGAATGATATGCCATCCTGACTTCGCTGCCGCTCGAACGGTCAAGGACCACTCCGAACCCGTCATTGCGAGGCGACGCGCCGGTTTCCGTGGCATTCGATGCAGGGGAATCTATTGAAACCGCCGCCTGTACCTGTGGCGTGCCCAAGATTATTGAAGCCGACAGAGCAACCGGCGACAGAAAACTGCGCTTTGACATTTAAGCCTCCCACCCATCCCCAGGTATCTGGACTTAAAGCACCCTGGCGCGGAACGCAAGTGATTCTGAGCGGCTTCAACTAAAAAGGGTTAGCATTCTCTTGACTATAACCGCGGCGGCCATTCACGACAGCGGTTTCCGATAGCAAAGTCAGTTGTTTAGCCTAGGACCAACAGTTTTTATTTCTTGCGGAGTGTACTTTTTCGCTCGATGGTGGCGAGCATTCCTTTGCCGATTTCGGGCTTGGGATGCGCGCTGCGAATTTGTTGGCGCGCCTATGTCATTAGCATTCTGGGATAGCGCGGAGATACCAAACCCCTCGCGAACTGCCTTGCAGCGGTCTCAAAGGAACTGTCCAAATGCGCCGTACTTTCCGGGGAATCTTGGCGACTATGTTGATTGCCTGTGGTGTCGCAGACGCTGCCGGCTATGCGCAGGCGCAAAATCCACTCACCATCACCGCACCAGTCTCCGGTCATACTGTTGATGGGGCGCTCTTTTTTTCGGGGACGGCTTTCGTCAACAGTATTACACGGCGCGGAACTATCCGCGGACAGACCAATACCGGGGTCGAATGCCGAGGGACGACTACTGTCAGCCTTACCTTTTCGCACGGAGAAGGAAGGATGGTTTGCGGACAATTCTCAACCCGATTCGTGTTCTCGCTGACCAGCAGACAACCCCCAACTGGCACAGGAACGGGAACCCTTTCCGATGGGCGCAAAGTGGTATTGAGAATAGGACAATGACCACAAACGGCACGACTTGTCTCGCTTCCGAAATGCAGCACGAGACAGGCGTGTTGATCCGCACGTGGAGCGACAAGCTGCCCGAAAACCTTTGTGAACAACTCTATCCCGACGCCGCTTGGCTCAGTCTGGCAAACTGAGGGCCACGCACGCATGACGATCTTCAAAGCTTCTGCCGCGGCTCTTGCTATCGTTGCCCTGGGGGTAGGCAGTGCCTCCGCACTTGACGGGGCACCGGCACCTATTGTCGAGAAGGGTATCGGTAAGGTGGCCGTTGACGGTGTCGGAATGTCGTTCGTCATGGGCAAGGCATACGATCCCAATGACGAATACGAAGACGATGAACCGAACTTTATCAGCGTCCGAAATACAAGCGTCTATGACGATCGCGGCAGGTCGCCGCCCCATGTCGCGTTCCCATGTCGTATGGACTCGCCGATATTCGCAGGAATTCCCAGAAACCGCGAGCGGGAACAGCCTGAGAACAGACTGCTACGCTTTTTGCAACTCAACGCTACGGTATCGGGCGGGACGACGTGTCACAAACGGCGCTTCCGAGCGTTCGAACCGTTGACGGAGAAGGCTTTGCAGGGATGCTGCGGGACGGCTCGGGATCAATGCAAGCGAATTTCAAGACCGGTGCCTTAAACCGCTCGGCCATCCCTCCAAGGTGATTTTTCAATCACTTAGGATATCGCGAGAGGAGCGGGTTCGAGCTGTCGGTACCGAATTGGTACCAAGACGTTCCCCGACCGGTTCGCGCTCCATTCCTGTAAAGCCGCATTCAACGCCAAGTCAACCGTGGCGGCCGCACCTTTCGGCGCGATTCAGGACGGTGAGGAGCGTCATGGCGAGCTGTGTTTTGTGCTGAGTGTCGAAAATCGTTTTTAAACCCGCACGGACTATTAATCGTTGTGGGCTGATATGTTGGGCGCATTAAGCCCATGCAAGTACATCGTATTCCGGAGTTGATTTTGGCCGTACTTGGCGCTCTCCCGCCCGGTCTTCGCTGTAGACCAATTAGCGAAACCGATTGGGAGGGAGTGGTCGATTGCCTGTGCAGGGGCTTTCCGGCGCGTAGCCGCAGTTACTGGATACACGCTCTGACCCGCTTGTCGCAGCGGCCTGTGGTTGCCGAGTTCCCACAATATGGTTTTGCTTTGGAGCACGCCGGTCAGATCGTCGGTGTTGTGCTCACACTTTACGCTCGCTACCAAGGGCCGGAGGGCGACGAAATCCGCTGTAATATTTCAAGCTGGACAGTCGACGCAGAATTCCGTCCGTATGGCGCCATGTTGGTCACGGCGGTTCTCAAGCGGAAGGACGTGACTTACACGAACATTTCGCCGGCACAAGCGACATTGAAAGCCAACCGGGCGCTCGGCTTTCGGCTCTTCTCCAGCGGACAATTTACCTTCTTGCCGGCTTTGAGTTCGGCGCAGCGGTCAAGTCGAGTGCGCGAAGTGCGTCCCGATCTTCCGGAATTGGCGATGCTGTCCGAGAGCGAGAGATACATACTCTCGGAACACGCCGCGCTGGGCTGCCTGTCTTGATCTGCATTTGCGACGGAGCAGCGTTCCCCCTGGTGTTGATGCCGCGCCGAATGTTGCACGGTGTTATCCGGTGCCATCAGGTTATCTATTGTCGCTCGCTCGCGGATTTGAGCCGTTGCGCCGGGGCCATAGGGCGCTTTCTTTTGCGGAGCGGAATCCTCCTTTGCTTTGTCGACGCCAAGGAGCCGATTCCAGATTTGGTGGGATGGTACCGGCCCAACAAGGGGCTGAAATATTTTAGGGGTCCCAGACCACCCGCACCTGGAGATCTGACGTTCACCGAGCTTGTGATCTTCGGTCCATGAATCTGCGCTCGCGGACAGGCCAAGCCAGGGGCAAAGCGCGCCACGAATGGCGTTGCTGACTTTCACGCCGAGCGGCGAGACGGTTCGCGCCACAATCTCGCCCGGTTCCGACCACAATCGGTTAATACGGTAATAAACAATTCCTGCGCACAAAAAGGATTGGGGTAGGGCGTCGCCGGCGTTTCTGGCGTGGGTGTTTTGGCACCGCTGACGTTCACGCTACGGTGCTTTCGTCGAGACTATAGGGGACAATCAAATATGCAGACCACGGCGCGCCCGCGTCTTCGTCGCGCTTCCGCTTTCGCGCTGTTTGCCTTATCGGCAGCCTTTCTTGCGGCGTGTGCCGCGCCGCAGCAAAAGGCGATGATCAACAAGAAACCTCGCTCCAAGGAATATTTTTCCGAAGCCGAGTATGGCGTGAAAGCCAGCCCGCGCGTGATGTTCAAGACGTCTCGGGGACGCGACCAGCTCGGCAAGCCCTATCAGGTGCGCGGCAAGTGGTATTATCCGAAGGAAGACAGACGTTACGCTAAGGTTGGCCTCGCGTCCTGGTACGGTGAGGCGTTCCACGGCCGGTTGACCGCCAACGGCGAAGTATACGACATGGCAGATCTGACGGCGGCGCATCCGACCATGCCGCTGCCGAGCTATGCGCGGGTCACCAATATGGAGACCGGCAGCTCGGTAATCGTGCGCGTCAACGATCGCGGGCCCTATCATGATGGACGCATCATCGATGTGTCGAAGCGCGCTGCTGAAATGCTCGACTATGCCAATATCGGTACGGCCGAGGTGAAGGTCGAATATGTCGGCCGTGCGCCGCTCGAAGGCAATGACGGGCAGTATCTTATGGCTTCGTATCGTCCGGGCAACAGGGCGCCGGATCCGTCGGACGGTCTGCCCAGCGGTGTCATGGTCGCAATGAATGGGCCGTCGCCAAGCCTGCCGGTGAGCGCTGCTGCCGTGCCGTTCCCCGGTCAGCTGACGAATTCCGGGCAGGTATCCGATTCAGGGCCTGTCATGGCGGTGCAAGCATCAGCCTCGGGAGACATTCTACTGCCCGATTTCGGCCCGATCGTGCCGGAGCGTCCGGAGATCAACCTGCCGGCGCAATCGCCGTTCACCGTGGCGTCGCTGTCTTATGCCGACGAGCGCGTGCAGCGCGCCTCGAACGCGTTTGCCGGGCTGGATGGCGCCGGCATGTCGCCCGCCGAAATTCTTCAATCGTGGAAGCAGCAAGTTCCTCCAGCCGGGTCCCCCACTGCCTATGTCGCGGCGGGTTCGTTCGAGAATGCCGCCGAAGCCGAGCAGGTGGCTGCCCAGCTTTCCAGCTTCGGCAAGACCGAGATCCAGCGCTCGGAACTTGACGGCAGTGACTGGTACTCGGTCAACCTCTATGCCGACGGCCGTGGCAGCCTGGACGAGATGCTGCAGGCAGCGTGGTCGCATGGTGCGCCGGATGCGCTTGCTGTACGCAACTGAGCTCGGGGCTGGTTTTTTCGTGCGCGATTGATCCGCCAGGCAAAAGCCTGATAGCTTCTGCCAACTTGCAAAGCGCCGTCTCACTGGTCGAACCTGATGAAATTTTTGCACCCTTTCACCGGGCTTATGGCGCTCGGCCTGCTGCTGCTCTCGCTTGCGCCGGCCTCAGCACAGCTTTTCGAGACCAAGGCCGCGCAGGCCTTCATGATCGATGCCGAAACCGGAACCGTGCTGTTTTCGAAGGACGCCGACAGGTTGATCCCGCCGGCCTCGCTGGCCAAGCTGATGACGATGGAAGTGGTGTTCGACGCCATCAAATCAGGGCGCATGACGCTCGAAGACACCTTCGTGGTCAGCGAGAACGCCTGGCGCAAAGGCGGCGCTCCTTCGGGGACATCGACCATGTTCGCCAAGCTCAAGTCGACGATCCGGCTTGAAGACCTGATCCAGGGCGTGACCGTGCAGGCGGCCAATGACGGCTGTATCGTCATCGCTGAAGGGATGGCCGGGTCCGAGGCAAACTTCGCGGCGCAGATGACCGAGCGTGCCCGCCAGATCGGCTTGCAGAAATCGACCTTCGTCAATTCCACCGGTCTGCCGGCCGATGGGCAGCAAACGAACGTTCGCGAACTCGCGCTTCTGGCCCTCCATATCTGGCGCAACTACCCGGATCTCTACCGCTATTACGGCCAGAAGGATTTCACCTGGAACAAGATTTCCCAGAGGAACCGCAATCCGCTGCTGGCCATGGATATAGGGGCCGACGGGCTCGCGGTCGGCGCCAGCGAGCAATCCGGCTTCGGCATCGTCGGCTCGGCCAGCCACAATGGCACAAGGGTGATCGCGGCGATGAGCGGCCTGGCAAACGACCACGAGCGTGCTGAGGAAGCGCGAAAGCTGCTCGACTGGGGCGTTCGCTCCTTCGAGAAGACTGAAATATTCGCCAAGGACGAAGTGGTTGGCGAAGCCCAGGTCTTTGGCGGCGCCAAGTCCGGTGTCGCGTTAAAGGCAAAAGGACCGGTGCAGATATTCCTGCCGATCACCAACCGCGACAAGCTCACCGCCAGGATCGTCTATGACGGACCGGTGGCAGCGCCGGTGGAGGAGGGGCAGCCGGTGGGTGCGCTGCGCGTCTGGATCGGCGATACGCTGAGCCAGGAAACGCCGCTGTTTGCCGCCGAGTCGATCGGTGTCGGTTCGCTGCCGCAGCGCGCGCTCGATGCCGCCAAGGAACTGGCCGTCGGCTGGCTGCGTTAGCACCGTCGCGGTGGACCTTTTTTCCCGCGGGGACTATACGGTCCCCGAAGTATGGACAAAGGCTTTGGCGCGCGGATTTTTCATCACTTTTGAAGGCGGCGAAGGAGCAGGCAAGTCGACGCAGATCGAGCGGCTGGCAAGGAAGATGCGCGCCAAGAAATACGATGTGCTGGTGACGCGTGAGCCGGGTGGCTCGCCCGGCGCGGAGGCGGTCAGGCATGTCCTGCTTTCAGGCGCAGCCGAGCCGTTCGGCCCCAAGATGGAAGCGCTGCTTTTCGCCGCTGCGCGTTCCGACCATGTCGAACAGGTCATCCGGCCGGCAGTCGAGCGCGGCTCAGTCGTGCTTTGCGACCGCTTCATGGATTCCTCGCGCGTCTACCAGGGCGTCACCGGCGGCCTCGACCCGGCATTCATGGACGCGTTGGAGAAGGTCGCCATCAACGGCATGGTGCCGGACATGACACTGATCTTCGACATCGACCCTGCCGAGGGCCTGAGGCGCGCTACCGCCAGGCGGGGCAGCAGTGACGGACCGGACCGCTTCGAGAAGGAAACATTGGCCATCCACCAACGCCGGCGCGAGGCGTTTCTCGCGATCGCCGCAGCTGAACCCGAACGCTGCGTCGTCGTCGATGCGTCAGCCGACCTAGATGCGGTGGAGGATGTCGTTACCGCCACGGTCTTCGCGGCTCTCGAGAGGATGATGCCGGCGCAAAGAAGGCAGGCGGCGCCGGCATGATTTTCGAACGCATCGCGCCCGAACAGCACGATACGCTGGACGGGGTGCCCGAGCCATCCGAAACGCCGCGTCTCGTCGGTCACCTGCAGGCGGCCAACATGCTCGCCGCCGCTTACCGCTCGAGAAAGCTGCCGCACGCACTGATCTTTGCAGGACCAGTTGGCATCGGCAAGGCGACACTGGCCTTTCACCTGGCGCATCATCTGTTGAAGCACCCGGCCTTCGCGCAGGCGCCGGAAAGCCTTGCCGTTCCAGATCCGGCTTCGTCGCTGTTTCGCCAGATCGCCACCGGGGCACATCCTTCAGTGCTGCATCTTACACGCCCCGCGAACGACAAGACCAAGAGCTTCAAGACAGTGGTCACGGTCGACGAAATCCGCAAGGTCAGCCGTTTTCTGTCGCTGACGTCGCACGACGGCAGCTACCGGGTGGTTATCGTCGATCCTGCCGACGACATGAACACCAATGCTGCCAATGCTTTGCTGAAGAATCTTGAAGAGCCGCCGGCGCGCACCTTGTTCATCCTCATCGTCCATGCGCCGGGCAGTCTGCTGCCGACGATCCGGTCGCGCTGTCAGATGGTGCGGTTGGCGCCGCTCGATGCCGAGAGCTTGATGACGGTTCTGGAGGGCATCGAGCCGCCGCCCCCGGAGGATCCTGCGGCGCGCGCGGCGCTGGCGCAGCGGGCAGGGGGCAGCGCGCGCAACGCGATCCTGTTGACGCAGTATGGCGGGCTTGAGATCGCCGCCACCCTCGACGCCCTGGTGATGTCCAACAAGATAGATGTCGCAGGCGCCTACCGTCTTGCCGAGGCGGTCGCCGGCCGCGACCAGGCGATCCCGTTCGAGATATTCAATCGCCGCGCGCTCGACCTGCTGTCGGCCGGCGCCAGCCAGGCCGCGCTGGCCGGCGACCTCGCGCAGGCCAAAACGCTGTCGGATACTTGGCACGAGGCTTTGAACGCTATATCTGAAACCGAGACCTACAATCTCGACAAAAAGCAGCACGCCCTGACCATGATCGACCGCCTGAATTCTGCAATGCGAATGTGACGGCCGCTGGCGTGGCTTTGAAGTCCCTTGAGCATTGATCCCAATCAATCGCAGGAACTTCGAAGCCACCACATTGGCGTCGGATGGCAATTGCCGTTTCGATGCGATATCTCACCGCGACATCTTTCATTCAGACATTCATGACGGCTCATCCATGGCACGCGAAAAATACTACGTCACGACGCCGATTTTCTATCCGAACGGCAAGCCGCATATCGGCCATGCCTACAATGTCATCGCCAGCGACACGCTGGCCCGCTTCCAGCGGCTCGACGGCAAGGACGTCTTCTTCGTCTCGGGAACCGACGAGCACGGTTTGAAGATGCAGCAGACGGCGGACGCCGAAGGCCTAACGCCGAAAGCGCTTGCCGATCGCAACTCGGCGATCTTCCGCTCGATGCTCGAAGCGACCGGTTGCTCGAACGACGTTTTCATACGCACCACCGAGGAGCGTCATTACAAGGCCTGCCAGGCGATCTGGACGCGTATGGCTGAGAATGGCGACATCTACCTCGACCGCTACAGCGGCTGGTATTCGGTGCGGCAGGAAGCCTATTTCGACGAGGCCGAAACCAAGGTCGGTGACGACGGCGTGCGCCGCGAACCGCTCGGCTCGCCTGTCGAATGGACCGAGGAAGAGAGCTATTTCTTCCGCCTTTCCGCCTATCAGGACAGACTGCTCGCGCTCTACGAGAACAGCCCCGAATTCGTCGGACCGGCGGAGCGGCGCAATGAAATCATCAGCTTTGTCAAATCCGGCCTGAAGGATCTGTCGATCTCGCGCACCACATTCAAATGGGGCGTGCCGGTGCCCGGCGATGAGAAGCATGTGATGTATGTCTGGGTCGATGCCCTAACCAACTACATCACCGCCGCCGGTTATCCGGATCCGGCTAATGAGAGATGGTCTTTCTGGCCAGCAAACGTCCACGTCATCGGCAAGGACATCATCCGCTTCCACGCGGTCTACTGGCCGGCATTCCTGATGTCGGCTGGCATCGAATTGCCGAAGCGCGTGTTCGCGCATGGTTTTCTGTTCAACCGTGGCGAGAAAATGTCGAAGTCGGTCGGCAATGTCGTCGATCCGTTCGCGATGATCGAGCACTACGGCCTTGACCAGGTGCGCTATTTCTTCATGCGCGAAGTGCCGTTCGGCCAGGACGGCAGCTACAGCCATGATGCCATCGTCAATCGCACCAATGCCGACCTCGCCAACGATCTCGGCAATCTGGCGCAGCGCTCGCTGTCGATGATAGCCAAGAACTGTGGCGGCGTGGTGCCCAAGCGCGGCGAATTGAGCAATGCGGACAAGGCGATCCTCGATCAGGCAGATACCGCCCTTGTCACGGCGCGCAGGACGATGGCCGACCAGGGTATTCATCTGGCTCTGGCGGCGATCTTTGGCGTGGTGGCCGAAGCCAACCGCTATTTCGCCGGGCAGGAGCCATGGGCGCTGAAGAAGACGGATCCAGCGCGCATGGAAACGGTGTTGTGGACGACCGCTGAGGCGATCCGGCGTGTCGCGATCCTTTGCCAGCCCGTGGTCCCGACTTCGGCGGCGAAGCTGCTCGACCTGCTGGCAGTGCCTCCAGACAGCCGCGACTTCGCGCATGTCGCCGAGGCTCACGCGCTGGTTTCAGGCACGGCTCTGCCGGCGCCGGAACCGGTATTTCCACGTTATGTCGAGCAAACGGATACAAGCGCCTGATGCTGGTCGACAGTCACTGCCATCTCGACTTTCCGGACTTCGCCGAGGAGCGGGCGGCCATCGTCGCCCGTGCCCTCGCGGCCGGCATCGGCCGAATGGTGACGATCTCAACGGGGGTAAAGCGATTTAACCAAGTCATTGAGATTGCAGAAACTTTTGATGAAGTCTATTGCTCTGTCGGTACTCATCCGCACAATGCGGCTGAAGAGCCTGATGTGACTGTCGATGACCTGGTGCGGCTCTCTACTCATCGCAAAGTGGTGGCGATCGGCGAGGCCGGGCTCGACTACTTCTACGATCATGCGCCGCGCGACGCACAGGCGCAGAGCTTTCGCACCCACATCGCCGCGGCGCGCGAGACCGGTCTGCCGCTGGTCATCCATTCGCGCGACGCCGACGATGACATGGCTGATATCCTCGAAGAAGAAACAGGGAAGGGCGCCTTCCCCTTCATCCTGCACTGTTTTTCGTCCGGACGCAGGCTAGCCGAGATTGGTGTGGCGCTCGGCGGCTACGTTTCGTTTTCCGGTATCCTGACCTTCAAGAACTCGGCCGAGCTGCGCGCCGTCGCCGCCGATGTGCCGCGCGACCGTCTGCTGGTCGAAACCGACGCGCCATATCTTGCGCCGATCCCGTTTCGCGGCAAGCGCAATGAGCCTTCCTACGTTGCGCATACAGCCAAGGTGCTGGCCGAGACGATCGGCGTCAGCGAGGCCGAGATCGCTGATATCACCACGGATAATTTCTTCCGGCTGTTCAGGAAAATGCCGCGCCCGAGCGCGCCGGGCCTCTGACGCATGAGCGACCGGCTGCGTCTTACCGTCCTCGGCTGCGGCTCATCGCCGGGCACGCCACGCATCACCGGCGACTGGGGCAATTGCGATCCCGCGAATCCCCGGAACCGGCGCACGCGCACCGCAGCGCTCGTCGAGCGGATCGCGGCGAATGGCGCCCGGACCACAGTCGTCATCGACACCGGCCCGGATTTCCGCGAGCAGATGCTGCTGGCATCGGTCAAGCGCATCGATGCGGTGGTCTATACACATCCGCATGCCGACCATATCCACGGTATAGACGATTTGCGCGGCTTCGTGCTCGAGCAGCGCCACCGGATCGACATCCATGCCGATCAGGCCACCATGCTGCGCCTACGCGAGGCGTTCCGCTACTGTTTCGAAACACCGAAGGGCAGTTCGTATCCGCCGATCGTCAACGCCCATATCATCGACCACGACAGGCCGGTGGTGATCGAAGGCGAGGGCGGCGCCCTCACCCTCGAACCGCTGCTGCAGCTCCATGGCGACATCACCTCGCTGGGTTTCCGCATCGGCGGGCTAGCTTATTGCCCTGACGTCAGCGACTTTCCGGAGGCGACCGCCAAGCGTTTGCGCAGGCTGGACATGCTGGTCATCGACGCGCTGCAATACACCGTCCATCCGAGCCATCTGTCGCTTGGCCAGGCGCTTGGCTGGATCGAAAGACTGGCGCCGAAGAACGCGGTGCTGACGCATATGCATGTGCCACTGGACTACGCTACGGTAATGGCCGAGACGCCTGATAACGTCGAGCCTGCTTATGACGGCATGACGATCGAAATCCCTTACGAATCAGCGTGAAGGACCAAGTTTTTACGGCTGGGTTCCCGGGTTGGATCTCGCGAGGTGCCATTTTCACGCCACATCCAATCGGCCATGACAGTTCCATAATCTATCTTATGCGACTTTCGGATCTGGCCTTGAGTGCTCAATGTGATCGGTAACATCGTACGGCAGGTTTTGGAGCATGGTGGCCGGACAAGTTTCTGTCCGCTGCTGAAGCAACGGCCAGGCGCGAAGATTCGCAACCGGCATGCTAGGGTTGCGAATCATGAAGCGACTTTGGCATTTTACAAGTTTTGTCCTAACTCTCGCCTGCGCGCTCGCCGACGCGCGAGCGCAGGACTTTGATCGTGCTGCAGGCGAGACCGACCTGGCTTTCGCGAAACGTGTTGTCGGGTTCACCGACAATGCTGATCCGCACACCACACCTGTGACCTGGAACGGCATTCAGACGCTCTTCGTCGATTATCAGACCGCAGAGGACTATCCGGAGCGCCCGCTCGTCGCGCTGCAACGGCTAGCTGACGACCGGTATCGCGCAATCCAGGTCACGGTCGGTGAACAAGAGGGCGACACACCGGACATAGCGCTCGGCCTGGCCAACGCCGACCACGACCCGGCAAAGGAACTGGTCGTGATACTTTCCTGGGCTCAGATGCACTACGATGTCGAAGGAACGCTCTACGAAGTTCGCATGTTCGATGGTCCCAAGCCGGGCCAGAAGGCGCTGACCCAATTGAAAGCGAGCCGGAAGTTCGATGCCACATGCGATTGCCATTGGCGCGACGGCACAAGGAAGCATTTCCGCTTTAAGACGATCGCGGCGGTCAAGGCTGAACTGACGCACCTGGGCTATTAGCCGCCGGCGAGGGCTCGCTTCCCGGATGTTGCCCTCGCCCCCTCGCCTATGCTGACCGGCAATCGTCACCAGCGCCAGCACAGGCACGGTCTGGGTCGCTCGTCAGAACTCCATATCACCGAAGTCCCCGCCACTATCGGAGTTGGAATTGCCTGCCTGATCGGCTTCGTCCGGCTGCGGGGTCGGCGGTTCGGCTGCCTTGGCTTCGCTGCCGCCAAACATGCCGGCGATCGCGTTGACGAGCAGCACGCCGCCGGCCACGCCCATCGCGGTCTGCGCGGCGCCGGCAAGAAAACCGCCGCCTGCCCGCTGTTGCGTGTCTTCCAGCCCTTCAGTTGCAACGGAGGCGGTGCGCCCCACCCGCGGAACCGAGCCTGAGCGCCTGCCGCCGCTGCGGCCGAACAAGCCGCTGAGCGGTCCACCGCCGGCCGGCTGCCGCGTCTGCTCTTCCAGTTCTTCGATGCGTGCCTGCGCTGCGCGCAGGGCCTGCTCCTGCACCACGATCGTCTGGGCCATGTAATATGGCGCCCCAGGCTGCTGGGTGATCTGGTCCTGGATGAAGCGCTCTGCTTCGGCATCGCGCGGCGGCGCCTGGCGCTCGACACTTGCCAACTTCTCGAAGAGCTGTCCGATCGCTTGCTGATCGTTTCTGTCCATGATGTCCAACTCCGGTCTTGGTCCAACGCCGGCTATTCGCGCTCGCCGGTGAAGTTCAACAGCAGTTGGAAGATGTTGATGAAATTCAGATAAAGCGAGAATGCACCGAAGACAGCGAGTTTCTGCTGCGATTCCGCACCGAAGTTTTCCGCATACTGTTCCTTGATAGTCTGGGTATCCCAGGCGGTGAGGCCGATGAAGACGGCGATGCCGATCACCGAGATCGCGAATTGGAGCGCGGTCGAGCCAAGGAAGATGTTGACGATGCTCGCGATCACCACGCCGATCAGGCCCATGATCAGGAACGACGAAAACTGCGTCAGGTCGCGTTTAGTCGTGTAGCCGTAAAGGCTGGTCGCGCCGAACATGGTGGCGGCGATGAAGAAGGTACGCGCGATGCTGGTGCCGGTGAAAACCAGGAACACCGAAGCCAGCGACAGGCCCATCACCGCACAGAACGCCCAGAACATCGCCTGAGCACCGGCTGCCGACATTGTCTGCATCCGGAACGAGAACAAGAGCACAAAGGCCAGAGGTGCCAGCATCACCACCCATTTCAGCGGTGTGGAGAAGATCGGCACGTAAAGAGCGGGCGTGGAAGCCACCACGAACGCGATCACGCCCGTAACGACGAGGCCAAGGCCCATATAGTTATAGACTCGCAGCATGTGCCGGCGCAGGCCTTCGTCGTAGACGGCTGCGGCTCGGCCTCCAGCCCCGATATATCCGAGATTGTTCATGTGGTTCTCCTTCTGGAAGGTCGATCAGTAAAGCGTTTTGGAGAGCACTTCGGCCGTGCGATCTATGCCTTGGATGTCGCTACTTGCGACGACCGCGTAGGCGACCTCGCCGATCTGGAAATAGGCCGAGGAAACTTCGCCCGAGGGAACGACAGTCGGCTTGACGACGTCGAATGTTCCGGGCCTGATCGCGAACAACGAGACCAGCCCCATCTCCTTCGTCTCGACAGCCATCTCGACACTCGGGCCGAACTGCGACGGGTAGATCTGCACGTCACGGACCGTCCAGTCCGCTGGCAGCGATGGCATGATGATCGCCGTCGCGGCGCGGATTTCGTCGGCATTGTAGTCGGGCGCTTCGGCTTGCGACGACATCGCCTCGCGCATGAGTGTCGTCCGGTGCGCCCGCACCGCCTCTTCCACATAGGCGGGCGGATGGGTCGAAGCGACGACTTCCGTCACCGATATCGGCCCGATGAGCACGTTCGCAAGCCAGCCGGCGGCGACGAAAACAGCGACCGCCGCCGCTCGCTGCAAAGCACCAAGGACGCGGCCGCGCGCCAATCCCCGCTCCAGCCGCCGCGCCGCATCGGCCGTCGCGGGCCGCGCCATGCCTTTCGATCCGGCAAGCGCCACGCGCAATTCGTCACGCATCCGCAGGTCGGACATTACCCGTGCGGCCGCTTCCGGGCGGGCCGAAAGGAACGCCTCGACCTCGATACGACGAGCCACGTCCAGCTGATCGTCGACATAGGCGTCGAGATCGGTGTCGGTCACGGGATCGCGCAGTTGATTCATGATCCACCTCCGACGATCTTCAGATGGCCTTTCGCGCATACCGGTGCCGCATCCTCCATCTCGCGCAGGGCCGCACGCGCCCTGCCGACGCGCGACATCAGCGTGCCAAGCGGCACGCCACTGACCTCGGCCGCCTCGCTGTAGCTAAGCCCCTCGATGGCGACGAGATGCAGCGCGCAACGTTGCTCTTCCGGCAACATAAAAAAAGCGTCGCGCACCTGCGTCAGACGGACCGAATGTTCCTGCGGAGCCTGGACATTCGCCTCGGCGAGATACCCGGCCTGTTCAATGCGCATTGCTTCGGATTTGCGGGACCGCAGGCCGTCGATGAATGCATTATGGACGATCGACAGCAGCCATACGCGAAGGTTTCCGCCGAAGCGGAAGCTGCCGCGTCGCTCATAGGCACGCACCAATGCATCATGCACCAGATCCTCTGCATCGGCGCTATCGCGTGTCAGCGAGCGTGCATAGCGGCGCAGCGAACCGAGCTGTCCCAGAACATCAAAGCGTGGCATCGGCCGTTTCATGCCCTGTTTACGGAGCCAGTCGGGATTTTAATCCCGTTCCTCCTCAATTTTTTCGTGCGCGGCTCGCTGCGGTCTGTTGGAAGATATCGCGCCTGCCTTCGCCGGCAGATAGTATCGGCCGTCCTTGAGGCAAACCGACGCCGAGTTGGCGCATATAAACCGCTGGCAAAGCACGGCCGGTTTGCGTATCACTCCGCCGCCAACGGAACCTTATCGATGTTCGAAAATCTCCAGTCAGCGCCCGCCGACAAGATTCTTGCCTTGATCGGCCTCTATCGTGCCGACCCACGTCCCGACAAGGTCGATGTTGGGGTCGGCGTCTATAGGGATCGCGACGGCAGGACGCCGGTGATGCGGGCGGTGCGCGAAGCCGAGAAGCGGCTGCTGCAAGGCCAGGATACCAAGACCTATCTCGGCCTTGCCGGCGATACCGCCTTCAACGCGGCGATGACCAAGTTGGTGTTCGGCCAAACCGCCGGCATGAGACGCATTCGTGCGGCGCAGGCGCCAGGCGGCTCAGGCGCTCTGAGGCTGGTGGCAGAGCTGCTGAAAAGGACCCGCGCCGACGCGACCGTCTGGCTGTCGGACCCGACATGGCCGAACCACATGCCGGTGATGCGCGCCGCTGGCCTGCAGATACGCGAATATCCCTATTTCGACGCTGCTTCTGGTGCGGTTCGCTTCGACGACATGCTGAATGCATTGAGAACTGCGAATCCCGGCGACGTCGTACTGTTGCATGGCTGTTGCCATAACCCGACGGGCGCCAATCTGGACATCTCGCAATGGGCTGCCGTTGCCGATCTTGTCGTTGAGCGCGGTCTGCTGCCCTTTGTCGACATTGCCTATCAGGGCTTTGGCGAGGGGCTTGATGCGGACGCCGCCGGCTTGCGCCTGCTGGCGGTGAAAGTTCCGGAAATGGTCGTTGCCTCGAGCTGCTCGAAGAATTTTGCCGTCTATCGCGACCGCGTCGGTGCAGCGCTGATCATGGCGAAAGACGGCGCGCAGGCGGATATGGCGATGGGCCAGATGCTGTCGGCGGCTCGCGCGATGTATTCGATGCCGCCGGACCACGGCGCTGCGGCGGTGCGCATCGTACTTGAAGACCCCGCATTGCGTTCCGACTGGGAGGCTGAGCTTGAAGAGATGCGGCTGCGTATGCTACGGCTGCGCGTCCAATTCGCCGAGGCGTTGCGCCGGCAGTCCAACTCCGACCGTTTCGATTTCGTCGCCAGCCATCGCGGCATGTTTTCCCGGCTTGGCCTATCGGAAGCGCAAGTCGAGCGGCTGCGCGCCGAGCATGCCATCTACATGGTCGGCGACAGCCGCATCAACGTTGCCGGCCTGCCCGAGGACGGCATGGATGCACTCGCCAAGGCGATCGTCTCCGTCCTCGACTGATAGTTTTGCTTGGCCATGATCTTTTCCGAAACGGGCTTCCACTTTTCGCTGACGCGGTCCTTCGGTTTGGGACATGGCCTGGCCGCCCATCTGTGGACAAGACGCCCTCGCCGGCTGAAGCCGTTCGCCGCACAGCCGTGTACAGGATAGCCTTTTCCAGATGAAACCCTCGAAAGACATTTCCCGACTGATCGAGATCATGGCAGCGCTGCGGGCGCCGGATACCGGCTGCCCGTGGGATATCGAGCAGGACTTTTCGACAATTGCGCCATACACCGTGGAGGAAGCCTACGAGGTGGCGGACGCCATCGCGCGCGGCGACCTGGACGATCTGCGCGATGAACTCGGTGATCTCCTGCTGCAGGTGGTCTACCACGCGCAAATGGCCGAGGAGACCGGCGAATTTTCATTCGGCGATGTGGTCCAGGCCATCACCACAAAAATGATCCGCCGTCATCCACACGTCTTCGGCGACGACAAGGCGCGCAGCGCCGGCATGGCAAAGGGCATGTGGGAAAAGATCAAGGCAGAGGAAAAGGCGGAGAAGCGCAGTGCGCGCCTCACCCGTGGGCTCGACCCGGAAGACCATGGCAAGGGCTTTCTCGACAGCGTGCCGGTCGCGCTGCCCGCACTGACCCGGGCGCTCAAACTGCAGGAAAAGGCCGCCCGCGTCGGCTTCGACTGGAGCGAGGCGGCACCGATCCTCGAAAAGATCGAAGAGGAGATCGGCGAATTACGCGAAGCGCTGGCCAAAGGCGACAGCGCGCCGATCAAGGACGAGTTCGGCGATATGCTGTTTGCGATCGTCAATCTCGGCCGGCACCTCGAAATCGATTCCGAAGCGGCACTCAGCGGCACCAATGAAAAATTCCGGTCGCGCTTCCACTATGTCGAGCGGACGCTGCAAGCGTCGGGGAACAGCCTCGAAGAAGCGACACTTGACGCGATGGAAGCGCTCTGGCAGCAGGCAAAAAGCACGAAGTAAACGCCCCTACCCGTTGTTGTGACGGCGCAATCGGCTTTCAATCTCCTGCCGGGCGCTGTGCGTGGCCTTGAGCGCGATGGTCACGCTGCCGTCCTCATTGTCGTCGCGCGAGACGATGTCGCCGTTGCGGTAAAGCCAGTCGGAGACGCCGAGTTGGTCGGGCTTGAGTGTGACGGTGAACGTCTCCAGTTCGCCCGACATCATCGTCTCGATAATGGCCTTCAGGGCATCGATGCCCTCGCCGGTCACCGCCGATATGGCGATCGGCGGCGCCTTCTTGCCGTCAGCACCATCGGCAAGCAGCCGCGCCCGGTTGCCTTCGTCGAGTCGGTCGATCTTGTTCCATACTTCGATGACGCGCTTGCTATCACGGGCATCGACGCCGAGATCGGCAAGGATGCGCTCGACATCTTCGGCCTGCGCGGCCGTATCGGGGTCGGAGATGTCACGCAGATGAATAACGAGGTCTGCCTCGACCACCTCCTCCAGCGTCGCCCTGAAGGCCGCGATCAGATGCGTTGGCAGGTCGGAAATGAAGCCGACCGTATCGGAAAGGATGATCGGCGTGCCGTGCGGCAGGCGCACGCGGCGCAGCGTCGGGTCGAGCGTGGCAAACAGCATATCTTCCGCCAGCACCCCTGCTCCGGTCAGCCGGTTGAACAGCGTCGACTTGCCGGCATTGGTGTAGCCTACGATCGCCACCACCGGAAACGGCACCTTCTTGCGCTTGGCGCGGTGCAGTTCGCGGGTGCGGCGCACGGTTTCGAGCTCATGCTTCAGCTTGGTGATCTTGTCCTGCAGCACACGCCGATCCGACTCGATCTGGGTCTCGCCAGGACCGCCGAGAAAGCCGGCGCCGCCGCGCTGGCGCTCAAGGTGGGTCCAGCTCCGCACAAGGCGGCCCTTCTGGTAGTTGAGATGGGCAAGATCGACCTGCAGCGTGCCTTCCTTGGTGCGGGCGCGCTCGCCGAAGATCTCCAGGATCAGCCCGGTGCGATCGAGCACCTTGGCATTCAACTCTTTTTCGAGATTGCGCTGCTGTACCGGGGTCAACGGATGATCGACAATGACCACTTCCGCGTGAGCCCCTTTGACGATCTCGACGAACTCCGCCACCTTGCCGCTGCCGAGCAAGGTCGCCGGGCGTGGATCGTTGACGGTCACCACCGCCGTGTGGACCAGGTCAAGGTCGATGGCGCTGGCGAGGCCGACCGCTTCGTCGTGACGAGCGTCGGCGGAACGGGTCAGGCGCGGGCGGTTGGTGTCGTCGTCGCCACGCAGCTGTCGGGTAAGCACCGGCACGATGACCACCGCCCGGGTCGGACCGTTGGCCTCTGTCCCGGTCTGATGCGCTGGTTTTCCGCGAACGCTGCGGTCCGCGTCTTTCTCACGTGCCAATCAGGCGCCCTGGCTTTCCTCACCATCGAACATCTGAACCGGCTGGCTCGGCATGATCGTGGAAATAGCGTGCTTGTAGACAAGCTGGGAATGGCCGTCGCGACGCAGCAGAACGCAGAAATTGTCGAACGAAGTGACCACGCCGGTCAGCTTGACGCCGTTGATGAGAAAGATGGTGAGTGGGTTTTTGCTCTTGCGAACTGAATTCAGGAACAGGTCCTGAAGATTTTGCGATCGTTCCGCCATTGTTCTTGTCTTTCGCCGATCCCCTTCGGTTTGCAGGCCAATGCGCCAAATTAGCCGGCACATGTCAAGCACGCAAACACCATCTTGCCGTCAGTAACGACAAGCAGAACGAGATATATTGATGTTCATTCCATCTGTGCGGTTATCAGGCTGGACTTTTTTCCGCAACGTCAAAAAAGGCCTGCCGTAATGAAACTGTTATCGAGCCCGGGTGGCCGTTGGCGACGGGAGCGCCATCGATCGCCACCACCGGCATGGCAATCGTGGTCGCGGAGCTGATGAAAACCTCGCGTGCGGCCTTGGCCTCGGCAACCGAAAAGCCGCGCTCCTCGATCTTCAGGCCGAGCTTGGCGGCGACATCGAACAGCGTCGTGCGGGTGATGCCGCGCAGGATGCCGTGCTCGGCGGGACGCGTCACCAGCACGCCGTCCCTGGTGATGATCCAGGCGTTCGACGATCCACCTTCCTTGACGGTGCCGTCGACATCGATGAACCAGGCCTCCTGAGCGCCGGCTTCCTTGGCTTTCTGCTTGGCCAGCACGTTCGGCAATAGGCCGACCGACTTGATATCGACCCTATCCCAGCGGTTCTCCGGCACCGTGATAACCCGGATCCCGCTCTCGGCACGCTTCGCGGCAGCTGCAGGATCGGCTTTTTTGGCGGTCACCACCAGCGACGGCTTCGTGCCCGCCGGCGGGAAGAAAAACTCGCGGCTGGCGACACCGCGTGTCACCTGGACATAGACCAGGCCGTCGACGACATGGTTGCGGCGCACCACTTCGCGCATGACGAGCGGCAGCACGCCGCGCGTGATCGGCCAATCGATCGAGAGTTCGGTAAGTGAGCGGTTCAATCGGGCGAGATGGCGCGGCATGTCGACGATGAAGCCTCGTGCCACCTCGCAGACCTCGTAGACGCCGTCGGCGAATTGATAGCCACGGTCCTCGATATGCACGGAAGCTTCGGCGTGAGCGACGTAGCGCCCGTTCACATAGGCAATGCGCGGCATGGCTAAACCCCTGGAAGAAGTCCCAGCTTTCTTATGCGATTCCAAGGCCGCCGTAACCGATAATTGCGTGGGCCACTACCGTTGGCTGTCAGACGCCCAGCGACTTCAGCTTGCGGTGCAATGCAGAGCGTTCCATGCCGATAAACTCTGCCGTCTTCGAGATGTTGCCGCCAAAACGGTTGATCTGGGCGATCAGATAATCCTTTTCGAATTGTTCGCGTGCTTCACGCAGCGGCAGCGCCATTATGTGCTGATCGGACTTGTTTGGAGTGCGCGGCATGACGTCGCCGATCTCGGCAGGCAAGAGGTCAGCGGTGATCGGCGCATCGACATCGTCGCCGCGCGCCAGGATCATCAGGCGCTCGACATTGTTTCGCAACTGCCGAACGTTGCCCGGCCAGTTGTGCGCCTGCAACACCGCCAGCGCGTCGTCGCCGATGCGGCGCGGCTTGATGCCGGCCTGGCGAGCGATCTGCTTCATGAAATTGTCCACCAGGTAAGGAATGTCCTCGCGACGCTCGGCCAGTCCCGGTACCACGACCGGAACCACGGCCAGGCGATGATAAAGGTCCTCGCGGAAACGGCCGTCGGCGATCATGGCTTCCAGGTTCTGCGAGGTTGACGAGATGATGCGCACGTCGACCTTGACCCGCTTGGTGCCCCCTACCCGCTCGAACTGCTGTTCGACCAGCACGCGCAGGATCTTGTTCTGCGTCTCGCGCGGCATGTCGGCCACTTCATCGATGTAGAGAATGCCGCGATGGGCCTCCTCCAGCGCACCGACCTTGCGTTCGACGCCGTTCGATTCGGTGCCGAACAGCTCGATTTCCATACGCTCTGGCGTGATGTTGGCGGCGCTCAGTGTCACAAACGGTGCACTCTTGCGCGCCGAGAGCGCGTGGATGGCGCGCGCCGCCAGTTCCTTGCCCGAGCCAGAGGGACCGATGATCATGACGCGGCTGTTGGTCGGCGCGACGCGCTCGATGGTCTGGCGCAATTGGCTCATTGCCGACGACATGCCGATGAGGTCGAAAGTCTCGCCGCTGCGCAGCTTGAGATCCGAAACCTCGCGTCTCAATTTGGAGGTTTCAAGCGCCCGTTCGGCAATGAGGATCAGCCTGTCGGCCTTGAAAGGCTTTTCGATGAAATCATAGGCGCCGCGGCGGATGGCCGAAACTGCCGTTTCGATATTGCCGTGGCCCGAGATCATCACCACCGGCAGGTTCGGGTGCATCGTCTTGATCTCGTCCAGCAAGGCCAGGCCATCGAGCCGTGAGCCCTGCAGCCAGATATCGAGGAAGATCAACCTGGGTGCGCGGTCGGCGACCGCCGCCAGCGCGCTGTCGGCATCAAACGCCGTGCGTGTTTCGTGCCCTTCGTCGCTAAGGATACCGGCGACGAGTTCGCGGATGTCTTCCTCGTCATCGACGATGAGAATATCAGACGCCATTACCGACCTTTTCAGTTTCTTTTTCGTGTTCCGTCTTGCCGTCGCCGCGTATCGGAACGGTGGCGGCAACCGGCAGGATGATGCTGATCATTGCACCCCGCCCATTGTGGAAGTCCGCTGGTGCATCGTGCAATTCGAGTCGCCCGCCA
Organism: Mesorhizobium sp. WSM4836; assembly: GCF_055811815.1. NCBI lineage: Bacteria > Pseudomonadati > Pseudomonadota > Alphaproteobacteria > Hyphomicrobiales > Phyllobacteriaceae > Mesorhizobium > Mesorhizobium sp. WSM4836. Next base: position 50,461 of record NZ_JBVVQF010000022.1, read on the forward strand.
TGGTCCTCCACGATCTTCTTGACGATAGCGAGGCCAAGCCCGGTGCCTTTCTCGCGCGTCGTCATGTACGGCTCGAGCAAACGCTGCCGGTTTTCACGCGGCAAGCCCCTGCCGTTGTCGATGACGTCGATTCGAATCGCGCCATTCTGACGCCCGGCTTGAATCCGGATTATGCCGTGCGGACGATCCTCTGCATCAAGTCCGTCGATGGCTTCGGCAGCATTCTTGATGACGTTGCCGAACGCCTGCGCCATCAGGCGGCTGTCGAACGTGCCTTTGAGCGGCTCACTGCCGAAGACGCGCTGGAAGGTGATGTCGGCGCGGCTCACTTCGACCAGGAACGAGGCCTCGCGCAACGAATCGCGCAGATCGATTGCCTTCATTTCCGGTTTCGGCATGCGGGCGAACGCCGAGAACTCGTCGACCATGCGGCCGATGTCCTCCACTTGCCGGATGATGGTGTCGGTGCATTGATCGAAAACCTCACGGTCCTCGGTGATGACCTTGCCGTACCGGCGCTTGATGCGCTCGGCCGAAAGCTGGATCGGCGTCAGCGGGTTCTTGATCTCGTGGGCAATGCGCCGCGCCACGTCGGCCCATGCGGAGGAACGCTGTGCCTGGACCAGATCGGTAATGTCATCGACTGTCACGACGTAGGATTTATCCTCCGAACCGTCGTCGCCGGCTTCGATGGTGATCTGCACGTTGAAGGTTCGTTCAGTGCCGGCACGATAGAAGGTGACCTGTTCGCGATAGACCGGCTTGCCCGACTTGCGACCGATCTCGAAGACGCGGCCGACATGCGGCAGCACGGCGGAAAGGTTCTGCCCAAGCGCTGCCGTGGCGGATATGGCCAGCATCGTTTCGGCCGAACGGTTGACGATGGTGACGATGCCATATGGATCGACGCCGATGACCCCGGCGGTGACGCCGGCAAGCACCGCCTCTGAAAAGCGCCGCCGTTCATCGATCAGATCCTTGGCCGACAGGATCTCGTTGCGCTGCGATTTCAACTCCATCAGCATCTTGTTGAATGTGTCGCCGAGCGAGGCGACATCGCCATCGGAGGGGCGGACAGGCACGGCTACGTCGAGATTGCCGGTAGCGACCTCATCGGCCGCACCGATGAGCTGACGAATCGGCCTCACCAGGCGGTCGGCCACCGCAATGCCAGTCCAGATAGCGGACAGAATGATGATCAGCGTCAGCGACAGATAGGGAAGTGCGAAAGCCACTTGCGAGGTGCGGCGATTGTCTTCGAGACCGCGATATTCGGCGGTATTGGACTTGACGATCTGCCGTGCCTTGATCACCTCAGGATCGACGAGGCGGATGGTGTAGAGATAGAGCCCGTCGATCTCGCGCAGCTTGACGATCGCACCCATGATGTTGCGGGTGCGCGGCTCTATCAGCACTGGCTTGCCATCGGCAGCGCTTGCCACGGCGCCCTCAGGCGGCTCCGGCATGGCAAAGTCCGCGTCGGTCTTGGCACTCATGACGAAGGAACCATCGGGCTTGATAAGCGCTGCGTGTGCCAGCGAACGTCCCACCGCCTCCTTGTTCATGAGGTCGAGGAAACCTGTGCGATCAAGACCGTAGAGCGTGCGCGAAGCGTCGAGGTCGTAAGCCATCGACAACGTCGTGCCCTGAAGATTTCGTGCGTTTTCCTGCACATAGGCGTCGGCGATCGACAACGACGAATTGACGATCGTCTTGGTGCGGATCTCGAACCAGCGGTCGAGGCCGATGTCGAGCGTGATCGACGCGATGATCGCCACCATGATCGCGGGAATGGCGGCGACCAGCGCAAACATCGCAACGATGCGCACGTGCAGGCGCGACGCAGCCTTGCCGTGCCGGCGTGCCATTAGGATGCGATGCACCTCGCGGCCGACCAGCAAAATCAGAAACAGGACGAACGCCGCATTAAGCGCAATCAGCGCCAGCGTCGTCCTCGCGTCGGGCGTGATCGGGGTCGCGCCAACCAGAATGGCGAAGGAGATCGCCGCCGTCACCAGAGCACCGGCAACGGCGATCACGCCGGGCAGCGCAAGCAGCCGGCGACCATCGCGCGCGCCGGTATTGCTGAAAAGCGGTTTGCTCAGTGTCGGTGCGTGCAGGGCCATGTCGCCGTCTGGAGCCAGTGATTGCGTCGGATCTATGCAACGCATTGTGGCGATTATGCAACAAGTGTGGCCGAGACGGAAATCTTTCGACGAGCGATCCCCTGGAAAGCGCTCGTAAGGGGTTCGTCTAGATCTGCCTGGAGGACTTGTAGACGTTGACGCCGAGTTCGCGAATCTTCTTGCGCAGCGTGTTGCGGTTGAGCCCCAGCAGTTCGGCAGCCTTGATCTGGTTACCGCGCGTTGCGGTCATCGAGGCGAGGACCAGCGGATATTCGACCTCGGAGAGGATTCGCTGATAGAGCCCGGCCGGCGGCAAGTCGCCGGCAAACGAGGCAAAATAGCGCTGCAGGAAATGCTCCACCGCCTGGCCGATGGAAAGGTCATCGGGAATGAGGTTGCCGCCACCTGGAACAACAGGCCTTTCGCCGGTCTTCAACTCCGCCTCGATGATCTCGGCGGAAATCTCGTCCTGCGAATACAGTGCAGCCAGCCTGCGGATGAGGTTTTCGAGTTCGCGCACATTACCGGGCCATGGATAGCGCTTCATCAGCTCGATGCCGCCGGTGGAAATGCGCTTGGTCTGCAGGCCTTCACTGGCGCCGAGCTTGAAGAAGTGCCGGACGAGGTCCGGAATGTCCTCCGACCGCTCGCGCAGCGCCGGCAGCCTGAGCGGCACAACGTTCAAGCGGTAGAACAGGTCCTCGCGGAAAAGCCCCTGATTGATCAGCGTGCGCAGGTCCTTGTTGGTGGCAGCGACGATGCGCACGTCGGTCTTGATCGGCGTGCGGCCGCCGACCGTGGTGTATTCGCCCTGCTGCAACACACGCAGCAGCCGCGTCTGCGCTTCCATCGGCATGTCGCCGATCTCGTCGAGGAAGAGCGTGCCGCCTTCGGCCTGCTCGAAACGGCCGGTGGAGCGGTTCTGCGCGCCGGTAAAGGCGCCCTTCTCGTGCCCGAACAACTCCGATTCGATCAGGTCGCGCGGGATCGCCGCCATGTTGATGGCGACGAAGGGACCGCCTCGGCGGCGGCCGTATTCATGCAGCGCGCGCGCCACCAGTTCCTTACCGGTACCCGACTCTCCGCTGATCATGACCGTCAGGTCGGTCTGCATCATGCGCGCCAGCATGCGGTAGATGTCCTGCATCGCCGCCGAGCGGCCGACCAGCGGCATCGTTTCAGGCGGCTCGTCGGCACGCGTATCGATCTTCGGCCGCCGCGGCTCGGAAAGCGCGCGGTTGACGATGTTGAGCAGCTCGGTCAGGTCGAACGGTTTCGGCAGGTACTCGTAGGCCCCGGTTTCGGAGGCACGAATTGCTGTCATGAACGTGTTCTGCGCACTCATCACGATGACTGGCAGTTCCGGCCGCGCCTTCTTGATGCGCGGCAGCATGTCAAAGGCGTTCTCGTCAGGCATGACAACGTCGGTAATGACCAGATCGCCCTCGCCCGCCGCAACCCAGCGCCACAGCGTCGAAGCGTTGGAGGTGACACGCACGTCGTGGCCGACGCGCGAAAGCGCCTGGTTGAGGACAGTGCGGATGGCCGCATCGTCGTCGGCGACGAGAATATTGCCGCGAACGGTCATTTGCGGTCTCCTTCACCGTCGTCGGTGCCAAACTGGGTTTCTTTCCACGCCGGCATCAGGATGCGGAAGGTGGTGCCGCGCGGGGTAGATTCGCATTCAATGATGCCGCCATGCTCGCCGACGATCTTTGCGACCAGCGCTAGACCGAGACCGGAGCCGTTCGGCTTGGTGGTGATGAAGGGATCGAACAGGATCGGCAAAATATCCTCGGAGACACCCGAACCGTTGTCGCGCACGCAGAATTCCAATGGCAGTGATACGCGGTCCTGCGTCCCCGGCACGGAAACGCGGATGCCCGGACGGAAGGCGGTGGACAGCACGATTTCGCCCTGCGGATCGCTGCCGATCGCCTCGGCGGCATTTTTTACCAGATTGAGGAACACCTGAATGAGCTGGTCGCGATTGGCAAAAACCGGAGGCAATGATGGATCATAGTCCTCCAATATCTTGATCCGCTTGGCAAAACCGTTCTTGGCGATTGCCTTGACATGGTCGAGCACGACATGGATGTTGACGGGATAGCGGTCGATCGGCCGCTCGTCCGAAAAAACTTCCATGCGGTCGACCAGCGAGACAATGCGGTCGGTCTCGTCGGTGATCAGCCTGGTCAGTGCGCGATCCTCGTCGGACGCCGACAGTTCAAGCAGCTGCGCGGCACCCCGAATGCCGGACAGCGGGTTCTTGATCTCATGGGCAAGCATCGCGGCAAGGCCGGTGACCGAGCGCGCCGCACCGCGATGCGTCATCTGCCGGTCGATCTTGTCGGCCATTGAGCGTTCCTGGAACATCACCACGACGGAGCCTGGAAATTCCGCCACCGGCGCGACGTAGAGATCGACTACCTTCTCGATGCCGAGACGTGGCGACGACACGTCGACCCGGTATTCGTTGACCGGCGCCCGCCGCTCGCGCACCTGGTCGACAAGCGTCAGCAGCGGACTGCCGAAAGGAATGAGCTTGTGCAGCGTGTTTCGGGCAAGCATCGTGGCGCTCGAGCGGAAAAAATCCTCGGCATCGGCATTCGCGAAGGTGATGAAGCCTTGCGGATCGACCATGATCACCGGCCGGCGAATGGTGTTGAGCACAATGTGCGCGGCGTCCGCCATATCCGTGCTCTGTGTGACGGTGGCGTTCATGCCGCGCTCCGCAGGTTCGCCGCTTCGGGAGCGCTTGAAAACATGTCGCGCAGCAAGGCAATGACACGCCCAGGCTCCAAGGACGTGAGTATCGCTCTGCGCCGGTCGTCGCTTGTCGCGGCGTGGCGGTCGAGATACCAGCCGAGATGCTTGCGCGCCTGGCGCAATCCGCTTTCCACGCCATAGAGCGTCAGCATGTCTTCGTAATGGGCAATGACGTAGTCGCTCAGCGCTTGCGGGCTGTCCGGCATGCCGGCTACCGGCTCGGTCAGCGCGGCGGCTACAATGCTGCCGGCAATCCACGGCGCGCCATAGTGCGCACGGCCGATCATCACCGCGTCGGCGCCAGACTGGTCGAGGATCGACGCCGCCTCCGCCGGCGAGCCGACATCGCCATTGGCGACGACCGGGATCGAGACGGCCTGCTTGACACGTGCGATGGCACGCCAGTCTGCCTTGCCCTGATAAAACTGGCACCGTGTGCGGCCGTGCACCGTCACCATCTTGACGCCGGCCTGCTCGGCGCGTCGCGCCAGCATCGGCGCGTTGAGCGCGCCTTCGTCCCAGCCGAGCCGCATTTTGACCGTGACCGGCACCTCGACCGCCCCGACTAGCGCTTCGATCAGCGACAGCGCGTGGTCGAGGTCTCGCATCAGTGCCGAACCGGCATAGCCGCCCGTCACCTTCTTGGCTGGACAGCCCATGTTGATGTCGATGAAGTCGGCGCCTTCGCCGGCCGCGATTCGCGCGCCCTCGGCCATGTGCACCGCCTCGCGGCCGGCAAGCTGGACCATGTGGACAGGCAGCCCGGAATGACGGATGCGCAGGCCGGAACCAGCCCTGCCCTTTGCAAGCTCGCCGCTCGCCACCATCTCCGATACGACCAGCCCGGCGCCATGGGCATGGGCGCGCTGCCGGAACGGTTCGTCGGTGATGCCCGACATCGGCGCGAGAAACACGCGGTTGCGGATTCTCACCCCACCCACGTCCAGCGGCGAAGCCAATTTGGTCACATCAAGCATGCACAAAAACCAAGCACGTTCGGTTGTTGCACATTCTCTAGCCAGAACGACGGCAATGTGCAACGCGCAATGTCGTGACATTAAGGCGCATTTGGGAAAAAACGGATCGCCGGATCGGCATCAATCCTGGGTCTTCTGAAAGCGATACCACTTTTCGGGATCATGCGCTAAGCGTCTCGCATGAGAGATGTGAGCGAAAAGCAAGCTGCGGATGGCAAGGTCGCCGTGGTCATTGTTGCCGCCGGTCGCGGCGCGCGCGCCGGACAGGCCAATGGGCCGAAGCAGTATCAGCAGATTGGCGGCGGCGCCGTTATCGCACGCACGCTCGACGCCTTTCTGAAGCACCCGAAGATTGGACCTGTCGTCGTTGCTATCCATGCCGATGACGGCGCGCTTTTCCATCACGCCGCCGGCGCAAATGCCGACCGTGTCGTCGCTGTGACCGGTGGTACGTCACGGCAGGAGTCCGTCCGCCTTGGACTGCTGGCGTTGAGAAGCCATGCGCCGGGCCGGGTCCTGATCCATGATGCGGCTCGGCCGTTTGTCGACGCGGAACTGATAGATCGCACGATCGCCGCCATTGGCGAGCGCCAGGGAGCACTGCCTGCCTTGCCCGTTGCCGATACGCTCAAGCGCGAAACGGCCGAAGGCATGATCGGCGAAACGGTGTCGAGGGCCGGGCTCCACGCCGCACAGACACCGCAAGGCTTTCCGTTCTGGCCAATCCTGGCTGCGCATGAAAAGGCTCATCATCTGGGCAAAGCGGATTTCACCGACGATGCAGCAATCGCCGAATGGGCACATATTCCGGTGAAAATCGTTCCCGGCTCTCCGGACAATGTCAAACTGACCTGGGCACGGGATATTGCAATGGCGGATCAGCGGCTTTCCAACGCCCCACGTTTTCCGGACATCCGAACCGGCAATGGCTATGACGTCCATGCGTTTGAGCCCGGCGACCATGTCACCCTGTGCGGCGTCGCTATACCGCACGGCAAGAAGCTGTCCGGCCATTCGGATGCCGATGTAGGCCTGCATGCGTTAACCGACGCGCTGCTCGCCACCTGCGGCGTCGGCGACATCGGCACGCATTTCCCGCCATCCGACCCGCAGTGGAAGGGGGCCGCTTCACGCATCTTCGTCGAACACGCGGCCAAGCTGGTGCGCGCGCGCGGAGGGCGCATCGCCAACGCCGATATCACGCTGATTTGCGAGGCGCCGCGCGTCGGCCCGCATCGCGAGGCGATGACCGAAGCGCTTTCGGCAATGCTGCGAATCTCGCGCGATCGCATCTCGATCAAGGCGACGACCAATGAGAGGCTCGGCTTCGTCGGCCGTGAGGAAGGCATAGCGGCCATCGCGACCGCCAGCGTTGTATTTCGGGGGGATGTCCCTGAATGAGCAATAGCGATCTCGCAGATGCCCTGCTTCAAGCCTGCCAGCAGCGCGGCATCATGCTGGCGACGGCCGAGAGCTGCACCGGCGGCATGATCATCGCCGCGCTGACCGACATTGCCGGCTCTTCCGCGGTGGTTGATCGCGGCTTCATCACCTATTCCAACCAGGCCAAGACCGAGATGCTCGGCGTCTCGGCCGCTACGCTCGATGCGCACGGTGCGGTCTCGCGCGAGACTGCGGTGGAGATGGCGGCCGGAGCCTTGGCGCATTCGCCGGCCGGGCTCGCCCTGGCGGTGACCGGCATCGCCGGTCCGGCCGGCGGCTCTGCGGAAAAACCTGTCGGCCTGGTCTGGTTCGGCGTTGCCGTGGCTGGCCAGCCGGTCGTCAGCGAATGCCAGCTGTTCGCCGACAACGGCCGTGATTTCATCCGCCGGGAGACGGTCCGGCATGCGCTTGAACTGGGTCTGCGCGCGCTCGCTGCGAATCAGGCCGCCGATGGCGCGCCGTAAATAATTTCGGCCCGTTTCTCGAACGCCTCGGAGAACATGCGGAAGGCGCGGTCGAACATGGTTCCCATAAGCGCACCCAAAATGCGGCTCTTGAACTCATAGTCGATAAAGAAGCAGACGTTGCAGCCGCCGCTGTCCGCCGGGTCGAAGCGCCAGACATTGCTCAGATATTTGAAAGGGCCGTCAATGTATTTGACGTCGATGGCGTTCTCGTCCGGCTTTAGCAGCACCTGCGTGGTGAAAGTCTCGCGGATCGCTTTGTAGCCAATGCTCATGTCGGCGATGAGCAAGGTGCGTCCATCGCGTTCCTTGCGTGAGCGAACCGTCAGCGCCTCGCAAAGCGGCAGGAATTGCGGATAGGATTCAACATCGGCGACCAGAGCGAACATCTGCTCCGGCGTATGCGCAACGCGGCGATGGGCTTCGAATTGTGGCATGAAACCAGTGTGTTAGGCGGACTTCCTGAGAAGGGCTTCCCGCGCCGCCCGCAACCTGGCAAAGTCGTCACCGGCATGGTGCGAGGAGCGCGTCAGCGGGCTCGACGCCACCAGCAGGAAGCCCTTGGTCCTGCCGATCGTCTCGAAGGACTTGAACTCCTCAGGCGTGACGAAGCGGATCACCGGATGGTGCTTCTTCGACGGTTGCAAATATTGGCCGATGGTCATGAAGTCGACATCGGCGGAACGCAGATCGTCCATCAGTTGCAGGATTTCGTTCCGCTCCTCGCCAAGGCCAACCATGATGCCGGACTTAGTGAAGATCGAGGGATCAAGCTCCTTGACCCGCTGCAAGAGCCTGATGGAGTGGAAATAGCGGGCACCCGGCCGGACCGTCAGATAGTTAGACGGCACGGTCTCGAGATTATGGTTGAAAACATCCGGCTTGGCAGCCACGACGATCTCCAGTGAACCGTCCTTGCGCAAGAAATCGGGCGTCAGGATTTCGACCGTCGTCGACGGGGTCGCCGCCCTGATCGCACGGATGACACCGGCAAAATGCTGGGCCCCGCCGTCGGTAAGATCGTCGCGATCCACGGAGGTGATGACGACGTGGCTCAAGCCCATCTGCTTGACCGCCTGCGCGACGCGCGCCGGCTCGTCGGGATCGAGTGCGGTCGGGATGCCGGTGGCGACATTGCAGAAGGCGCAGGCCCGCGTGCAGATCTCGCCCATGATCATGAAGGTGGCGTGCTTCTTTTCCCAGCACTCCCCGATATTGGGGCAGCCCGCCTCTTCGCAAACCGTTAGCAGTTTGTGAGACTTCACGATTTCGCGCGTCTCGGCATAGCCTTTCGACATCGGCGCCTTGACGCGGATCCAATCAGGCTTGCGCAGCACGTCCTGATCCGGCTTGTGCGCCTTTTCGGGATGCCGCAAGCGCGGCGCATTGGCAATCGTGTCGAGGACGGTGACCATCTGAAACCCGGCTCATTCGCGAGCGCCTGTTCGGCGCTCTGTTTTCACGACTCATCTAGGCCTTTTCAAACCAAAGAAAAAGGCCGTGGCAGTGCATGCCGCCACAGCCGTTTTCGCATGGCAGGATGGACCGACTAACGGCGCACCATGCGTCCCACCCAGATCAGCAGGCAGGCGCCAATAAAGCCGGTGATCAGATAGGCGATCCAGCCTACGCCGAAGATGCCGATGTTGAGCGCCTGCAGAATAGCATTCAGCACGATCGCACCGACGATCCCGAGAATAATATTCATCAGGATGCCCATGTTGCTCTTCATGACCATCTCGGCGAGCCATCCCGCCAGGCCACCGATGATTATGGCTGCTATCCAGCCCACGCCGTTCACGTCCATATGCCCTCTCCTTGTATGACGAATGCATTCGGAAACGAATTATGTTGCGTACAGTTCCTTGGCTTCTGCGTTTGAGACTCGCAGGGATAATTTATCATGCATTCAGTGCGCGACCATAGGCGTCGAGCACACTCTCCTTCATCATCTCCGACAGCGTCGGGTGCGGGAAGATCGTGTGCATCAGCTCTTCCTCGGTGGTCTCCAGGTTCATCGCCACGACGAAGCCCTGGATCAGTTCGGTTACTTCTGCGCCGACCAGGTGGGCACCGAGTAACTGGCCGGTCTTCTTGTCGAAAATGGTCTTGACGAAGCCTTGGTCCTCGCCGAGCGCAATCGCCTTGCCGTTTGCCGCGAACTGGAAGCGCCCGACCCGGATGTCCTTGCCGTCGGCTTTCGCTTTGGCTTCCGTCAGTCCGACCGAGGCGACTTGCGGATTGCAATAGGTGCAGCCCGGGATCTTCAGCTTGTCGATGGCATGCACGCCGGGGAAATTGGCGATCTTTTCCACGCATACCACACCCTCGTGCTCGGCCTTGTGGGCGAGCATCGGCGGTCCGGCGACGTCGCCGATGGCATAGATGCCGGGCACGTTGGTCTTGCCGTAGCCGTCGACGACGACACAACCACGTTCCGTCTTCACGCCGAGCGTCTCAAGCCCGAGATTCTCGATATTGCCTTGGACGCCGACGGCCGAGATCATACGATCGGCGGTGATCTTCTCGACTTTGCCGTCCTTCATCTCGACATGCGCGGTGACCGAGTTGGTGCCCTTCTCGACCTTGGTCACCTTGGCTTCGAGGATGATCTTCATGCCCTGCTTTTCGAACTGCTTTTGCGCGAATTTGGAAACTTCGGCGTCTTCGACCGGCATCACGGCCGGAAGCAGTTCGACCACCGTCACCTCCGCGCCCATGGTGCGGTAGAACGAGGCGAACTCGATGCCGATGGCGCCAGAGCCCATCACCAGCAGCGATTTCGGCATCTCTTTCGGCACCATCGCCTCGAAATAGGTCCAGATCAGTCTGCCGTCGGGTTCGATGCCGGGCAGCGCCCGCGGCCTGGCGCCGGTCGCCAGGATGATGTGCTTGGCGCTGTAGGTGCCCTCGGCCTCCACACCCTTGGGCGCCGGCGGCTGCGGCTCCATCGGCTTCTTCGACGATTTCGACACGACGATCTCGCCGGGTTTCGTCAGTTTGGCTTCGCCCCAGATGACGTCGACCTTGTTCTTCTTCATCAGGAAAGCAACGCCATTGTTCAGACGCAGCGACACCTTTCGCGAGCGGTCGACGACGGCGGCGGTGTCGACGCTGACCTTGCCATCGATCTTCAACCCATAGTCCTTCAGATGATCCGAATAGTGCATGATCTCGGCCGAGCGCAGCAGCGCCTTGGTCGGAATGCAGCCCCAGTTGAGACAGATGCCGCCCAAATGCTCGCGCTCGACGATAGCCGTCTTGAAGCCGAGCTGAGCGGAGCGCACAGCCGTGACATAGCCGCCGGGACCGGAGCCGATGATGATGACGTCATAATTCTCAGCCACGGCCTTCTCCTTCACAATTCCAACATGAGGCGCACGAGCGGCGCCAGCGCCTGCCCGACGTTCCGCGTGTTTTCCGCGTCCAGGTGGACGCCGTCGAGCGGCGTGGTTTTGGCCACCGTGCCGGCATCGAAGAAGCCGCAGCCGGCCTCGTCGGCAAGGGCGGAATATTGCGGCGCCAGCCGCTTTGACGCGTCATCGCCGCCGGCGAACATTTCCTTGAACTCGGCGTTTTCCGTGCGGCTGACTACGGGCGGCGCGACGATCAGGATCTGCGGCGCCGGCCAACCGAATGGGTAATCGTGACCGCGCACGATATCGATCAGGCGTTGCATGCCTTGCTTGGCCGCGACCGGATTACCATGAATCCACGGCTTCATATCGTTGGCGCCGAGCATGATGACGATCAAGTCGATCGGCGCATGCGTCGTCAGGATGGTTGGCAACAGCCTTGCACCATTGCGGTCCGCCCCGGCCAAGTGATCGTCGAAGGCGGTGGTTCGGCCATTCAGGCCTTCGGCGATGACCTCGACGCCGCTGCCCAATGCCGCCTGCAGCACGCTCGGCCAGCGATCTTCCAGCGGGTGCCGGCCAAGGCCTGCCGCGTCATAGCCCCAGGTAAGCGAATCGCCATAGCACAGGACCGTCTTCATGCGCCTGCCCCATTCCAACAAAGACCTATCCGCAATCGCTGCAGCCCGAACAGCCAATGTACGACAATCGTTACGAAGCCGGATTGGATGGAGGCAACAAGGCTGGTGAAGAATTTCTGCACCGCCCCGCCCTTCGCAGTTAGACCAGCATGCCCATCGGATTTTCGATCATACGCTTGAAGGCGACAAGCAGCTCGGCGCCGAGCGCACCGTCGACGGCGCGGTGATCGGTCGACAGCGTCACCGACATGATCGTGCCGATCTTGATCTCGCCGTTCTTGACCACCGCGCGTTGCTCGCCGGCGCCGACCGCCAGGATCGTCGCATGCGGCGGGTTGATGACGGCAGAGAAATCCTTGATGCCGAACATGCCGAGATTGGACACCGCCGTAGTGCCGCCCTGATATTCTTCCGGCTTCAGCTTGCGGCTGCGGGCGCGGCCGGCAAGATCCTTCATCTCGTTGGAGATGACGGACAGCGTCTTTTCGTCGGCACGCCGGATAATCGGGGTGATCAGGCCTCCCGGGATCGACACGGCGACACCGACATCGGCGTGCTTGTGCTTGATCATGGCGTTTTCTGTCCACGAGGCATTGGCATCCGGCACCGCCATCAGCGCCATGGCCAGAGACTTGATGACCATGTCGTTGACCGACAGCTTGTAGGCCGGTGTTTCGCCCTTCTCGGTCTTCTTCACCGGGGCGGCCGCATTGATCTGCGTGCGCAGGGCCAGAAGTGCGTCGAGCTCGCAGTCGAGCGTCAGGTAGAAATGCGGGATGGTGGTCTTGGCCTCGACCAGCCGCCTCGCAATGGTCTTGCGCATATTGTCGTGCGGGACCAGCTCGTAGGATTCTTCGGCAAACAGTTTGAGCACCTGCTCGTCCGATATCGCCTTGGGTGCGGCGGCTGCAGGTGCCGGAGCGCCGGCTGGCGCCGCTTTTGCTGCTGGTGCCGCCTTGGCGCCGCCACTGGAAATCGCGGCATCGACATCGGCCTTCACCACGCGGCCGTGGGGGCCGGAGCCTGTCAGCGCCGCGACATCGACGCCAGCTTCCCTGGCAATGCGCCGGGCCAGCGGCGAGGCGAAGATACGCTCACCGTTTGCATGGCCGTTGGCGACCGGCGCCGTTTCCGCCTTAGGTGCAGGTGCGGCAGGCCCCTGCTTCGGCGCTTCGGGCCTTGGTGTTTCAGCTTTGGAGACGTCCGCTTTCGGAGCCTCAGCCTTTGCCGGCGCAGCGCCGTCACCGCTTTTCGCGGCAGAAGCAGCATCCTCGCCCTCGCCCGCCAATACCGCGATCAGCGCATTGACCTTGACGCCTTCAGTGCCCGCCGGAACCACCAGCTTGGCAACCGTGCCTTCGTCGACGGCTTCGACTTCCATCGTCGCCTTGTCGGTCTCGATCTCGGCAATCACGTCGCCGGGCGAAACCTTGTCGCCTTCCTTGACCAGCCACTTGGAAAGGTTGCCCTCTTCCATCGTGGGCGACAGCGCCGGCATGGTGATGTTGATCGGCATTTTGTCCTCCCGCCCTGCTCAGCGATACGTGACGGCTTTGACCGCCTCGACGACCTCGCCGACATTGGGCAGCGCCAGCTTTTCGAGGTTCGCCGCATAGGGCATCGGCACGTCCTTGCCGGCAATGGTGATGACCGGTGCATCGAGGAAATCGAAGGCGCGCTGCGAGACCTGATTGGCGATATGGTCCCCGACCGAGTTCTGCGGAAAGCCTTCCTCGACCACGACCAGGCGATTGGTCTTTTTGACCGAGGCGATGATCGTGTCTAAGTCGAGCGGACGAATGGTGCGCAAATCAATGACCTCGGCATCGATCCCCATGCCGCGCAACTCCGCCTCGGCCTTGATCGCGTAGGTCATGCCGATGCCGAACGAGACGATGGTCACGTCCTTGCCGGATTTGTGAATGCGCGCCTTGCCGATCGGCAGCACGAAATCGTCCATCTTCGGCACGTCGAAGGAGTGGCCGTAAAGGATTTCGTTTTCAAGGAAGATGACCGGGTTCGGGTCGCGGATCGCCGCCTTGAGCAGACCCTTGGCGTCGGCGGCAGTATAAGGCATCACCACCTTCAGGCCGGGAATATGGCTGTACCAGGCGGCATAGCACTGCGAATGCTGCGCGGCGACGCGCGCGGCCGCCCCGTTCGGACCGCGAAAGACGATCGGGGCGCCCATCTGTCCGCCGGACATATAGAGCGTCTTGGCGGCTGAATTGATGATCTGGTCGATCGCCTGCATGGCGAAGTTGAAGGTCATGAATTCGACGATCGGCCTCAGGCCGGCCATCGCCGCGCCGACACCAACGCCGGCAAAGCCGTGCTCGGTGATCGGCGTGTCGACCACGCGCCTCGGGCCGAATTCCTGCAACAGGCCTTGCGTGATCTTGTAGGCGCCCTGGTACTCGGCGACTTCCTCGCCCATGACAAAGACATCGCCATCGCGGCGCATTTCCTCCGCCATTGCATCGCGCAAGGCTTCACGCACCGTGGTCGAGACCATTTCGGTGCCGGCCGGGATGTCCGGATCGGCGGCAATTTCCAGGCTGGGCGCGGCGGCAACAGGCGCCGCAGCTTCGCTCTTGGTCGGAGCGGCAGCGGGGGGCGGAGCGGCAGCGGGCGCTTCTGCTTGCGGCGCGATAGCCTCCTCGCCAATGCCTTCGCCTGCTTCGTCAATGTCTTCGCCATCGACGGCCAGCACAGCGATCAGTGTGTTGACCTTGACACCCTCGGTGCCGGCAGGAACCACGATCTTGGCAAGCGTGCCTTCGTCCACGGCCTCGACTTCCATCGTTGCCTTGTCGGTCTCGATCTCGGCAATGGCGTCACCGGCCGCGACCTTGTCGCCCTCTTTCTTCAACCACTTGGAAACGTTACCCTCTTCCATAGTCGGCGAGAGGGCGGGCATGAGAATTTCGATCGGCATGTCCTTGCCCTCTCGTTAAAGTACGATATCGGTCCAGAGCTCGGAGGGATCCGGCTCCGCGTCGTTCTGGGCAAATTCTGCGGCGTCGGCGACAACGTCGCGGACTTCCTTGTCGATGGCCTTGAGCTCGTCCTCGCTTGCCCATTTTTTGTCGAGCAGCCGCGCTTTGACCTGCTCGATCGGGTCACGTTCGGAGCGCATTTTCTGCACTTCTTCCTTGGAGCGGTATTTTGCCGGATCCGACATCGAATGGCCGCGGTAGCGATAGGTCTGCATTTCGAGAATGAGCGGCCCGTTGCCGGCGCGGCACCATTCGGCCGCGAGGTCTCCGGCTGCCTTCACGGCACGCACATCCATGCCGTCGACCTGGATGCCTGGAATCTTAAAGGAGGCGCCGCGGTGGGAAAAATCCGTCTCAGCCGACGAGCGCGAGACCGAGGTGCCCATGGCGTAGCGGTTGTTCTCGATGATGTAGATCACCGGAAGCTTCCACAGCGAGGCCATGTTGAAGCTTTCGTAGACCTGGCCCTGATTCGCGGCGCCATCGCCGAAATAGGTCAGCGTCACGTTGTTGTTGCGGCGATAGCGGTTGGCGAAGGCAATGCCGGTGCCGAGCGAGACTTGCGCGCCGACGATGCCGTGGCCCCCGTAAAAATGCTTCTCCTTGGAGAACATGTGCATCGAGCCGCCCTTGCCTCTGGACAGGCCGCTACGGCGCCCGGTCAGTTCGGCCATGACGCCGCGCGGCGACAGCTCCATGGCCAGCATATGGCCATGGTCGCGATAGGCGGTGATCATCTGGTCGCCTTCGATCAGCGCCATCTTCATGCCGGTAACGACGGCTTCCTGGCCGATGTAGAGATGGCAGAAGCCGCCGATGAAGCCCATACCGTAAAGTTGGCCGGCCTTTTCCTCGAAGCGGCGGATGAGCAGCATGTGCCGGTAGGCGGCAAGCTCCTGGTCTTTGCTGAATTCAATAGGCTTTGGGGTGGAAAGGCCCGGCGTTTTGCCGTCTGATTTGGATTTGGCAGGCGCTTTTCTGGTGGCGGTGGCCATGCATCACTCCCTGTTGGCGTCTCTTGGCGGACAGCGAGGGAGATCAGTTCTCCCACCGATTTGAGGCAAGCTAACATGCACGGAAGGCTTGCGCCATGCCGAAAACGCATGGCTGTCATGCGTCTAAGCGATTAAAATCATTGCAAATATCGCTGATTAACTGAGATCAAGTTATCGTGCGACCGGCAGCATGATGGTGATCTCGTCGGCGTGGGACAGATTAAGCGCCCTGCGCGCCTGCTCGTCCAGCATGTCCTTCTCCAGCGTGCCCTCATGCATCAGCTGAACGCGACGCTCGAGATCGACCCGGCGCGCCTTGACGGCATCGAGCCTGCCCTGCAATTCGACAGTCTCGGCTTCGAGCCGGTACTTGGAATAGATGCCGAACTCGCCATGATAGGCATGGAAGCCGAAATAAGTCAGGAATACCACGCAGAGCGAGGGAATGATCAGCCGGCCGGTGTTTCTTTGCTTGTGCTGGCGTGTCCACATGGTCCGAATCCTCTACGCCGCCTTTGTCGCCCGATTGTGCTTAATGGACGGTTACAGCCTGGTGGATTCAGAGCCAGGAAGCAAGAAAGGGCGGGAATTTCCCCGCCCTCGCCACCACGGATCTTCTCTTGAAAATCAGCTTTTCACGATCGATTTGCCGGCATATCGCGCCTGCTTGCCGAGCTCCTCTTCGATGCGGATCAGCTGGTTGTACTTGGCCATGCGATCCGAGCGTGACAGCGAGCCCGTCTTGATCTGCCCGCAATTGGTGGCGACGGCGAGGTCGGCGATGGTCGAATCCTCGGTCTCGCCCGAGCGATGCGACATCACGGCGCTATAGCCGGCCTTGTGTGCGGTCTCGACGGCGTCGAGCGTCTCGGTAAGCGAGCCGATCTGGTTGACCTTGACCAGGATCGAATTGGCGACACCCATGCGGATGCCGTCGCGCAACCGCGCCGTGTTGGTGACGAACAGATCGTCGCCAACCAGCTGCGTTTGCTTGCCGATGAGATCGGTCAGCATTTTCCAACCGTCCCAGTCATCCTCGGCTAGGCCGTCCTCAATGGTGATGATCGGGTAGTCGGCAGCGAGTTTGGCTAGATATCTTGCCTGCGCCTTCGGGTCGCGGGTTTTCCTCTCGCCTTCATAGACGTAGTTGCCATCCTTAAAGAATTCGGTCGCCGCGCAGTCGAGGCCTAGCGCAACCTCCTCGCCGGGCTTGAAGCCAGCCTGCTCAATCGATTCCATGATGAAGTCGAGCGCGGCCGGCGCGCTTTTCAGGTTGGGGGCAAAGCCGCCCTCGTCGCCGACATTGGTATTGTGGCCGGCGTCCTTCAACTTCCTTCGCAGCGTATGAAAGATCTCCGATCCCCAGCGCACGCCGTCGCGCAGCGTCGGCGCGCCGATCGGCAGGATCATGAATTCCTGGAAATCGATCGGGTTGTCGGCATGCGCGCCGCCATTGATGATGTTCATCATCGGCACCGGCAGCACATGGGCCTTGGTGCCGCCGACATAACGATAGAGCGGCAGGTCGGCCGCTTCGGCCGCGGCCTTGGCCACCGCCAGCGACACGCCGAGGATGGCGTTGGCGCCGAGCCGGCTCTTGTTGGGCGTACCATCGAGCTCGATCATGGTCTGGTCGATATGGATCTGATTTTCGGCCTCCATGCCGCCGATCGCCTCGAACAGTTCGCCCCTCACCGCCTCGACCGCCGTGAGCACGCCTTTGCCGAGATAGCGGGCGCCGCCATCACGCAGTTCGACCGCCTCATGGGCGCCGGTAGAGGCGCCGGACGGCACCGCGGCGCGACCCATCGAGCCGTCTTCGAGCACGACGTCGACCTCGACGGTCGGATTTCCGCGGCTGTCCAGGATTTCACGCCCGACAATGTCGATGATGGCCGTCATTGCGATGTCCCCGATTGATCGATTGAAGCGTCGCGCACCTCTTAGCCAAAGCGCCGCAAAACGCAATCGGGGCACTTGCAAATATTGCCCGCGCGCCAGGGATTCACGAAGCACGAAGCACTGTCATCATTTGTCATGCGCGGCATGGCGCTTTCTGGTCTATGGCTGTTGTCGCGCGGGGCGAAACAGGAGGAGTTTCGCCATGTCCCAGTTGAGCGGTATTGTGAGTTTGTTCCTGATCGCGGCTGCGCTCCTGACGTCGTGCGACAATCAGCAATCCCCGCAGGGATCGTCGCCTTTGCCGGCCCTGCAGATTGCGCAGTAGCATCCCGCCACATCGAAAGGCCCCCGATTTTCCGGGGGCCTTTTTGATTTCAGGAGACTTAGTCAGTGCCAGTAAGGCTCGACCTTGTAGTAGTTGTATGAGGCGTCACGCGCGGCCTCGCCGTCTGCGCCGGTCAGTTCGTTGATCGAATAGGAAGGAGCGGCCATCAACTGGTCTTTGGTGAACGGCACGACATAGCCGCCCTTGTTCTCGTCATAATCAAGGCTCGCCCACGGAATGGCGTGGTATTTCTCGCCAATGCCGAGAAATCCGCCAAACCCGATCACGGCAAACATGATTCCGTTCGACAATTTGTCGAGCATGACGTCCTCGATGTCGCCGATATGAGTGCCTTCCGTATTGTAGACCGATGTGCCGATAACCCGCGAAGCGGCGATGGCTTCGGTGTGTCCTGTCTGGGTCGTCATGGTGTGCTCCTCGTCGTCGTTGACATTAGATTTTGACAATGAGGGTCGCGGGCTAAGGTTCCAGGCGGGTTCGAAATTCTTCAAGTTTCTTGGCGACGGCTGCTGTGGCGCAACTGGTGGTTCAATCCACGCTCTTGGCGATGCGATCGAACGCCATTAGCCGTTCAAGCAATGCGGGAAGATGCTTCAGCGGCACCATGTTGGGACCGTCGGAAGGCGCGTTGTCGGGGTCCTGGTGCGTCTCGATGAAGACGCCGGCGACGCCAACCGCGACGGCCGCGCGCGCCAGCGTCTCGACAAAGCGCCGGTCGCCTCCAGACGAACCGCCCAGCCCACCCGGCTGCTGCACGGAATGGGTGGCATCGAAAATCACCGGCGCGCCGATCTCGGCCATGATCGGCAGCGCCCGCATGTCGGACACCAGGGTGTTGTAGCCAAAGGATGCGCCGCGCTCGGTGACCAAGACATTGGCGTTGCCGGACCCGGTGATCTTGGCGACGACGTTCTTCATATCCCACGGCGCGAGGAATTGGCCCTTCTTCACATTGACCACCTTGCCGGTTTTTGCTGCAGCAATCAGCAAATCGGTCTGCCGGCTAAGGAAGGCAGGAATCTGCAAGATATCGGCATGCGGCGCGACGATCGCACATTGTTCCTCGGCGTGGACGTCGGTCAGGATCGGCAGCGACAAATCCTTGCGCAAATCGTCGAAGATCGGCATTGCCGTTTCAAGTCCCGCACCGCGCGTGCCGCCAAGCGAAGTGCGATTGGCCTTGTCGTAGCTGGTCTTGTAGACGAGCCCAATGCCGAGCCTTTCGGCCAATTCCTTCAGCGCGCCGGCCATGTCGAAAGCGTGCTGCCGCGATTCCAGCTGGCATGGACCGGCGATCAGCGTCAGGGGCGCGCTGTTGCCGAAAAGGACCTTGCCGACCGCAACGGAGGAATTTGGCATCGGTGGATTGAGCTTGTTCATGCGATCTCCCGGAAGATGAAGGCTGCGCCCTGCCCTGGCGCCGGCGGCACGATGATATCACCGCCGCGCGTGTGGTGTTCGACGGAATTGGCTGCTAGCAGCTTGGCGACGGCGTCGCCGTGCCTAATCGAAAAGATGATCGCAGCAAAGCGGAATCCAGATGGCGCGCCGGCAGGGATGCCGAAGCGTGCCGAATAGGCTGCAGGATCCAGAATGGTCACAACGGCGTTCGGCAGCTCATAGACAGTGCTGCGCTGCGCCTCGATTCCGGCTGCGATCGAAATCAAATGGCCTTGTTCGAAAGGTTCGCCACTGACGGCCACGATTTCGACAATGCCGGTCGCGCCATTGGCGTGGGCCTGCAAAACAGTGCGGTCGACGTTCGGCGCATTGATCCGCTCGCAGGCGAAGAGAAACGCGTCCGCTGCCTTTCCTGTAGCCGCGAAGGCCAGTTTGAACGATGCGGTGTCGCTCTTTCCCGTTGCATCGGTGAAGGCGCGCGAAAAACTGAGCATGTCTCCCGCCGACAAACCGGCTTCCATATAGCGCGCGTGGTCCGCGGCGGCGCTTTCGGTGCCCAGCGCCACGGCAGAAAATCCTTCATCGCCGTTTTCTTCGCGATCGGTGCGATCACGCGCGACAAAGACATTGCGGTTCGTGATCGCCGTTGCGACGGCCTGTCTGTCGGCGACCGCGAGCGGCTCGAGATAGGTGCCTTCGGTGAGAAAGACACAGCAGTTTTCCGTTCCGAAAGGATGGATACCCCTCGGCGCAACGGTAAAGCCGAGCAGGGTCAAGCGCGCCCGCGCAACATCGAGGCTCGCGGTCGGCAACACCAGATGATCGAGCGGATGCGGGCTTGCGAGGGTGTTCTCGGTCATGTCCCGCGCGATGTGCCTCATTCCTGAAAATGGTTCAAGGGCTTAGCCCGCCTCACCGGCAAGACCACATCAGGGCGTAGGGACAACGGCTCGTCAACTTGCAACGATGTCGGCCGAATAACGCAATTCGCGCAGCGGTTTGACCCGGTTGGTCGTCTCCGCATAGAGCGGATGCGCCTTGTAGGCGGCGAGCGCTGCTTCGTCCTCGAACTCGGCATAAACGACCACATCGATCTCATCCGAGAGCGGGTCGACCTTGGTGTTGAGCGTTACCTCGAAATGACGCGAATGAGGTATCTTGCCAAGCGCCAGGAGGCCCGTGCGCACTGCCTCGACATCCGCTTTATGCCGTGCGCTGAAGAAAACGATATGCCGGATCAACCCAGCCTCCTCGACCCGTTGGACCGGCGTTCTTTTGTGTCAGCGGGAGCGTGACGTCAATCGGCAGGTTTGTCGCGTCGGCAAACCGTGGCAACGAAGAGAGCTAAACCATGCTGGTTACATAGTGGACGATGCGGGTCAGCTCCCTGACCGTCCTGTCGAGGTAGCGGCCTTGGTTGTAAATGCCGTCCCAGATCAGAAAAAAGGTGACGGCCGTGATGATGATGACATAACGCATGACTAAAACTAGCGCATATGGACGGCTGCAACCATAGCGATTCCGGCCCTGCTGGGACCCTCCCCCGGATTTTTGGCGAGCCTTAATCCAGTTGCGATGGGATTCTTGCTGGCCTCGCCTCGGTCTCGACCCTGCCGACAAGCCGACTGTCGCGGACGACCAGCGCATCATCGATTCTCAGATGGGCCTGGTTGGCTTAGGCCCGGGCGGAGAACGGGTGCAGCATGATCAGCGCTTCGCTGGCGGCGGCGCCGGCAAGGAACTTGCGGCGGGAGACGGGATGGCGCGGTTGGTACATGCGTTTTCTCTCTTTTCCACCGCTTTCCACCGCGTGGCAAGTCCTGCCCGAACCACCGCGTGGCAAGTCCTGCCCGAAGCAAAGCTTCGCGCCGAATTTCGCTCAAATCCATGGGGAAGTCCGGTCCAACAGCAAGTCCAGTCGACCAGAACAAGTGACGTGCAGATGACCATGGGTCTGCGAACAATCAGCCCTTATCGTCGTCGCCCTGCGTGATCAGTCGCGCGCTGCGCTGGCCGGTGAAGTAGATCCATAGCCAGCTCAGGGAAACCGTAAGCCGGTTACGAAAGCCGATCAGGAAGTAAATATGCGCCAAGCCCCATAGCCACCAGGCAAGCCGGCCGGTGAGCCTGATCCAGCCGAAATCGATGGCCGCGGCGCGCTTGCCGATCGTCGCCAGATCGCCGTCATGCCTGTAGCGGAACGGACGCGGTGTCGCGTCGCCGGTGAGCCTCGCCGTGATCGTTGCGGCGACATGCCGTCCCTGCTGCTTGGCTGCGGGCGCGACGCCCGGCACCAGCCGGCCATCCGGCCGCAGGACGTGAGCTGCGTCACCGATGACGAAAATCTCCGGGTTTCCCGGCACGCTCAGGTCCGGCTCGACAAGCACCCTGCCTGCGCGGTCCGCTGCCGCGCCGAGCCATTCGGCGGCCGGCGAAGCGGCGACGCCCGCCGCCCAAACAATGGTCCTGGCCGGCAAATGCGTGTCGCCGAAGACGACACCCTCGGCATCGCAGCGCGTA
The DNA here is from genome assembly GCF_055811815.1 of Mesorhizobium sp. WSM4836. Classification (NCBI taxonomy): domain Bacteria; kingdom Pseudomonadati; phylum Pseudomonadota; class Alphaproteobacteria; order Hyphomicrobiales; family Phyllobacteriaceae; genus Mesorhizobium; species Mesorhizobium sp. WSM4836. Next base: position 72,400 of record NZ_JBVVQF010000022.1, read on the forward strand.
ACCGCCCTGCCGAGTTCGACGGTCACGCCGAGCCGCTCGAGCGCCTTCGTTGCATAATCTGAGAGTTCGGGAGCGAAATTGGAGAGGATGCGGTCGCCGGCCTCGATCAGCACCACACGGGTCTCGCGCGGTTCGATGTTGCGGAACTCGCCGCGCAGCGTGTCATGCGCCAGTTCGGCAATAGTGCCGGCCAGTTCCACGCCGGTCGGCCCGCCGCCGACGATCGCCAGAGTGAGCAGTGCCTGGCGCTTGGCGGGATCGGTTTCCCGCTCGGCCTGCTCGAAAGCCAAAAGAATGCGCCATCGAATGGTGGTGGCGTCCTCCAGCGTCTTCAGGCCCGGCGCGAACGGCTCCCATTCGTCATGGCCGAAATAGGCATGTCGCGCGCCAGTGGCCAGCACCAATGTGTCGTAAGCGACCGTGCCGCCGTCCTGCAGCAGCACGCGTTTGCCGTCGCGGTCGATTCCGGTCACGGTGGCGAGCAGCGTCGTTATGTCATTACGCTTGCGCAGGAGATGGCGGATCGGCCAGGCCACTTCGGAGGTCGCCAGAGCCGTCGTCGCCACCTGGTAGAGCAGCGGCTGAAACAGATGGTGATTGCGCCTGTCGATCATAGTGATGCGCACTGGCGCGCCGGCAAGTGCGCGTGTGAATTCGAGGCCGCCGAAACCGGCGCCTACGACGACGACGTGATGGTTTGCCGTGTTCATCTCACTCATCCCTCTCGCCAAGGCCGATGTATGTATTGTTGTGCAGTGCAGCAATGCCTGCGCAGCAACTGGCCTGGGACTCGTCGCTTGATGTCGTGAATACGCATGCTGCAGACTCATTCCCGGATATAGCTTACGTCCCGGTTACGATTGGGTTGGAACAACACATTGCAGGTGAAGCATGGCTAGGAATGAAGACGAAGGCTCAGCGCAGTACGCCTCGCCTCCTTGTTTTATGCACGAGCTCGACCCGGAGTTCCAAGCGCCGCTATCCGACTGGACCGATGTAAGGCGCTGGCGCAAGGCCGAGCGCGAGCGGTTGATCGCATCCCGCCTTGCCGTTTCAGCCGAGACGCGCGCAGCCATGTCGCAGCGCATTGCCGAAGGGCTCGACGCGGTGATCGGCGACATCGCCGGCCGCATGGTCAGCCTCTACTGGCCGTTTCGCGGCGAGCCGGACCTGCGTCCCTGGATTGAAACCGTTAACGCGCGGGGCGGCCGGACGGCGTTGCCCGTCGTCGTCGAGAAAGACCGGCCGCTAGTCTTTCGGGCCTATACCCACGGAGACCGGCTGGAGAAGGGCGTCTGGAACATCCCGATACCGGCCGAGGGCGATCCGGTGCTGCCCGACATCGTCATTTCGCCGATCGTCGGCATCGATCCCAGGCAGTTTCGCCTGGGTTATGGCGGCGGCTTCTTCGATCGCACGCTTGCCGCGATGCCATTCAAGCCGCTGGTCATCGGCGTCGGCTACGAACTGCAGCGCATCGTCACCATCTACCCGCAGCCGCACGACATCCCGATGGACCGTGTGGTGACCGAGGCGTTCAACAGCTAGGCGGGTTTTGGGGCCTGGGCGAGTTCGGGGCCTAGGCGAGCTCAGGCTTCATTCCCACGGCTGTGCGATCGACGATTTCGCGCAAGGCAAAGGACGAATTGATCTTCGTCACATGCGGCATTGCCGACAGCCACTCCTTGTGGATGCGTTCGTAGTCGACGAGATCCTTCGCCGCGATGCGCAGGATGTAATCGTACTCACCCGACATCAGATGGCAGGACAGGACGTTCGGGCAGCGCTTTATCGCCGCCTCGAAATCCGACAGCGTTTTCTCGAACTGCCCGGACAGCGATATATGCACGATCGCCGTCATCTGGTGCCCAAGTGCAGCGTTGGACAACCGGGCGTGATAGCCGCGGATGGTTCCGGATTTCTCCAGATTGTCCAGCCGCCGCGAACAGGCCGACTGCGACAGGCCGACCTTTTCGGCGAGCGCCGCGTTGGGTATCCGCCCGTCTTTCTGCAACGTCTCGAGAATGGCGATATCAATCCTGTCGAGCGGCATTTTTGCGGGTTCCTGCGACAATTCTGGCGTTTTGCGCAACGACTATCGAAGAGCGGCCTCACAGGCAAGCGCATTCGCAAACACTTACCGAATGATTCGTGGTTCACTATCTCTAGACAGGGAACAGCCCCAAAAGGGGTCGATCAGGAGAAGAAAGATGCGCATCGGTTGCCCCCGGGAAATCAAGAACCATGAATACCGCGTGGGCCTGACACCGGGCTCGGTCCGCGAATATGTCGCGCATGGCCATGAAGTGCTGATCGAGACCGGCGCCGGCGCCGGCATCGGCGCCGATGACAACGCGTATCGCGCCGCCGGCGCCACGATTGCCAAGGCGGCCGCCGACGTTTTTGCCAAGTCCGACATGATCGTTAAGGTCAAGGAGCCGCAGCCCAATGAATGGGCTCAGCTCCGCGACGGCCAGATCCTCTATACCTATCTGCATCTTGCTCCGGATCCGGAGCAGACACGGGGCCTGCTGGCCTCCGGCGTGACCGCAATAGCTTACGAGACCGTCACCGATGAGCGCGGCGGCCTGCCGCTCTTGGCGCCGATGTCGGAAGTTGCCGGTCGCCTGTCGATCCAGGCGGGCGCCACCGCGCTGCAAAAGGCCAATGGCGGCCGCGGCGTGCTGCTTGGCGGCGTGCCCGGCGTGCTGCCCGGCAAGGTAACCGTGCTCGGCGGCGGCGTCGTCGGCCTGCATGCCGCACGGATGGCGGCCGGCCTTGGCGCCGACGTCACCATCATCGACCGCTCGATCCCGCGTCTGCGCCAACTCGACGACATCTTTGGCGGTCGCGTCCACACCCGCTACTCGACCGTCGAGGCGCTGGAGGAAGAATGTTTTTCGGCCGACATCGTCGTCGGCGCCGTGCTGATCCCGGGGGCAGCAGCGCCCAAGCTGGTGACGCGCGAAATGCTGTCGGGCATGAAGAAAGGCGCCGTGCTGGTCGATGTCGCCATCGACCAGGGCGGCTGCTTTGAGACATCGCACGCCACCACCCATGCCGAGCCGACCTATGAAGTTGACGGCGTCATCCACTATTGCGTCGCCAACATGCCGGGTGCGGTGCCGGTCACCTCGGCCCACGCGCTCAACAATGCGACACTGCACTATGGCCTGCAACTCGCCGACAAGGGTCTCAAGGCGCTGGTCGACGACCACCATCTGCGCAACGGGCTGAACGTTCACAAGGGCAAGATCACGAATCGCGCAGTGGCCGAAGCGCTCGGTTACGAGCTGGTCGAATCAAACACCGTTCTCGCGGCCTGATTTCCAACCGTTTCTTTCTGATGAGTCGCCGATGCCGTCGGCGGCTTGCTTGTTCACAGGCAATTTTCACGGTCTACGGCCGGTTTTGCCCGCATTAAGTGCCCGTTTGATGCAATGCGCCCTTTCTGTGGCTTTTTTGTTACAGCCGCCACAATGAGCCGATGCTACTTAGATGCAGGTTTTCACCTAGGGGCAGGGCAATGATCAGCAGAAAATTTACGAAATCTCTTCTTCTCGGCGCAGTTTCCGTTCTGGCGCTTGGGTCGGTTTCTCATGCCGCCGACGTGGTCGAACCGGTCGTCGAAACAGCGGGCTTCAACTGGAGTGGACTCTATGTCGGCTTTGGCGTTGGCGCAGGGGCGAACGTCCACAAGCTTAGCACCGACTTGTTTCCCGTGTCGTTCAACGGCATTGGCGGCGAAGGCGTCTACGGTGAACTCACCGTTGGGTACGACTACATGGTAGCGCCGCGCTTCCTGATCGGCGGACTTTTGGACGCTCATGTCGGCAACATCGAGACCTCGCTCGACGTTGCTGGGTTCGACGCGTCGGTCAAAGAGACCTATGGTTTCGACGCTGGTTTGCGGGCAGGCTACCTCTTCACGCCAAACACTTTGGGCTATGTGCTTGGAGGCTATTCCTGGCAGAAATACAAATTCGACACGGACGCAGGTTTTGACTTCGATTGGGACCAGAACGGCTATTTCGTCGGGGCCGGCATGGAAACGGCCATCAACAGCAACTGGACCATCAAAACCGAATACCGCTATACCGCCTTCAACACCGAGAACATTCTTTCCGAATTCGGCGTACCGGACGGCATTCTCGACACCGACACATCGCGGCATACGTTCCAGGTTGCGGCCAACTACCGCTTTGGCGCCCAGAATGGCGGCGTCGCGTCGTTTGAAGCTCCTGCCTACAACTGGACGGGCTTCTACATCGGCGGTGCAGGTGGTGCGGGTGCGTCAGTACATCAGATCAACGTTCCCCCGCTTGCCGACCTGGAATTCAACGGGATCGGCGGCGAAGGTGTGTTCGGTGAATTGAACGCCGGCTACGACCATGATTTCGGCAGCTGGGTTGCGGGTGTGATGGTGGATGCTCGCTACTCGGGCATGACTACGGAACTGGAGGTGCCCGGCGGATCCGTCAATCTGGACACAGATTATGGCTTCGATGTGCTGGGCCGGGTCGGTTTGAAAGTTAACGAATCGACCCTCGCCTACGTGCTTGGCGGTTACAGCTGGCAGCATTTCGATCTGAACGCATCTTCACCCATCGGCGACATCATCGATTGGGGTTCGAGCGGCTTCTCGGTCGGTGGTGGTCTGGAAGCGGCGGTGACCGACAAGGTAACCGTCGGTCTTGAGTATCGCTATTCGCAGTTTGCCGAGAAGGATATTCTGGAGGAGTTTGGAGGGCCTGGCGACATCCTCACGACCACTCCTTCTTTCCACACCGTCCGCATCGGTGCCAAGTATAAGTTCAACTAAGGCCCTCCAGGCAAATCGTATGAGCCCGCCGGCTAATCCCGGCGGGTTTTTTCTTTTGCGAACAATGCAATTCAATTCAGGCAACAAAAAAGCGGAGCCAAAGCCCCGCTTCCTCGGTTGTCGAGAATTCCCGCCGGTTCATCCGCGGTCGGCAAATCGATCGACAGTCGCTTTCTACCGCAGGTATGCGACGGGAGTGCGACAGCCTCAAGCCGATGCAGCCTGTCCGGTTACGCGCGGTCGATTCGGCACTGATAGCAATTGTTGCGCGCCGAGCGGATGTGGACGTAAGCAATGTCGTCGCGTTCGAACAACGTCTCTGCCCGTACGGCAATGGCGTCGGTCGGAATGACGCCGCCGCTGCCGTAAACGATGCGGTCGTCCCTGCCGTAGCCACGCACGATGTAATCGCTGCTTTCGAGCATTTCAGGAAGCACCTCCGCTTCGGCGGCGCGTTCGCATTCCTCGGCGTGAAGGAAGATCGGCCCGGTTTCTGCATAAGGCTGCAGCTCCGGAAAAGGCCGATAGGCCAGAACGAGATAGGCTTGTCCCGCAGCAACGTTTTTCAAGCAATGACGGCAAGGCACGCCGTCTCCGTCCGAAATCTGCCGCTCTGGCTTTAAGCCATAAGCATCCGCCCCGCCGCGCTGAAGTGCGCGGACGGCATCGCTTGGCAAGGCTTTGAATTTTAGGGGCATGGCAAAATCTCCGGTGTCGTTGACCGGAAAATATGCTCGCAAGAGAGAGCTTCCCACCCGATTCCTGCCGAAATAGATCAGTCCATCAACGCGTCGAGACCACGAACCAGACCTTTGATCTGCTGTACTCGCCTGATGGCGAGCAGCGTGCCCGCCACGTAAGGCGCCGCGGACGAGCCGGCGTCATGGCGGACGGTCAGCCGCTCGTCGGGCAGCCCGAAAAGCGCCTCGCAGGATAGGATGTAGGATGGCAGGCGAAGCGCGTGCACTTGCACCCCCTCGCCTGCGCCGACCGCACCACCGCGCGTAGCCGGCACGCCGGAGACCTCGGATACCGGCTTTGCCGTCGAAGCCTTGCGGATGTCGGCCAGCGCTTCGGCAAGCTCGCGCGCCGTGCCTGACGGGGCGTCGGGCTTCTTTGCACTGGCATAATCGATGACCTCGACGTCCGGCACGTATTTCGCCGCCATCAACGCAAAACGCTTCATCAGCGTGGCGGTGATGGAAAAATTGCCGGCGGCAACGACGCCGACGCCGTTGGCGCCCGCCGCGGCGTCGATCTCGGCATAGTCGGCAGCACCCAGTCCCGATGTGCCGATCACAGCGTGCCGTCCCTTGTCGATGGCGAGCAGCACATGGTCTTTCACGACATGCGGCTTGGTGAAGTCGACCAGCACGTCCGACGACGCCTCCAGCGCCTCGGCCAGCGTGGCCGAAACGGCAATGCCACTAGCCGGCATGCCAACCAGCAGTCCGGAATCCTGCCCCGCGCCGCTGCGTGACACAGCCCCGGCCAGCGCCATGTCGCCTTGCGCCCCGATCGCTGGAACCAGCGCCTTGCCGACCCAGCCGGTCGCGCCGGCCATTACCACCCGTATTGCCATCGTGCCATCCTCCATCACTATCGGTTTCTGGACGACAGCGATATGGAAAGAGCCCAGCCCATTCAAGTCGGGCTTGCCTTTGAGTGTTGATCCAGACCCTGGGGCGTAGCAACGACAAGCTGAAGCCTGGTTGAACGGCCCTGACAGTCAGGGCCGCATGACGCTGGCCGCGCGCTCGGCAAAAGACATCGGATGTACGACCTCCTTTTTTTGCGCCACTGGCGTAAAGCCGAGTTTTTGATAGAGCGGCAGTGCCGCGGGGTGATCGAGGGTGCAGGTCTGCACGGTTACCCGCCTTGGCCCGTGCGACCATGCTGCGGCGATTGCCGCGCCGAGGAACCAGCGGCCGATGCCCTGCCCGGTCGCGTGCTCCATCATTCCGAAATAAGCGAGTTCGACTTCCTCCGGCAAATGCGGCTTGAGGTCGAAGAAACCGGCCGGCGCACCATCCAGATAAAGCACCCTGATGTCGCGGTCCTCGCGGTGGATGCCCGCCGCAAGCTCCTCGTCGCTCAGCCTCAGCACATTGACCCAGTGCCACTTGCGGCCGACCCGATCCATCAAATAGCGGTAGAAATGCAGCGGAATGTCTTTGGTCTTGAGCAGCGCGATCTGGCGGTTGTACGGCAGCGGCGGCGAATGAGCAGGCGGCACATGCATTTCGAGAAACGTCACGGTGACGTCGATGTGTTCCAGGGATCCGTCTTCCATCCCCGTCAGTCCTTGCCCGTCACGACGGGCGTGTCGGAACGCCCGCCCCATTCGGTCCATGAACCGTCATAAAGCCGGTTGTCGGCATGGCCAAGCGTCTCCAAAGCCAGCGTGATGGCTGCCGCGGTTACGCCCGACCCGCAGGAGGTGACGACCGGCTTCGACAGGTCGATGCCGGCTTCTTCAATCACTTTGCGCAGCCTGTCCCCCGGCAACAATTCGCCATTTTCCGAAAGCGCCGAAAACGGCACGTTGTGCGCGCCCGGCATATGACCGGAGCGGATGCCGGGGCGCGGCTCCGGCTCGGTGCCGGCAAAACGGCCAGGCGAGCGCGCATCGGCGATCTGGCTCTCCCCCGTCTCGACGATCCGGCGCATGTCGGCAAGGCTGGCGACGCGGGCAGCATCGAAGTTGGCATAAAACACGCAAGGCGCGATCTTCGTCGGCTCGGCTGTCACCGGCCGTCCGGCGGCTTTCCAACGGTCGAAACCGCCGTCGAGTATATAGACCTGGAATACGCCCATGACGCGAAACAACCACCAGGCGCGCGGTGCTGAAAAGAACCCTGGCCCGTCATAGACAACAATCGTGTCATCGGCCGAAACACCCATCGCGCCGACATATTGCGCGAAATGCTGCGGCGACGGCAGCGTGTGCGGCAGAGCCGCGTCGGGGTCCGAAACCGCATCCTGGTCGAGGAAGCGGGCGCCTGGAATATGCGCTGCGTCATACTCGGCGCGCGCGTCACGCTTTTGCGCCGGCGGATACCAAGACGCGTCGACAATCGTCAGGCCCGGTTCGCCAAGCCGCTTCTGCAGCCAATCGGCATCGATGGTGAAAGGACTGTCGTCGGCCATCTTTTCTCTCCTGTCCCGCCTGTCGCAGTCCTATATCAGGCTGGCGGCATAGGACCAAAGCGAATGCGGAAGCGCCGGTTCTCGCGACCCTTCTTCTCGATCTTGCCGATATGGATCTCGCCGATTTCGCTGGTGCTCTTTACATGGGTGCCGCCGCAAGGCTGGCTGTCGATCGAAGCGTTCTCGCCGATGCAGACCAATCGGATCCTTCCCGTGCCGGCGGGGGGCCGCACATTCTTGGATTTCACCAGGCCCGGATTGGATGCCAGTTCCTCGTCGGAAATGAGCCGGGTGAAGATCGGGTGGTCGGCTCGCATCAGCTCCATCAGTCTGGCCGTCACGTCTTCCTTGGTAAAGCCGGCGTCCGGGATGTCGAAATCGATACGGCTGTCGTCCTCGGAAACCGCGGCGCCGGTGATCGGGAACGGACAGACGACGGTAAGCAGGTGGCAGGCAGAATGCATGCGCATCAGCAACTGCCGCCGCGGCCAGTCGATGGCGAGCCTCAGGCGCTCGCCCATCTTTGGAACCGCCTGCTCCGGCGCCGGCACATGGATGATCTCGTCCTTGGTTTCGCCGGTGATCGTAGCGGCAATCGCAATGCCGGTACCGTCGGCACGTTCGAGGCTGCCCGTGTCGCCCGGCTGCCCGCCCGATGTGGCGTAAAACACCGTCCGGTCCAGAATGATGCCGCCGCGATCGTTAACTGCGACGACGGTGGCGTCGGCCGTTCCCAGATAGGCGTCGTCACGAAACAGCGCTTCGGTCTTGTCTGCCATCACACGAGCCCCTCGAATGGCACCGAAATCGTGCTCCGTTGCTCCATCCAGCCCGGCACCGGCAGCTTCTTTTCGCGCAGGAATTCAGGATTGAACAGCTTCGACTGGTAGCGCGTGCCGTAATCGCAAAGCATGGTCACGATGGTGTGGCCGGGTCCTAGCTCCCGCGCCAGGCGAATAGCGCCGGCAATGTTGATGCCCGTCGAACCGCCAACGCAAAGCCCCTCCTCCTGAATCAGGTCAAATACGATCGGCAGTGCGTCCTCGTCGGGGATCTGGAAGGCAAAATCGGGTGTAAAGCCTTGAAGGTTGGCGGTGATCCGCCCCTGCCCGATGCCTTCGGTGATCGAGCTGCCCTCGGATTTCAGCTCGCCGATGGTGTAGAAGGAATAGAGCGCTGCCCCCAGCGGATCGGCCAGCGCGATCTTGACCTGGTTGTTTTTGGCCCTCAGCCCTAAACCGACGCCTGCCAGAGTGCCGCCGGAACCGACCGCCGACACGAAACCGTCCACCTTGCCGTCGGTCTGGTTCCAGATTTCTTCGGCGGTGGTGCGGATATGGCCGTCACGGTTGGCGACATTGTCGAACTGGTTGGCCCAGATCGCGCCGTTCGGCTCGGTCTTCGCCATCTGCTCGGCCAGCCGGCCCGACAGCTTCACGTAGTTGTTCGGGTTCTTGTAGGGCACGGCTGGCACTTCCATCAGCTCGGCGCCGAGCAGTTTGATTGTATCCTTCTTTTCCTGGCTCTGGGTGTCGGGAATGACGATCACCGTGCGATAGCCGAGCGCCTTGGCAACCAATGTCAATCCGATGCCGGTATTTCCGGCCGTCCCCTCGACGATGACGCCGCCGGGCCGCAGCAGTCCGCGTTGTTCCGCATCGCGGATGATAAACAGGCCGGCGCGGTCCTTGACCGACTGCCCGGGATTCATGAATTCGGCCTTGCCCAGGATCTCGCAGCCGGTTGCTTCCGAGGCCTTGTTGAGGCGGATCAGGGGCGTGTTGCCGATCGCGTCGATCACAGAACGGGGCATGGGGATTCCTTTGTGGGTGCGGCGAAACCCTAGAAACCCGAAGCTTCGGTTTCAAGGCAAGAATTTGCCTGGTCCAGTCGCATTTCGCACACTGCAATTTCTGCAGCCAGGGGCGCCCGGCCGGTATCATTTCAACCATGTACCGAAAAGCACTCTTTTCATTCGATTTCTTCACCGCTAGAGCACAGGCTAAGAAGAGCCGGCGGGGCGCAGCATGACACTCTATCGGGCCAATCCGAAGCATGGCGTCGCCTGGATTACGGGCGGCAGCAGCGGTATCGGCCGTTCGCTGGCCAAGGATCTTGCCGGTCACGGCTATGTCGTCGCGGTGACTGCGCCCGATGACCAACCGATCGATACGCTCATAGTCGAAACGGCGCAGATGGCGGGCCGTGTCGCAGCCTTTCCCTGCGACGTGACCGACGAAAAACGCATGGCGAGGACGGTTGCAGCGATCGAGAAAGATCTCGGCCCGATCGTGTTGGCAGTGTTCAACGCTGGAAGCTATATCGGAACGCCGGGCGAAGACCTTGTGGCGGGCAATTTCCGCCGGTCTTTCGAGGTCAATTATTTCGGCATCATCAATGGCCTGGTGCCCGTAATCGAACGCATGCGTGTACGCTCGCGCGGCCATGTCGTGCTGATCGGGTCGGTCACCGCCTATTTCGGCTGGCCGACCACCGCTGCCTATGGCGGCACCAAGGCGGCAGTCAATATCCTGGCCGAGTCGCTGAAATACGATTTCGACAAGATGAACGTCCGTGTCCAGGTGATTAATCCGGGCTTTGTCGACACGCGGCTGACCGAGAAGAACTTCCTGCCGATGCCTGGCTTGATGCCGGTCAATCTGGCCTCGCGCCGTATCGCGCAAGGCATCGAATACGGCGGCTTCGAAGTCACTTTCCCACGCCGCCTGAGCTGGACGCTGAAGCTGCTCAGGATGCTGCCGAGGCCGTTCTGCCGATGGGTGATCAGCGCGGTCACCCGCTGGAATGCGCGGCCGCTGAATTTCGACCGCAAGCCACCGGTCGAATAGGATCGGTGACGGCGCGACGGATCGTGTTTGCGGGTCGCTGGGGCGCCGCACATGAATCGGTGCCGGTCGACGATACCGGCGACCCAGACAACCACGTCATTGCCGGCGACGCGCTGTCGCCATCGACCACGGCTTTCCTCGCGCAGCGGATCGTGGTGTGGTTCGAGGCGATGGTGGAGTAAACCAAAGGCCTCAACCAAAAGGGCGACCGAAGCATCACTCCGGTCGCCCTTTTCAATCGTGAATGACCAAGCCCGGCTTGGCCGACCGCAACACGGTTACGTTATGCGGCCCGCGCTGCTGGCCGCTTGCCGCCGAAGCGGCGCTTGTTATTGCCCTTGAAGGGCTTGGCGCCTTCCGGCTTGCGCTCGCCCGCAAAGGCCGGCTTATCGCCGAACCGCTTCTTGCCGAAGCCGTTGTTTGCGCCGCCGGGCCGCCTGCCGTCACGACGGCCATTGTGGTCGTTGGCCGGTTCGAAGCTGCGCTCGTTCTTCTCGGCGGGATTGCGCTGCGGATCGGGGCTGCCGAGATGGTCGGCGACAATCGGCAGCTTGGTGCGGATGATGCGCTCGACCTGACGCAGCTTGCTGTTTTCAGACGGGTCGCAGAGCGTGACGGCGATGCCGTCCATGCCGTTGCGGCCAGTGCGGCCGATGCGGTGAACATAGCTCTCCGCCTCGTCCGGCAGGTCGAAATTCACCACATGGCTGATGCCCGGCACGTCGATGCCGCGCGCCGCAATGTCGGTCGCCACGAGAATGCGCACCGAACCCTCCCGGAAATCGTTGAGTGCCTTCTGACGGGCGTTCTGCGATTTGTTGCCGTGGATGACGGCGGCCTTGAAGCCGTCGCGCTCGAGGTCCTTTGTCACCCTGTCGGCGCCATGCTTGGTGCGCGAAAAGATGATGACGGACTTCATCGCCTCATCGGCAAGCATGTTGGCCAGCACCTGACGCTTCTGCTTGGTGCGGGCAAAGACGACACCCTGCACGATCTCGGCGGCCGCGGTGCTGTGAGGAGCGACTTCGACGCGAATCGGGTTCTTCAGCAGGCCTTTCGCCAGTTCGGCGATTTCGGCCGGCATGGTTGCCGAGAACAGCACCGTCTGACGGTCCGGCGCCGTCGCCTTGGCGATGCGCTTGACGTCGTTGATGAAGCCCATGTCGAGCATGCGGTCGCCTTCATCGAGCACCAGCCATTTGGTGTCGGCAAGCACAAGATCGCCTTCACGCACCAAGTCTGTCAACCGGCCGGGCGTTGCGATCAGGATGTCGACGCCGGGCGCAACTTTCTTCACCTGGCTGAAGCGCGAGACGCCGCCAAGCACCAGCGCGGTCGAGACATGCGCGCCCTTGGCGAGCAGCTTGATCATCTCCTCGATCTGCACCGCGAGTTCGCGCGTCGGTGCCAGGATCAGCGCGCGGGCTGTCTTCGGCCGGCGCTTGGTGCCGAGTGCGATGATCTTCGACAGGATAGGCAGCGCGAACGCTGCCGTCTTGCCCGAGCCGGTCTGGGCGATGCCGAAAATGTCGCGGCCTTCGAGTTGCGGCGGGATCGCCTGGGCCTGGATCGGCTTGGGATCGGTAAAGCCGGCGGCATTGGTGGCCTTGAGCAGTGCGCCGGTAATTCCAAGTGCGGCGAAACCGTTCAGTTCCCCAGTGTCCTTGCCGGTCAAAGTGTTTTCATTGGTCAAGATATTCTTCTTTCATGCGGCTCCTGGCCGCAAAAATCACTGGCGGCAGGGCGCAACCTGCCGTCGAAAATTGTCATGAAACGACAAGGCGGGCGGACGTTATCGTCCACACGGCTGCGCTGTCGTGCCCGCAGGCATCATGCCACGGGGCTTTTTCGCCACCTTGCCGATCTGTCGGGAAGAGGGAAAACAGACGCAACCAGTCCCATTCGTCGAGAAGGCCGGATTATCCCGGCCCAAGCGCCTATGCCGCCGCATATGGCCCAGTTCGCACCGAAATGCAAGGGCCTGATGCTGCAGCGCAGCAAAAGCCACGAGGAAGCGGCGCTTGCGCTCTCCCCCAGGCATGATTACCACAATCCAGCTTTCCGTTTCGGGGACCGGTCATGAAGGACGTGCTGAAGGAACTCGAGCGCCGCCGCGAGATCGCCCGTATGGGCGGCGGCCAAGCCCGCATCGACGCCCAGCACAAGAAAGGCAAGCTGACCGCCCGCGAACGCATAGACGTTTTTCTCGACGAAGGCTCGTTCGAGGAGTTCGATATGTTTGTCGAGCACCGCTCGACGGATTTCGGCATGGAGAAAACCAAGATCGCCGGCGATGGCGTCGTCACCGGCTGGGGCACCGTCAACGGTCGCCCGGTCTATCTTTTCGCCAAGGATTTCACCGTATTCGGCGGTTCGCTGTCCGAGGCGCATGCCGAAAAGGTGGTCAAGGTGCAGGAGATGGCACTGCGCAACCGCGCGCCGGTCATCGGTCTCTACGACGCCGGCGGGGCTCGCATCCAGGAAGGCGTGGCGGCGCTCGGCGGCTATGCCGAGATCTTCCAGCGCAATGTTCTGGCCTCAGGGGTCATCCCGCAGATTTCACTGATCATGGGTCCTTGCGCCGGCGGCGACGTCTATTCGCCGGCGATGACCGACTTCATCTTCATGGTCCGCGATACCTCCTACATGTTCGTCACCGGGCCGGACGTGGTGAAGACCGTCACCAACGAGACGGTCACCGCCGAAAGCCTCGGCGGCGCTTCGGTCCACACAACGAAGTCCTCGATCGCCGACGGAGCCTACGACAATGACGTCGAGGCGCTGCTGCAGATGCGCCGGCTGGTCGATCTGCTGCCTGCCTCCAACACGGCGGAAATCCCCGAGATCGAATGCTACCAATCGGTCACCGATCACGATCTGTCGCTCGACCGGCTGATCCCCGACAATGCCAACAAACCCTACGACATCAAAGAGTTGATCCATAAAGTTGCCGACGAGGGTGACTTCTTCGAAATCCAGCAGAATTTTGCGAAAAACATCGCCACCGGCTTCGGCCGTGTCGAGGGCCGCACGGTCGGCTTCGTCGCCAACCAGCCGATGGTGCTGGCCGGTGTGCTCGATTCGGATGCCAGCCGCAAGGCGGCGCGTTTTGTGCGCTTCTGCGACTGCTTCTCGATCCCGATCGTCACCTTCGTCGACGTGCCGGGCTTCCTGCCCGGCACGGCGCAGGAATATGGCGGGTTGATCAAGCACGGCGCCAAGCTTCTGTTCGCCTATGCCGAAGCGACCGTGCCAAAGATCACCGTCATCACCAGAAAGGCCTATGGCGGCGCCTATGACGTCATGGCGTCGAAACATTTGCGCGGCGACATGAACTATGCCTGGCCAACGGCGCAGATTGCGGTGATGGGCGCCAGAGGCGCGGTCGAGATCATCTATCGCAAGGACATCGGCGACGCGGAGAAGATTGCAGCACATACAAAGGCCTACGAAGATCGCTTCCTGTCGCCCTTCGTTGCCGCCGAGCGCGGCTATGTCGACGAGGTGATCATGCCGCATTCGACCCGCCGCCGCATCGCGCGCGCGCTCAGGATGCTGCGTAACAAGGACATGCAGAATCCCTGGAAGAAACACGACAACATTCCGCTGTGAGGCCTATTCCGCTTCCGCCGCGCCGAACCCGGCTCCCATTGTCGCGCGGAGAGCGCCCGACCATGGCGTGGCGTGATTGTCGATTCGCATCTGAAAGATAAAATAGGTTGGTGAGCAGAAGCCGATGCCTTTCACCTTGCCGATGCCGGGCATATCGGGCGGCAGCGACTGGCACATGTAATCCTCGCGGCAGAAATGGTCGGCCGAGCAGGCGGGACGATTGCCGCGATTGACGGCGCCGCCGAGGCACTGGTCGAAATTATTGGTCGCTACGCAGGTGTCGAATTTTTTGCCGCCGACCAGTCCGCAAATCTCGTTCGGCATCGGCTTGCCCGTTTTGAAAGCGGCAAAGCTGCGATCTTTGTCGTTGCAGCCGCGATAGGCGATGCCGGCTGGCACGCCGATCTTCGGCGGTCGGCAGGTGTAGCCGGTACGCGAAATGCCTGGCGCGAACGCCGCGAACTGGCCGGTGATGGTGTACCGGTCATTGAAAGGCTGTGCCGGGTTGCTGGCGATCGAGCCGGTCAGGCACGGATGGCCGGAGAACGTGCTTTCGCTGTCCTTGGGCAACAGGCATTGCGCCAGCTTGGTGGGCACGCCGGACGCGGTCGCCAGCGGCGTGCAGACTGTGCCGGCGCCGCATTGCCATGTCGCGCCGAAGCGGACCGCATCCGACGGCATCAGACACGGCATCGCCATCTCGGCCGGCGAATAGGCGATCTGTCCAGCATCGCTCCATGTCGCCGGCGGCGCGAAGGACAGCGGGCGGAAGCGGTTCGGTTCCTTGCCGTCGGCAGTCGCGTGCAGCCAGGCGGCGCGGCGCGGGATGTCGGCGTGGAGATGCGGCGAGATGCCAACCTCGATGTGGTTGAGCGGCGAGGTCGTCTTGTCGTCAAGTCCGATGAAATGGAAGCCGGCGGTCGAGCCCGTCTGATGGCAACCCTGGCAGGCGCCGTTGTCCAGTCGCTCGACCAGCGCCTCCGGCGTGCGCACCAACTTCAGCGCAGCGAAATCGACACTAGTGAAATCCGCGGGCTGGAACAGCGACGTGAACGGGTGGTTGGCCTGCCTTGCACTGCCGAAGGTCGACCAGGAGATGACCTTCCTTGCCAGGAATTCGTCGGGAATCTGGTAGACGCCGAGATCGACCGCCGCCACATTGGTGCGAACATAGTCGGCAAGTCTTGCTTTCAGCGCAGCGTCTTCGGCGAGACGTGCCGTATCGGGCGTGTTTTCCAGCGGCTTTTCGCTAAAAGCCGCTCCGTCGATGCCGAAAATCCGCATGAGATAGGCAGCCTGCCCGCCGAATTCAGTCTCCTGGCCGGAGGGGAAGCGCACCACTTGCGCGTTGAGCTCGAGCTGCTTGAAGCTGAGCGCCATTCTTTCCAGCGGCCCGCCGATCAGCCAGCCGGCATCGACGCTCTCGTCGAGTTGCGGTGCCCAGCGTCCGGCGACGCCGACACAGCGGCCATCGATATCCGGCGCGGCACTGTAGACGGCACTGAAATTAAACGGCAGGCGCGACGCCAACATCTTGCCGTTCTTCTTGAAGCTGTAGGCGAGGCGATAGATGAAGCGCACTTCGCCGCAACTCCCGTCGCCTTTCAGCCCCGCGAAGTCGCGCCGGTCGAGCCGGTTGACCACCCCGACGAGGCGGAAGCGCGCGGCCTCGGTCTTCAGCCAGCGCATGTCCATGATGCGGCCGACATTACCGTCGGTCACCTCGTACAGCGGCCGCCCGCCGGCCTTCATCTCGGTCCGCAATGCCGCGACGTCGCTTGCAATCGTTTCGACGATCGCATGGTAAGCCGGCGCTTTGTCATACAGCGTGTTCAAATCGCCCTTGCGATCGACGCCGAAAATGCCGGCGAACCCGTAACCGTTGCTGTCGAGGGCGGCGAGAACGGCAGGGTCGTCGACGATCGTCAGCGGAGTTTCGGCGTTCGCAGCCTGCGCCATGAATACGGCACTGACGATCGCAACGAGCAGCGCGAACATGCGATTCATTCGGCAGGCATCCCGCGACTCTCGATAAGCTCGCGCAGGACCGGCACCAGCGCCAGCGGCAGGTCCTCGGCAATCAGCCCCGGTCCGAAACGCCTGCC
The DNA here is from genome assembly GCF_055811815.1 of Mesorhizobium sp. WSM4836. NCBI lineage: Bacteria > Pseudomonadati > Pseudomonadota > Alphaproteobacteria > Hyphomicrobiales > Phyllobacteriaceae > Mesorhizobium > Mesorhizobium sp. WSM4836. The sequence goes on from NZ_JBVVQF010000022.1 coordinate 88,938, forward strand.
GGCCTCCGCATGGATCCAGACTGCCGCACAGGCCGCTTCGAAGGCCGCCATGCCCTGCGCCAGAAGCGCGGCGATGATGCCCGACAGCACGTCGCCCGAGCCGGCGGTGGCCAGCCAAGGCGCGCCATTGGCGTTGATCGCTGCCCGGGCATCGGGGGCCGCAATCACAGTGTCGGCGCCCTTGTAGACGATGATTGCGTTGGCACGAGAAGCGGCAGCGCGAGCCTTGGCCAACTTGGACAATTTGTCTCGGGCGATGTTAGGAAAAAGCCTGGCGAATTCGCCCTCATGCGGCGTCATCACCACAGTCGGCGTATTCGGTCGACGGGCGGCTTTGAACAAGGCATCCGGCGCGTCGCGAAACGAGGAGACGCCGTCGGCGTCGAGCACCAGTCCCTCGATCCCGCCGCCCTGCCCATTGTCGCTGCCGAGCACGGCCAGGACGAAGTCGCGCGTCTTCTCACCAATGCCAAATCCGGGGCCGAGCACGAAGGCGGATGGGCGCCGGTTATCAACGAATTCGTCCACATCGGCGACAGTGTCTAGCTTGCGCAGCATGATCGAGGTCAGATGCGCCGCGTTCACCTGCATGGCGTTCGCCGGTGACAGCAAGGTGACGGCCCCTGCCCCGCTCCTGGCCGCCGCAAGCGCCGACAGCCGCGCAGCACCCGTCGCCCACGGCCCGCCGGAAAAAACGCCGACATGGCCACGTTTATACTTATGGGCGTCAATGGCCGGAACCGGAAAGCGGCCAAGCCAGAGCGCCGGCATGTTCTCGAATGTTCGTGGTTCAAGCTGTGCAACAACACTGTCGCTTATGCCGATATCAGCGAGCACGATTTCGCCGCACAGCTCGCGCCCCGGCAAAAGAAGATGGCCTGGCTTTTTTCGCGCAAAGGTCACCGTGGTTCGGGCGCGGAAGGCCTGGCCGAGGACATTGCCGCTCTCACCGGAGACGCCCGACGGCAGATCGACCGCGATAACCGGCAAGTTAAGTTCTGCCGCAATCTTGATCGCTTTGGCGGCGTGGCCGGACAGCGGCTTGGACAGCCCCGCCCCGTAGAGCGCATCGACCATGATCGAGCCCGTCTCGGCAACGAAATCCGACAGCGGCCGAGTCTCGGCCGGACAATCCGAGGCAGCGACTGCCGCATCTGTGCCGGCCTTGGGCAAGCCGGATGCCCATATCGAGACAGCGGAGCCGCTGTCCTGAAGGATGCGGGCCACGACATAGCCGTCGCCGCCATTGTTGCCAGGGCCGCAAAGCACGTGGACGCGCGTTGCGTTCGGGTAGCGCTTGAGTACTACGGCAGCAACCGCAGCGCCGGCATTGCGCATCAGGCCGATTCCTTCGAATGGACCAGCGGCAATCGCCAGCCGGTCGGCCTCGGCCATTTCGGACGGAGAAAGAAGTTCGTGGCTCATCCGGGCGATCATCTGCCGAAGCATTGTCCAGTTTTTGATCCGACGCAAACTACGAAGGTTGTGAAACACGCCGGCAATGCCCGGAGCGACCAGTCGCAGGTCCACAGCTGCCCATGAAATATCCGACCTGCCCATTTTTTGTGCGGACGACGGGGCCGGCGGTGTGTAGGTTCGCGGCGTTCATGGCGCATCCAACGCAGCGAATGACGCGAATGTACATTCCCGCGTAGCATGGTATCCAAATCATGTGAGCCCGCTCGGCACCCCCTCAACTGGCACAGTTCGTGCTTGATTGAGGCGCAAGCGGGGCTCACAACCCGTCTTTTTTTGGCAGTGGAGGCCACTTTTTACATGAAAAAGATCGAAGCGATCATCAAGCCGTTCAAGCTCGACGAAGTGAAGGAAGCGCTTCAGGAGGCCGGCCTGCAAGGCATCACCGTTACCGAGGCCAAAGGGTTTGGCCGCCAGAAGGGCCATACCGAGCTTTATCGCGGCGCCGAATATGTCGTCGACTTCCTGCCGAAGGTGAAAATCGAAGTCGTGCTCGGCGACGATGCGGTCGAAGCCGCGATCGAAGCCATCCGCAAGGCGGCCCAGACCGGCCGTATCGGCGACGGCAAGATCTTCGTCTCGAACATCGAGGAAGTGGTGCGCATCCGCACCGGCGAAACCGGCATGGACGCCGTCTGAATTTTCCCGTTAAAAGGCCATGTTCAAAACGTCATCACATAGGGAAGCAGGGACATGACGACAGCCAAAGACATCATGAAGCAGATCAAGGACAACGACGTGAAGTTCGTCGATCTGCGCTTCACCGATCCGAAGGGCAAACTGCAGCACGTGACGATGGATGTCGTCGAGGTCGAGGAAGACATGTTTGCAGATGGCGTCATGTTCGATGGTTCCTCGATCGCCGGCTGGAAGGCAATCAACGAGTCCGACATGGTGCTGATGCCCGATGCGGATACGGTGCATATGGACCCGTTCTTCGCGCAGTCGACCATGGTCATCCTGTGCGACATTCTCGATCCGATCTCCGGGGAATCCTACAACCGCGACCCGCGCGGCACGGCTAAAAAAGCCGAGGCCTACATGATGGCGGAAGGCATCGGCGACCAGATCTTCGTCGGTCCTGAAGCCGAGTTCTTCGTGTTCGATGACGTCAAGTACAAGGCCGACCCCTACAACACCGGCTTCAGGCTGGATTCCACCGAACTGCCGTCCAATGACGACACCGATTACGAGACCGGCAACCTCGGTCACCGGCCGCGCATCAAGGGCGGCTATTTCCCGGTGCCGCCGATCGATTCGGCACAGGACATGCGCTCGGAAATGCTCACCGTGCTCGCCGAAATGGGCGTGCGCGTCGAAAAGCACCACCACGAAGTGGCCGCCGCCCAGCACGAGCTCGGCATCAAGTTCGACACATTGGTCCGCAACGCCGACAAGATGCTGATCTACAAATATGTCGTGCACCAGGTCGCCAACGCTTACGGCAAGACGGCCACCTTCATGCCGAAGCCGGTGTTCGGCGACAATGGCTCGGGCATGCACGTCCACCAGTCGATCTGGAGGGAAGGCAAGCCGACCTTCGCCGGCAATGAATATGCCGGCCTGTCTGAGAGCTGCCTGTTCTACATCGGCGGCATAATCAAGCATGCGAAGGCGATCAACGCCTTCACCAACCCGCTGACCAACTCCTACAAGCGCCTGGTGCCGGGCTATGAAGCGCCGGTGCTGCTCGCCTATTCGGCACGCAACCGCTCGGCCTCGTGCCGCATTCCGTTCGGCTCGTCGCCGAAATCCAAGCGCGTCGAGGTCCGCTTCCCCGATCCGGGCGCGAATCCTTATCTCGCCTTTGCCGCCATGCTGATGGCCGGCCTCGACGGCATCAAGAACAAGATCCACCCGGGACAGCCGATGGACAAGGATCTCTACGATCTGCCGCCGAAGGAACTGAAGAAGATCCCGACCGTCTGCGGCTCGCTGCGCGAAGCCCTGCAGAGCCTCGACAAGGACCGCGGCTTCCTGAAGGCCGGCGGCGTCTTCGACGACGACCAGATCGACAGCTATATCGAGCTCAAGATGGCCGAGGTGATGCGCTTCGAAATGACGCCGCATCCGGTCGAATACGATATGTACTATTCGGTGTGATCCGGAACCTTATGGTCACATAGAAAAAACCCCGGCGGAGACGCCGGGGTTTTTTGATGCAATGCGATGGGAAAGAAAGTCACGACGCAGACACCCGAGGTCTGCGCCGTGACCGTATTCTCAAGCCGCAGCCGAAACCTCGGCGCTGGTCGGGACGGAGGCGATCGTCTTCAATATCTGCGAAGCGATCTGGTAGGGGTCGCCCTGCGAGTTCGGACGGCGATCCTCGAGATAGCCCTTGTAGCCGTTGTTGATAAAGGAATGCGGCACGCGGATCGAAGCGCCGCGGTCGGCGATGCCGTAGCTGAACCTGTTCCAGGGCGCGGTCTCGTGCTTGCCGGTCAAACGCTTGTCGTTGTCCGGCCCATAGACGGCGATGTGATCCATCAGGTTCTTGTCGAAGGCCGCCATCAGCGCTTCGAAATACGCCTTGCCGCCGGCTTCGCGCATATAGGCGGTCGAGAAGTTGGCATGCATGCCGGAGCCGTTCCAGTCGGTGTCGCCGAGCGGCTTGCAGTGGTATTCGATGTCGATGCCGTACTTCTCGGTCAGGCGCTGCAACAAATAGCGCGCCATCCACATCTGGTCGGCGGCCTTCTTGGAGCCCTTGCCAAATATCTGGAATTCCCACTGGCCTTTGGCCACCTCGGCGTTGATGCCTTCATGATTGATGCCGGCGGCAAGGCAAAGGTCGAGATGCTCCTCGACGATCTGCCTGGCGACGGAGCCGACATTGCTGTAGCCGACGCCGGTGTAGTACGGGCCTTGCGGTGCCGGATAGCCACTCTCGGGGAAGCCGAGCGGTCGGCCGTCCTTGTAGAAGAAATATTCCTGCTCGAAGCCGAACCAGGCACCCTCGTCGTCGAGGATGGTGGCGCGCTTGTTGGACGCATGCGGCGTCACGCCGTCCGGCATCATGACCTCGCACATGACGAGCGCGCCATTGGTGCGGGCGGGATCCGGATAAACGGCGACCGGCTTCAAAACGCAGTCGGAGCTGTGGCCCTCGGCCTGCATGGTCGAAGAACCGTCGAAGCCCCACAGCGGAAGCTGGTCGAGCGTCGGAAACTCGGCATAGTCCTTGACCTGCGTCTTTCCGCGAAGATTGGGAACCGGGGTGTATCCATCGAGCCAAATGTACTCGAGCTTGTATTTCGTCATTCTAGCCTCTCGTTGCTTGATCACCGAACCCTGGATGGCGCCGGGGCGAGCCGGCCTATCCAGCAGCCGACCTGCCGGATCACTAAAATGCAATTCGTGTGCCATTCTCGCCGGCGGCGGATGCGGCAAAAGTGAGGTTGTATCCGCCCAAAATCACTGGTCCGCCGTCATGCTGCGCTCGGATCATCCACACGCACAGTTTGCACAAATAATGTGCAACTACTGATCTTTTCGTAATCATGTTGCCTAATTCGGTTGCTGAACCTATGTTGGAAAAGGTTGAATCGGCAGGGTTGTGCCGAAGAAAGGAAACCGACAATGGAATTCACTTCCACTCGTCAGTCGGCCAAAATCCTGATGTTCCCGGTGGCAGCGCGCGCTTCTGCCTCAGATTTAAGCGGAAAGGCTAAATTCGCGGCAGAGCTTGCTTCTTTGCGCAACCGAACGGATTTCGGAAGTGCCTGGTATCATGAAGCAGCGGTCGAGGAAGCGAACCAGGATCGGAAGAGCTAAGCCCTTCCGCTCCATGCACTCGATAAGTTGAAAAAGCCCGGCGCGATGACTCGCGCCGGGCTTTGCTTTGAACCGGGACAGGCCGGTCACTGCTTGGTGTGCAGGTCCGTTCCGAGCGTATCCCTGACAAAGACCATGCCGATGATCAGCGACATCGCCGCGATCACCACTGGGTACCAGAGGCCGTAGTAGATGTCGCCCTTGTAGGCGCTGAGCGCGAACACCGTCGCCGGCAGCAGCCCGCCGAACCAGCCATTGCCGATATGGTAGGGCAGCGACATGCCGGTGTAACGGATGCGGGTCGGGAACATCTCGACCAGGATCGCGGCAATCGGCCCGTAGACCATCGTGACGAAGATCACGAGGATGAGCAGGATGCCAATCGTCATTGGCCAGTTGACCGCGGCGGGGTCGGCGAACATGGCGAAGGGACCGCCGCCCGGTACGGTGTAGACGGTGACCTCGGGAGCTCCCGCAGCTTCATCGGCAGTCAGCAGCTTGTCCTTGATCGCCTGGTCGGTCGGGACCATGGCCTTCTCGCCGGCGCGGATCGCGGCCGCATCGAGCTTCAGTTCGGGATTGGCCGCGATGAACGCCTCGAGCTTCTGGTCCGGCACCTTCGCCGCTGCCCGTTTCAGCGGATAGCCGCCGTCCTGAAGCGCCGTGTTTACCGCCTTGGCGAAAACAGCGTCCTTGGCCTTGGCTTGATCGCCGGCTGCGGTCGCGTCATACGACTCAACCGTCTCGTTGCCGATTTTGACCGACGCAGCAGTGCCGGGCGCTGCCGTGGCCACTACGTCATAAGGCACCGAGTTCTTGGTCAGAAACGAGGTGGCGATATCGCAGGACGTAGTGAACTTCGCCGTGCCCACGGGGTTGAACTGGAACTTGCAGTCTCCCGGTGCCGCGGTCACCGTCGCACGGGTGTTCTGCTGCGCGGTGGCGAGCGCCGGATTGGCTGCCCAGGTCAGCGCCTTGAACAACGGGAAGGTGCAGACGATCGCGAGCGCAAGGCCAGCCATGATAATCGGCTTGCGGCCGATCTTGTCTGAGAGCCAGCCGAACACGACGAAGAAGATCGAGCCAACAGCCAGAGCAATCGCGATCATGATGTTGACCGACTGCGGATCGACCTTGAGCACATTCTGCAAGAAGAACAGCGCGTAGAACTGGCCGTTGTACCAGACCACGGCCTGGCCGGCTGTGAGGCCGAGCAGTGCCAGCAGCGCGATCTTTGCGTTCTTCCACTGGCCGAAGGCTTCCGACAGCGGCGCCTTGGAGCCCTTACCCTCGTCCTTCATGCGCTGGAAGGTCGGCGATTCAGAAAGCGACAGCCGGATCCAGATCGAAATGCCGAGGAGCAGGAAGGAAACGATGAACGGAATGCGCCAGCCCCACGCGGCGTAGGTTTCCTTGGCCATCGACCCCTGAACTATCAGGATGACGATCAACGACAGGAACAGGCCGAGCGTTGCCGTCGTCTGTATCCACGACGTGTAGTAGCCGCGGCGATCGTCGGGTGCATGCTCGGCGACATAGGTCGCGGCACCGCCATACTCGCCGCCGAGCGCCAGGCCCTGCAACATGCGCAAGGCGATCAGTATCACAGGAGCGGCGATGCCCAAAGTCGCATAGCCAGGCAGCAAGCCGACCAGGAAGGTCGATAGGCCCATGATCGTCATGGTGACAAGGAAAGTATATTTACGGCCGACAAGGTCGCCGATGCGGCCGAACAGCAATGCGCCGAACGGGCGCACGAGGAAGCCAGCGGCAAAAGCCAGCAACGCGAAGATATTGCGCGTCGCTTCCGGGATGGTTGGACTGAAAAAAGTCGAACCAATGAACACTGCCAACGAGCCGTAGAGATAAAAATCGTACCATTCGAAAACGGTGCCGAGCGAGGAAGCGAAGATGACCTTCTTCTCCTCGCGCGTCATGCCGCGGCTTGTTTTGCCGGCGGTCGATGCCATTGCCATGAGCGTATCCTCCCGTGTGAAATCCGTCCGTCCTCGATGCTGCGCGTCATCGTCGGCGTTTCCTCGCAACGCAGACTCGGTGCAGCCACCGGTGCAAAAAATGACAGAAAGCGCCGTCCAGAGGCAGACCGTCTTTGGGATTATGACTTTGGTCTAATGTGCAGTGCGAAATAGAAACGACGGTGCGGTCAGCCTTTGAGAGCTTCGAGCAGCTTGACCGCCGCCATCATGTCGCGCTTGCGGGCCGCGCGGCGCGCGACGGCCTCGGCGTCATGGCCCCATTGCTCGGCCTGCCAGTCCTCGTCGACGTGACCGGCAGCCCAGGCCGCCTCGCCGCCGAGCTCGCCGAAGTCGACGGCCAGCGCCAGCAGCGCCGATCCGGTCAGCGACGTCATGACGTGGATGGCGGCAAGGCGCAGCGGATCGGCACGTTGGGCAAGATGGCGGCCAAGCAGCGCGATACTCTCGCGCGGCTGCTCGACATGGATCACGCCTTCGGCGAGATGGAACCGGGCGCCGAGCGCGCTGCGCACCCAGTCGATGACCGGATCCCAATGCTCGTTCTGCCGGTCGACCAACCCTTGGGGTGCATCGGCGCGGTAGCAGAGCAGGTCGGACGAGGCGAAGCGCAGGATGTCCTCCAGCACCGCCTGGGGATCACTGGCGACACCATCGATTGCCGTATTGACCAGACGCATGACCGGCATCGTCACCGGGTCGATGGTCTCCTCCTGTGCGGCGAATTCCTCGGCGACGAGAGCAGCCGCCTTTTCGGTCGGTAGCGCCAGCAGCGCCTTGGCCGGCGTGCGGACGGGCTTGCTATCGAGATGGACGGCAAAACCGTCTTCGACAGGTGCTACCGCGACGGTCTTGTAGAAGCGCTTCGGCAGCGGCGTCTTCATCTGGATCTGGGCGCGACGCACCGGGTCCGGATCAGAGAGCTGCTTTCCAGCTTCGAGGTCGTTCAATATATCGCGCATGCTCATCCGGGACTTTGTTTTCGGGCCGGCCGGTTGACGATGATGAGTCCGGCGGCGATCAGGGCGAGTGCCAGGAAGATACGAACGGTCAGCGGCTCGTTCAAGAACACGGCGCCGCAGAGCACACCAAACACCGGCGACAGGAAAGTGAAGCTCGACAGTCCGGATGCAGGGTAGCGCCGCAGCAGCCAGAACCACAGCACATATGTGAACGCGACGACGTAGACGGCCTGGAACAGCAGAGCCAAAGTTGGCAGAACGGTAAAGCTGCGGACGGGCGGCCCGGCAAAAGGCATTACCAAAATGCCAACGACGGCCGCCCCGGCCAGCTGATACAGCAGCAGCTTTTCGGCGCTGGCCTCCACCAGCTTCGACCGCTTGATGACAATATTCGTTATGGCCCACAGAATGCCGGCGCCGAGACTGAGCAAATCGCCGCTCAATGTTGCGCCGCCATTGGCGCTCAGTTTATCGGAAAACACCGCGACCAGTCCGGCGAAAGCGAGCAGAAGTCCAACGAGCTTGCGCGCCGTGATGCTTTCGCCCAGCAGGAAATGGCCGCCGACCAGCATCCAGAACGGCATAGTGTTGACCAGCAAGGTGTTGCGCACGACGGTGGTGTGCTCGAGCCCGACATAGAGAAACAGGAACTCGAGACCGAAAAGCGCGCCTGCCAGAATGCCGGCGACGAGGGTCTTGTCGGGCGTGAACAGCGCAATGCCGCGCCAGCGGCACCAGCCGAAAACACACAGGCCGCCGATCACCGAGCGGGCGATGGACAGGAAAACAGGGTCGTAGCCGGCATACGAGATCTTGGCAGCAACGTAGTTCAGCCCCCACGAAAAGGTCAGCCCGACCATGATGGCGGCTGCTGCCAGATCGACCGCGTCACGGCGGTCGAGGGTTTCTGTGGCGACGCCCACGAGCGCTAGTCCTCGGCACTCTGCTCGTCAAAGCCGAGCAGGTTCCAGCTCTGACGCATATGCGGCGGCATCGGTGCGGTGACGTCGACAAAGCCCTTGTCGGGATGCGGGATGACGATGCGACGCGCGTGCAGATGCAGCCGGTTCTGCATGCCGCCGGGAAAGTCCCAATTGGTATCGGCCTCGAAATATTTCGGGTCGCCGATGATCGGGCAGCCGATATGGGCGGCGTGGACGCGAAGTTGATGGGTGCGCCCGGTATAGGGTTCCATCTCCAGCCAGGACAGGGTTTGCGCCGCCTGCTCGACGATGCGGTAGTAGGACACGGCGTGATCGGCGCCCTTTTCGCCATGCTTGGCTATACGCATGCGGTCACCGTCGGGCGTCGGTTCCTTGATCAACCAGGTCGAGATCTTGTCCTCGCGCTTCGGCGGAACGCCCTTGACCAGCGCCCAGTAGGTCTTCTTCGTCTCACGCGCCCGGAACGCTTCGGCGAGCTTCATGGCGGCAAGCCTAGTGCGGGCGACAACCAGCACACCCGACGTGTCGCGGTCGAGCCGGTGCACCAGGCGCGGCTTCTCGCCCTTCTGGTTGCGCCAGGCTTCCAGCATGTCGTCGACATTGCGGGTGACTCCCGAGCCGCCCTGGACCGCCAGGCCGGCCGGCTTGTTGAAGACGAAGACCTTCGGGTCCTCATGGATCAGCATCTTGGCCAGGACATCGGCGTCGCCCTGGTTGCGGATCGAATGGCCGGTGAGCGGGCTTTCGCCTTTCTTGTCGACTTCGAGCGGCGGCACTCGGACCGTCTGGCCGGCTTCCACGCGTGTATCCGCCTTCACCCTGCCGCCGTCGACGCGGATCTGGCCGGAACGCAGCAGCTTCTGCAGATGACCGAAGCCGAGACCGGGGAAATGCGTCTTGAACCAGCGGTCGAGCCGCATGCCCGCCTCGCCGGCGTCCACTGTGATCTGTTCAACGCCTGCCATGATTCCAATCGCCGTTTTGCAGGCATGCAACGGCATTCGCCGGCACCCGCAATCTCACTCGGTTATTCGTTGTCGGTTCCATATTGCAGAACCTGAACTTTCTCCAGCGTAATCAAACCACTTGTCATGATTGTTTCAAGCACGGGCAGGAAAGCGGCCAGTTTTTCCTCGTCATCGACGATCTCGATGACGAGGGGCAGATCCTCCGACAGGCGGAGAATCTTCGTGGTGTGAAGCCGGCTGGAATGGCCGAACCCCATCGCTCCGCGCAGGACGGTCGCGCCGGCGATCTGCATTTCGCGGGCCCTCAGCACGATGACCTCATACAGCGGACGGCCATCTGCCTTGTCGTTTTCGCCGATAAATATGCGCAGCAATTGCGCCTGTGTTGGTATCTTCATTACCTGGACCCTCTCAGCCGGTTGAGGCGAACTGCAAAGATGTGGCCAAGCCAGACGGCGGCAAGCCAGGCCACCACGGAGATCGCGATATTGAGTCCCGCCGCCACAAGCCTCCCGGCTTGCGCGAGAGTGAGCGTTTCAAGGCTGAAAGCGGAGAAGGTCGTCAGGCCGCCGCAGAAGCCGGCCGTGAAGAACTGGCGCTGCAGCGGACCGGCGAAGACGCGACCATCCGGTCCCGTCAATGTCGCGTAGAAGCCGATGAGGAATGAGCCGACGATGTTCACGAGGAGCGTGCCGAAGGGAAATCCAGTGCCCCACAAGGCGGTGCTCGCCAATGAGGCAAGCGCCCGCAGCACGCCGCCGATCATGCTGCCTGCGGCCACGGTCGCATAGAGCCGAACCGTTTGGCTCCTTCTGCGCCAGCCAATGAGATGCGCCGCACGCCCCGCCATCCCGTCGGGGCGGAGCTTCCGCGGGCCGCTCATGGCGCCCCGCTGCCAATCAGAAGACTCCCCGCGGCAAAGCCCAGCGTCACGCCGCCAAGGCTCAGGAAAACCGAAACCAGCACATTGCCGCCGGCGCGTAGCCATTCACCCTCGCGCGCCAGCGCCAGCGTCTGCAGGCTGAAGGAAGAGACCGTGGTGTAGCAGCCGAGGCCGCCGGTAACGACAAAGGCCCAGATGGCGGGCATGCCGTCGCGCGCCACCGCATGCGCAATGACACCGATTGCAAACGCTCCCGAGACGTTGACCACCATCGTGCCCCAGGGAAAGGTCTCGCCGATCCGGCGGGCGACGAAGCCGGACAGGAAGAAGCGGGCCATTCCGCCGATCGCGCCGCCAAGGCAGACAAGCAACAGATGATACATCGTGCTCCCTCGCCCGGTTAGATCACAGTGTCAGGTGGCTCCGGCCTTCTTCGGCTTGCTGGAGGCGATCATCTTCCAGTTCTTGTAGAACATCGCATTGATGCGCTCGACGCTGACCGAAACGATGGCGAGGAGCGTTGAGATCAGACCGGGAAACGGCGACGGGCGAATGATGTCCATGAAAACGCAGTAGCGGCGCCCGTCATACTGGTTGACCGAGCGATGCAGCAGCGTGTCGTCGAAGATGAACAGCGGGTTCTCGTGCCAGTAATTCTTGGCGTTGCCGCACTCGACAAACACTTCCGATTTCACCGGGATGAGGTTGTAGAGAATGCGCAGGCTGAGGCGCAGCGGGCCAAAGTGCCAGGAAGTCGATTCCCTGCCGCTGAAAACAGACACGGCAACCGTCCTGATGTATTTGAAATCCTTATTGAATTCGGCGACGTTGTCGATTTTGTGCTTGCCATACCACTGATAGACATACATGCCGCGCCGGCCGCTGCCGAAATTGGCGTCGATATCGGCGATGATCTCATCCTTGCGCGCCTTGAATACGTCCAGGACCTCGTTGACCTCGCGTTGATAATCCGGAGGAAACTGCTCCAGTTTCCAAACACCGCGGTTTCTGTAGCACAGCAGATCGACCAGCAGATTGAATGGCGAAAGCAGCCAGGTGAAGATGCCGTTGCCGAGGAAATAACCACTGAACAGAGCCCAGTTCTTGTTGTCGTTGCGCAACACGTCGATCAGACCGAGCACAATGAAAATTGTCGTCAGGATGGGAATGAAATAGAAGCCGAGCGCCAGCAGCGGGATCGCTATAGCGAACTTCCGAAGGGTCTTGCGAGATTTTTTTGTCATTTTTCCACGCGCCAGGCGCGATTCCGTTCTGAATATCGTCGGTACGTTTCTGGCCTGTCCGCCGGCCGAAGGCGCATCTTGATAGGGTTTTTTGTCACGCCAGACAACGGCGATCACACCACTGTACGACTGGCAGCTATTTTTTCCGTTCGCTGCGCAGCTTCGCCCAATAGTCCAGACGCTTCTTGATATCGCGCTCGAAGCCGCGCTCGGGCGGGTCGTAGAATGTCTGCCTTCCCATCTTCTTCGGAAAATAGTCCTGGCCGGAAAAAGCGTCGGGCTCGTCGTGGTCGTAGCGATAGCCGGCGCCGTAATCTTCCTGTTTCATCAGCTTGGTCGGCGCATTGAGAATGTGCTTGGGTGGCAGCAGCGAACCGAATTCCTTCGCCGCCTCTGTGGCGGCCTTGAACGCGGTATAGACTGCATTGGATTTCGGCGCGGTGGCGAGATAGACGGTCGCCTCGGCGAAGGCCAGCTCGCCCTCGGGCGAGCCGAGATAGTCGTAGGCGTCCTTGGCGGCGTTGGCGACGACGAGTGCCTGCGGGTCCGCCAGCCCGATATCCTCCATCGCCATGCGCACCAGCCGGCGCCCGAGATAAAGCGGATCTTCGCCAGCGTCGAACATGCGGGCGAGGTAGTAGAGTGCCGCGTCGGGGTCGGAGCCGCGCACCGATTTGTGCAAGGCGGAGATCAAATTGTAATGGCCGTCCTGGCCCTTGTCGTAGATCGGCGCGCGGCGCTGGACGATGCGCTGCAGCGCTTCGGCGCCGAACACCTCCTTTGATTTCGCTGCGCGCCAGACCTCTTCGGCGAGCGTCAGCGCCGCGCGGCCGTCGCCGTCGCTCATGCGGATGAGCATCGCCCGCGCGTCTTCATCGAGCGGCAGCGCCCTGCCCTCTGCCTCCTCGGCCCGCGCCAGCAGCTTGGCTATGCTGTCCTCGCCGAGCGAGTGAAAGACCAGCACACGCGCGCGCGACAACAGCGCGGCGTTAAGCTCGAAGGACGGGTTCTCCGTGGTGGCGCCGACCAGCACCACGGTGCCGTCTTCCATCACGGGCAGAAAACTGTCCTGCTGGGCGCGGTTGAAGCGATGGATCTCGTCGACGAACAGCAGTGTCTGGCGGCCGTTCGAGCGGCGCAGCTTCGCTGCCTCGAACACTTTCTTCAGGTCGGCAACGCCGGAAAACACGGCCGAGATCTGTTCGAAGGCGAGGCTTGTCTCGCCGGCAAGCAGCCGTGCGACCGTAGTCTTGCCCGTGCCAGGCGGGCCCCAGAAGATCATCGAGCCGAGCGAGCCGGAGCCGATCAGCCGCGTCAGCGCGCCGTCGGGTCCGGTCAGATGCTCCTGACCGACGACCTCGCCGAGGTTCTTTGGGCGCAGACGGTCGGCCAGCGGCCTGCCGGGCGGCGTCTTTTCCGGTTCATCGACACTGAACAGATCGGCCATGCTACTTCTTCTGCCTGGAGCCCGATCATGCTGACGGTCGGGCTCAGTAACGCAACACCTGGCGCAATATCTGCCCGCCGCGCTCGACGGTAAAGCGCCACCAGCGCGTATCCTGCTGGGCTACCTGTTCCAGGGTCGCCGCCTTGTCGATCGTCAGGCCATTGACCTCACGCACGATGTCCCCTGGCTGGAAGCCAAAATCGGCAGCGGGCGAATCGCGGTTGATGTCGACCACGGTGACGCCTTTGACATCGGTGCGCAGACCGAGCCGTTGGGCAAGCCGTGGCGACAGTTCGGCAACTTTGGCACCCGAAAACGGGCTACGTCCTCGCAATGTGAGTTCCGCAGCCTTCGCGCCTTCGGGCGGTCGTTCCAGAGCGATGTCCATCGTCGCCTGCTGACCCTTGCTCAGAACGCCGAAGCTGGCATTGGTGCCAATCGACAGCGTCGCCATCCGGTAGTCCAGCGCCCCGACGCTCTCGACCGGCTTGCCGTTGAGCGACAGCACCACGTCGCCAGGCTTGAGCCCTGCCTTGGCCGCGGGTCCGGCCTCTTCGACCGAAGAAACCAGCGCGCCGGTCGGTTTGTCCATGCCGAGCGATTCGGCGATCTGCGGCGTCACCGCCTCGAACTCGGCACCCGCATACGGCCGCTCGAAGAAGTCGAGCCCGGCCTTGGCCGCATCGGCGAAAGCGCGGACCATGTTCGAAGGGATGGCAAAGCCGATGCCGATCGAGCCGCCGCTACGGCTATAGATCGCCGTGTTGATGCCGATCAGCTGCCCTCCCATGTTGACCAGCGCGCCACCGGAATTGCCGGGGTTGATGGCGGCGTCGGTCTGGATGAAGAAGCTGGAATCGGAGACGCCGATATGGCTGCGGGCCACCGCCGAAATGATGCCGCTGGTGGTGGTCTGGCCGACCCCGAAGGGGTTGCCGATAGCCAGCACCAGATCGCCAACCTCGAGCGCGTCGGAATCGCCGATGGCGATCACCGGAAACGGCTTGTCGGAAGAAATCTTGAGCACGGCGAGGTCGAGCGTCTCGTCCTTGAGCAGCACCTTGCTGTCGAATTCGTGCCCGTCGGCGGTCGCGACCTTGACCTGGTCAGCATCCTTGACGACGTGGAAATTGGTGACCACGATGCCGGTGGGATCGACCAGCACTCCCGAACCGAGCGAAGACTGCGCGCGCGGCTGCGAGCGGCCGAAGAACTCCTCGAAGAACGGATCGCCATCAAAGGGCGACGTCACCTTGGCGGTCTGCGAGGCGTAGACATTGACCACGGCCGGCGCAGTCTGCTTGACCAGCGGCGCGAAGGACAGCTGCACCTCCTCGCGGCCGAACGGCACGCGCTTGTCGGGGCCGGAGGTGGCGTTTTCGCCTTCGACGCCATGCAGCAGATCGGTCAGCACGTCGGACAGACCGGGATCCGGCTTGGTCTCCTCCGCCAGCGCGTGCCTGGCCGCCGGCACGACGGCCAGCGCCATCAAGGCGCAGATCAGAACAAAGGACAGCCGTTTAACGCGCATTCCGAATCCTCCAAGTCGGGCGCCATTGTCCTGACGATTGTGCAAAATGAAAGGCTAAGCGGCTGAAATCCGATTATTTTGGGTAGTCACCGCAAAAACCGGTGACAAAACCCTACAAGCCCTGCCAGGCAGCTTCGGAAAACAAAAAAGGGCCCGCGGGCCCTTTGAACTTCTCAGGCAAAACCGAGCCTTATGCGGCTGCGGCTTCCTCTTCGGTGCCTTCGGCCTCGATGCGGGCGCGGTCGCCGGCGCCCTTGGCCGAGGTGTCGCGGTCGACGAATTCGATGACCGCCATTGCGGCATTGTCACCGTGGCGGAAGCCGGCCTTCATGATGCGCAGATAGCCGCCGTTGCGGGTGGCATAGCGCGGCGCGATGGTATCGAACAGACGCTTGACGACGCCTTCATTGCCGATCTGGGCAATCACCTGCCGGCGGGCGTGCAGGTCGCCGCGCTTGCCGAGTGTCACCAGCTTCTCGACGATCGGACGCAAATCCTTCGCCTTCGGCAGCGTGGTGAGGATCTGCTCGTGCTCGATAAGCGACACGGCAAGGTTGGCAAACATCGACTTGCGATGGCTTATGCTGCGGGCGAACCGGCGGCCTTTAAATCCGTGGCGCATGGCTCTTCTCCTGGTGTTGTGGGCGGTTGGCCCGGCTGTTTCGTTTTGTGAATGGTCAATAGTGAATGGTGAATGGAAGGGCTCAACCTCTCCGAAGTCGCCGACCGGCGACCATTCACCATTTCACCATTCTCAATTCACCAGTCAGTATTGATCTTCGTAACGCTTGGCGAGGTCTTCGATGTTTTCCGGCGGCCAGTCCGGCACTTCCATGCCGAGATGCAGGCCCATCGCCGCCAAAACTTCCTTGATCTCGTTCAGCGACTTTCGGCCGAAGTTCGGGGTGCGCAGCATCTCGGCTTCGGTCTTCTGGATCAGGTCGCCGATATAGACGATGTTGTCGTTCTTCAGGCAGTTGGCCGAACGCACCGAAAGCTCGAGCTCGTCAACCTTCTTGAGCAGCGCCGGGTTGAAGGCAAGCTCGGTAACCTGTTCGGCGGCGACTTCCTTCTGCGGCTCGTCGAAATTGACGAACAGCCCAAGCTGGTCCTGCAGGATGCGAGCGGCGAAGGCCACCGCGTCCTCGCCCGAGATCGAACCGTCAGTCTCGATGGTCATGGTCAGCTTGTCATAGTCGAGAACCTGGCCCTCGCGGGTGTTCTCGACCTTGTAGGAGACCTTCTTGACCGGCGAATACAGGCTGTCGACGGGGATCAGCCCGATCGGCGCGTCCTCGGCGCGGTTGCGGTCGGCCGGCACATAGCCCTTGCCGGTGTCAACGGTGAATTCCATGCGGATTTCAGCGCCCTCGTCCAGCGTGCAGATGACGTGGTCGGGATTGAGGATCTCGACGTCGCCAACCGTCTGGATGTCGCCGGCGTGAACCGCACCCGGTCCCTGCTTGCGTACGACCATGCGCTTGGGGCCATCGCCTTCCATGCGGATGGCGATTTCCTTGATGTTCAAGACGATGTCGGTCACGTCCTCGCGCACGCCGGCGATGGACGAGAATTCATGCAGAACGCCGTCGATCTGCACGGCGGTCACAGCCGCGCCACGCAGCGAAGACAGAAGCACGCGGCGTAGCGCGTTGCCGAGGGTGAGGCCGAAGCCGCGCTCGAGCGGCTCGGCGACCAGTGTGGTCACCGTCTTCTTCTTCGACGAGAACTCGATCTTGTTCGGCTTGATCAGTTCTTGCCAATTTTTCTGGATCATAGTGCTTTCCTTCCGTTGTCCCGCCACCATCCAATCGTGACGGGCGACCTGGAATGCCGTGGAGGAGCGCCCTTGAGGCGCTCGCGCGGCGTTCAAATATTCTTTAGACGCGGCGCTTCTTGCGCGGGCGGCAGCCATTGTGCGGGATCGGCGTCACATCACGGATCGAGGTGATGGTAAAGCCGGCCGCCTGCAGCGCGCGCAGCGCCGATTCACGACCGGAGCCGGGTCCACAGACCTCGACCTCGAGCATGCGCATGCCGTGTTCCTGGGCCTTTTTGGCAACATCCTCGGCGGCCATCTGGGCAGCGAACGGGGTCGACTTGCGCGATCCCTTGAAGCCCTGGGCTCCGGCCGATGACCAGGCAATGGAATTGCCCTGCGCGTCGGTGATGGTGATCATCGTGTTGTTGAAGGTCGAATTGACGTGGGCAACGCCCGACGAGATGTTCTTGCGTTCGCGACGGCGAACACGAGCGGCTTCCTTGGCCATGATGATCCTTTCAGTTGATCTCTACACCGCCGTAATGCCAGCGGCTCCACCAGGGAGAAGGCAGTAGGGAATATGGCAGTAGGGCAGTATATCTGCCGTTCCTATTGCCTTACTGCCCTACTCCCTTACTGCCCTAAATTACTTCTTCTTTCCGGCAATCGACTTGGCTGGGCCCTTGCGGGTGCGCGCATTGGTATGCGTGCGCTGACCACGAACCGGCAGCGAGCGGCGGTGACGCAGGCCGCGGTAGCAGCCGAGGTCCATGAGCCGCTTGATGTTCATCGACACTTCGCGGCGCAGATCGCCCTCGACCTGATAGTCGCGGTCGATGGTCTCACGAATCTGCAGCACTTCCGCATCGGTCAGTTGGTTGACGCGACGCTCGGCCGGGATGCCGACCTTGTCGACGATCTCCTGGGCGAACTTCTTGCCAATGCCGTGAATGTATTGAAGCGCAATGACGACGCGCTTGTTGGTCGGAATGTTGACGCCGGCTATACGAGCCATGTTCTTCTCTTCTCCATGTAGGCCGGACGAGCCGGCGCTTCAAGTTGCCCCGCGTCCGGTGGAGGCCGGCCCTTGCGGGAGTTTCCAGTTCAAAGCGGCCTGCCTTGCCCTTGCGGACAAGCAAGCCTCATGCCTGATAGGAAGACGGGCCGCCATACCCCAGCGGACCGCTCCAGTCAAGCGCAATCGTTCGATTCGCTAGCCGGCCGCCTGGCCAACTTTCCGGGTCGTCGCCCTGAGCACCGCCTCGATCTGCTGCGTCACCGCATCGATGTCGGCCATCCCATCGACACCCCTGAGTTTGCCCTTGGCGTAATAGTAGCCGATCAGCGGCGAGGTTTTCTTGTAATATTCCCTCAAGCGTTCTTCGAACACCGCTGGACTGTCGTCCTTGCGCACCGGCAGGCCTGCGGCCTTGGCTTCTTCGGCCCGCTTGACGATTCGGCCAACCAAAGCCTTGTCGTCGACGACAAATTCGATGACCGCGTCTAGCTCCAATCCGCGATCCGACAGCATTTCCTCAACGGCGTCCGCTTGCACCAGGGTTCGCGGGTATCCGTCAAGGATGAAGCCGTTTGCGCAATCAGCTTGATCGATACGCTCGGCAACGATGGCGTTGACGATAGCGTCGGACACCAGTTCGCCAGCGTCCATCACCGCCTTGGCGCGCTTGCCGACTTCGGTGCCGGCCTGAACGGCAGCACGCAGCATGTCCCCCGTGGAAAGCTGTGGGATGCCGTGTCTTTCTACCAGTCTCAGTGCTTGTGTCCCCTTGCCCGCACCCGGCGGTCCAAGCAATATCAACCTCATCTGGCCTTTTTCCCCCCGCGCAGCTTCGACTTCTTGATCAGGCCCTCATACTGGTGCGCGATCAGGTGACCCTGAATCTGCGCCACGGTATCGAGCGTTACACTGACCACGATCAGGAGCGAAGTGCCACCAAGGTAGAACGGTACGCCAGTCGCTGAAATGAGGAACTCGGGCAGCAGACACACCAGCACCAGATAGATGGCGCCGACGACGGTGATGCGGGTGAGCACATAGTCGATATAATCCGCAGTGCGCTCGCCCGGACGATAGCCCGGGATGAAGCCCGAATGCTTCTTGAGCTGGTCGGCGGTGTCCTTCGGATTGAAGACGATCGCCGTATAGAAGAAGGCGAAGAACACGATCATCGCCGCGTAGAAGGCCATATAGAGCGGCTGGCCGTGGCCGAGCGCCGCCAGGATCGTGCTGGCCCAGGCGGGCATGTTGGTGGTCTGCGAGAAGCCGGCAACCGTTGCCGGAAGCAGCAGCAGCGACGAGGCGAAGATCGGCGGAATGACGCCGGAGGTGTTGAGCTTTAGCGGCAGATGCGAGGTATCGCCCTGGAACATGCGATTGCCGACCTGGCGCTTGGGATACTGGATCAGCAGGCGGCGCTGCGCGCGCTCGAAGAAGACGATCAGCGCGATGACGATGATGGCGAGCACGATAATCGCCAGGATCAGGCCGGTCGACAGGGCGCCGGTGCGGCCAAGCTCCAGCGTGCCGGAGATGGCGCGCGGCAAGCCGGCGACGATACCGGAGAAGATGATCAGCGAAATACCGTTGCCGATGCCGCGAGCGGTGATCTGCTCGCCAAGCCACATCAGGAACATGGTGCCGCCGACCAGCGTGACGACGGTAGAGATGCGGAAGAATATGCCAGGATCGTTGACGATGCCGTTGCCGCCCTCAAGCCCGACCGAAATGCCGTAGGCCTGAACCAGCGCCAGAAGCACGGTGCCGTAGCGCGTGTACTGATTGATGATCTTGCGACCCTGCTCGCCTTCTTTTTTCAGCGCTTCCAGCGACGGAATGACCGAGGTCATCAGCTGCATGATGATGGAGGCCGAGATATAGGGCATGATGCCGAGGGCAAAGATCGCCATGCGCTGCACGGCGCCGCCGGCGAACATGTTGAACATGCCGAGCACGCCCTTGCTCTGCGACGAGAAGGCCTGGGCGAAAGCGTCGGGATTGATGCCGGGCAGCGGGATATAGGTGCCAAGGCGGTAGACGAGCAGCGCGCCGATTGTGAACCAGATGCGCTTCTTCAGATCCTCGGCTTTGGCGAAGGCCGAAAAATTCAGATTCGAGGCTAGTTGTTCAGCAGCCGAAGCCATGCCTGATTCTCCGCTTGGTCACGCTCGATGCCCGCAGCTCAGGCGGCGCGTGTCACCGAAGCTCACGAGATAAGCTCCGGACTGCAAACATGCAAGCGGCCGCGTTGATGCGGCCGCCACATCTGTCGGATCAAAGCACGACCGAAGGCAAAACCGAATTCCACCTCTGCCGAACGTGCTTCAAATTGCCGTTACTCGGCGGCTGCCTTCTCAGGCAGCTTCACCGAACCGCCGGCCTTTTCGATCTTCTCGATCGCGGCCTTGGAAGCACCGGCAACGTCGAAGGCAAGCTTGGCCTTGATGTCGCCGTCCGAAAGGATGCGCACGCCGTCCTTGACGCGACGGATGACGCCGGCCGCAACCAGCGCCTCGGCCGTGACAACTGTCTTGGCGTCGAGCTTCTTGGCATCGAGCGCCGCCTGGATGCGGGCCAGCGACACGACGGTGAAGCTCTTGGCGAAGATATTGTTGAAGCCGCGCTTCGGCAGGCGGCGGTAGAGCGGCATCTGGCCACCCTCGAAGCCGTTGACGGCAACGCCGGAGCGCGCCTTCTGGCCCTTGACGCCGCGACCGGCGGTCTTGCCCGAACCGGAACCGATGCCGCGGCCGAGACGCTTCTTGGAATGCGTCGCGCCGTCCTTGTCACGCAGATCGTTGAGTTTCATCTGGGTTCTCCTGCGCTCTGGCTCAGCCCTCGTCCACAACGCGGACGAGATGCTGGACGGCAGCGATCATGCCGCGCACCGAGGGCGTATCCTCCAGCGTGCGCTGCTTGTGCATCTTGTTGAGGCCGAGGCCGACCAGCGTTGCGCGCTGCTCCTTCGGCCGGCGGATCGGCGAGCCGATCTGCTCGACGGTGATGGTCTTGGTTGCTTTCTTGGCCATGGTCAGATCCCTGGTCAGCGTCGACTATTCTTCAGCCGCAACGGCGGTGCCGCGGCGGGCCTGAAGGGTCGAATACTTGATGCCGCGCGCAGCAGCCACATCCTTCGGATGCATCTGGCTCTTCAGCGCGTCGAAAGTGGCGCGAACCATGTTGTAGGGGTTCGAAGAACCCATCGACTTGGCGACCACGTCATGCATGCCGAGCGTCTCGAAAACGGCGCGCATCGGGCCGCCGGCGATGATGCCGGTACCTTGCTTGGCAGCGCGCAGCAGAACACGTCCCGCGCCCCAGCGTCCCTCGACGTCATGGTGCAGCGTGCGGCCCGAGCGCAGCGGCACGAAGATCATGTCGCGCTTGGCCGATTCGGTGGCCTTGCGGATCGCCTCCGGCACTTCGCGCGCCTTGCCGTGACCGAAGCCGACGCGGCCCTTCTGGTCGCCGACGACGACGAGCGCCGCAAAGCCGAAGCGCCGGCCGCCCTTGACGACCTTAGCGACACGGTTGATGTGGACGAGCTTGTCGACCATGCCGTCGTCGCGCTCTTCGCGATCACGGCCGCGGCCGCCATCCCTACGTTCCTGTGCCATATCCTGTTCCTTGTTTTTTTCCGGAAGCACGGTTGATGATGATATCCGGGGCCTCTGTGGGTCGCCGGGGGCGAAAACTCTTTTTTCCTTCGCACGATCTTATCCGAAAAGTCTGCAACTTTTTTGCTGACCTCCGGTTCGGGATCATGCTTTAGAAGCTCAGACCACCTTCACGGGCAGCCTCGGCCAGCGCCTTGACGCGGCCGTGGTAGATGTAGGCGCCGCGGTCGAAGACGACTTCCTTGACGCCGGCCTTCGAGGCACGCTCGGCAATCAGCTTGCCGATCGCAGCTGCGGCCGCGGTATCGGCGCCGGTCTTGAGCGAACCCTTGAGCTCCTTCTCGAGCGTCGAGGCAGCTGCGATGGTGTGGCCCTTGGCGTCGTCGATCACCTGGACATAGATGTTCTTCGACGTGCGATGGACCGACAGGCGCGGACGATCGCCGGCAACCTTCTTGATCTGGCGGCGGACGCGCTGGGCGCGGCGTTGGGTGGATTCTTTCGAGCCCATGATATCAGTTCCTTGCCTTCAAAAAACGGGGGCAACCATATGCGGTAGGCGAGGCGTCTCCCGCGACCGCTCCCCGCGGCGTTAAAATTACTTCTTCTTGCCTTCCTTGCGGACGATCTTCTCGCCAGCATAGCGGACGCCCTTGCCCTTATAGGGCTCGGGGCTGCGATACTCGCGAATCTCGGCGGCAACCTGGCCGACCTGCTGCTTGTCGATGCCGGTCACGGTGATTTCCGTCGGTTTCGGCACCGAAATCGTCACGCCCTGCGGCGTCTCGTAGACGACGTCATGGCTGAAGCCGAGCGCCAGCTGCAGGTTTTTGCCCTGCATGGCGGCGCGATAGCCGACGCCGGTGATCTCGAGCTTCTTTTCGAAGCCGTCCTTGACGCCCTGCAGAATGTTGACGATCTGCGTGCGTGACATGCCCCACTTGGAACGGGCGGTCTTGGTCTGGTCGCGCGGCTGGACAGCGATCTCGCTGCCTTCCATCTTGACCAGCACTTCGTCGTTCACCACGAACTTCAGCTCGCCCTTCGGACCCTTCGCCGTCACGGTCTGGCCGTTGACGGTCGCGGTCACGCCCTGCGGCAGCGAAACGGGTTTCTTTCCAATACGAGACATTTTGTTGTCCTCGTCACTTCTCTTGTTTCAGGTCTCGGCCTTCGGGACTTGATCCCGAAAACCGGTTTCCAATTGGGGTCACGTACCAGATCAGAAGATCTGGCAGAGGATTTCCCCGCCGACATTCTGTTCGCGCGCTTCGTGGTCGGCCATCACGCCCTTCGGCGTCGAAAGGATGGCGATGCCGAGGCCGTTGGCGACGTGCGGAATCGACTTGGCCGAAACGTAGACGCGGCGGCCGGGCTTCGAGACCCGGGCGATTTCGCGCACCACCGGCGCACCGTCGAAATACTTCAGCTCGATCTCGATTTCGGACTTGCCGTTGTCGAAGTCGGTCTGGCTGTAGTCGCGGATATAGCCTTCGGCCTTCAGCACGTCGAGGACGCGGGTACGCAGGCGCGAAGCCGGCGTCGAAACGCTCGACTTCTTGCGGCCATACGCGTTGCGGATGCGGGTCAGCATATCGCCGAGAGGATCGCTCAATGACATGTTATGTCCTCCTTACCAGCTCGACTTGACCAGGCCCGGGATCTGGCCGTTATTGCCGAGATCACGAAGCGCGATACGCGATACTTTGAGCTTGCGATAATAGGCACGCGGACGTCCGGTGACTTCGCAGCGATTGCGGATGCGGGTCTTGGCCGAGTTGCGCGGCAGCGCCGAAAGCTTCAGCTGGGCGCGGAAGCGCTCTTCCATCGGCTTGGACTGATCCATGATGATCGCCTTGAGCACCTTGCGCTTGGCAGCGAACTGGTCCGCAAGCCTGCGGCGCCTGTTGTTCTTCTCGACTGAGCTGGTCTTTGCCATTTCAGATTTTTCCTTTTCTCGCTGCCGTTACTGGCGGAAGGGGAAGTTGAAGGCCTTGAGCAATGCCCTGGCTTCGTCATCCGTCTTCGCAGTCGTACAAACGATGACGTCCATGCCCCAGATCTGATCAACCTTGTCGTAGTTGATCTCCGGAAACACGATGTGTTCCTTGATGCCCATGGCATAGTTGCCACGGCCATCGAAGCTCTTCGGGTTGAGCCCGCGGAAGTCGCGGACGCGCGGCAGTGCGATGTTCACGAGGCGGTCGAGGAACTCGTACATGCGTTCCTTGCGCAGCGTGACCTTGGCGCCGATCGGCATCTTCTCGCGGACCTTGAAGCCGGCGATCGAGTTGCGGGCGCGGGTGACAACGGCCTTCTGGCCGGCGATCATCGCAAGGTCTTCCGCCGCAATCGAAGGCTTCTTCGAATCGCCGGTCGCCTCGCCGACGCCCATGTTCAGCACGATCTTGTCGATGCGCGGAACCTGCATCTCGTTCTCGTAGCCGAACTGCTCCTGCAGCGCCTTGCGAATGGTCTCGTTGTAGACCTGCTTGAGGCGCGGCGTGTTCTGGGCAGTTGCCTGCTTGGTTTGAGCCTTAGCCATTGATGACTTCTCCCGAGCGCTTGGCGACGCGCACCTTCTTGCCGTCCTTCTGGAAGATGAAGCCGACGCGGGTCGGCTTGCCATCCTTGGGGTCGGCCAGCGCGATGTTCGACAGCTGGATCGGCGCTTCCTTGGTGATGATCCCGCCCTCTTGGGACTGGGACTGCTTCTGGTGACGACGAATCAGGTTGACACCGCGCACCAGCGCGGTGTCGTCCTTCGGCTGCACCGAAAGGACTTCGCCCGAACGGCCCTTGTCCTTGCCGGCCAGCACGACGACCTTGTCGCCTTTTCTAATCTTTTGCATTGGTCCGGCTCCTTACAGCACTTCAGGCGCGAGCGAGATGATCTTCATGTGGTTCTTGGCGCGGAGTTCGCGCGGAACCGGTCCGAAGATACGCGTGCCGATCGGCTCTTTCTTGTTGTCGACGAGAACGGCTGCGTTCTTGTCGAAACGGATCACGCTGCCGTCCGGGCGGCGGATGTCCTTGGCCGTGCGAACCACGACCGCCTTCATCACATCGCCCTTCTTGACGCGGCCGCGCGGAATGGCTTCCTTGATCGACACCACGATGATGTCGCCCACGGAAGCGTATTTCCGCTTCGAGCCGCCCAGCACCTTGATGCACATGACACGACGGGCGCCGGAATTATCCGCGACGTCGAGGTTTGTTTGCATCTGAATCATGACTGGCCGCCTTCTTCTTTTCTAACGGGACGGATTTCTCACCCCTCCCCGGTCTGTCCAAAATTCGTTTCGTTCGCCCTGATCAGGCCTGGTCCGAAGACACCACGACCCAGCGCTTGTCCTTGGAAATCGGCTTCGATTCCTGGATGAACACCTGATCGCCGACCTTGTGGGCGTTGTTCTCGTCGTGCGCCTTGTACTTCTTGGTCATGCGCACGGTCTTCTTCATCACGGGATGCGTGAAGCGCCGTTCGACCTTGACGACAACCGTCTTCTCGTTCTTGTCGCTGACGACGGTGCCCTGCAGAATGCGCTTTGGCATGGTTTTCGTCCTTAAGCCTTCTTGGCCGCGGACTTTTCCGCAGCGATGGTCTTGATACGCGCAATGTCCTTGCGGACCTGCCTCACGCGCGCGGTCTTCTCAAGCTGGCCGGTGGCCTTCTGGAAGCGCAGGTTGAACTGCTCTTTCTTCAGGCTGGCCAGGTCGTCGGTCAGCTGGTCCTGGGTCTTGGTCCGGATGTCTTCGGCTTTCATGATCAGCCCGTCCTTATTCTGCGATGCGCTGTACGAAGCGCGTCCTGACCGAGAGCTTGGCCGCGCCGAGACGCAGCGCCTCACGGGCGGTTTCCTCGTTGACACCGTCGATCTCGAACATGATGCGGCCTGGCTTGACGCGGGCCGCCCAGTAGTCGACCGCGCCCTTGCCCTTACCCATGCGGACTTCGGTCGGCTTCGACGTAACCGGCACGTCCGGGAAGATACGGATCCACACGCGGCCGGCACGCTTCATCTCGCGGGTGATCGCGCGGCGGGCCGCCTCGATCTCACGCGCGGTGACGCGGTTCGGCTCAAGCGCCTTCAGCCCGAAACCACCGAAATCCAGGTTGGTGCCGCCCTTGGCGGTACCGTGGATGCGGCCCTTGAACTGCTTGCGGAACTTTGTGCGCTTTGGCTGCAGCATCGTTCTAACTCCAAATTCCTAAATGTCTTACGCGTTTTCGCGACGGCGACCGCGTTCGCGCTCACCACCACCATGCGCATGATCGCCCTCGGTGGCGCGGCGCTCCGAAGCCATCGGGTCGTGCTCGAGGATCTCGCCCTTGAACACCCAAACCTTGACGCCGCAGATGCCGTAGGCCGTATTCGCCTCGGCCGTGCCGTAGTCGACGTCGGCACGCAGCGTATGCAGCGGCACGCGGCCTTCACGATACCATTCCATGCGCGCGATCTCGGCGCCGCCGAGACGGCCGGCGCAGTTGATGCGGATGCCTTCGGCACCGAGGCGCATCGCCGACTGCACGGCGCGCTTCATGGCGCGGCGGAACGCGATGCGGCGCTCGAGCTGCTGGGCGATCGACTGGGCGACCAGGGTCGCGTCGATCTCCGGCTTGCGCACTTCGACGATGTTCAGATGCGTCTCGGACTTGGTCATCTCCATCAGCTTCTTGCGAAGCTTCTCAATGTCGGCGCCCTTCTTGCCGATGATCAGGCCCGGACGCGCCGCATGGATGGTGACGCGGCACTTCTTGTGCGGACGCTCGATCACGACCTTCGAGATCGCAGCCTGCTTGAGTTCCTTCTCAAGATATTTGCGGATCTTGATGTCCTCGTGCAGCAGCTTGCCGTACTCGCCGGTGTTCGCGAACCAGCGCGAATCCCAGGTGCGGTTGATGCCGAGACGCAGCCCGATCGGATTGACTTTCTGGCCCATTATGCGGCCTCCCCTTTTTCTTCGACTTCACGAACGACGATCGTGAGGTGCGAGAACGGCTTCTCGATGCGGCTGGCGCGACCACGGCCACGGGCATGAAACCGCTTCATGACGATCGACTTACCGACATAGGCTTCCGCCACAATCAGCGCATCGACGTCGAGGTCGTGGTTGTTTTCCGCGTTGGCGATCGCCGATTCCAGCGTCTTCTTGACCGTGCCGGAAATCCGCTTGGCCGAGAATTCGAGGTCGGAAAGCGCTGTCGCGACCTTCTTGCCGCGGATCAACGCGGCAACCAGGTTCAGCTTCTGCGGGCTGATACGGATCGTGCGCAACACGGCGCGCGCTTCGTTGTCAGCAAGCCTGCGCGGAGCTTTGGCCTTGCCCATGATTATTTCCTCTTCGCCTTCTTATCCGCGCCGTGACCGTAATAGGTCCGGGTCGGAGCGAATTCACCGAACTTGTGACCGACCATGTCCTCGTTCACCGAGACGGGAACGTGCTTCTGGCCGTTGTAGACACCGAAGGTGAAGCCGACGAACTGCGGCAGGATGGTGGAGCGGCGGCTCCACATCTTGATCACCTCATTGCGACCACCTTCACGAACCTTGTCCACCTTCTTCAGAAGGTAGCCGTCGATGAAGGGGCCTTTCCAAATCGAACGAGTCACTTGGCGTTACCTCTTCTTAGCTCTTGCGCTGATGGCGCGAGCGCAGGATGAACTTGTCGGTCGCCTTGTTGGACCGCGTCTTCTTGCCCTTGGTCGGCTTGCCCCAGGGCGAAACCGGATGGCGGCCACCCGAGGTGCGGCCTTCGCCGCCGCCATGCGGATGGTCGACCGGGTTCATGGTCACGCCGCGATTGTGCGGACGCTTGCCGCGCCACACGGTGCGGCCAGCCTTGCCGTCATTGATGTTGCCGTGGTCCGGGTTGGACACGGCACCGACAGTGGCCATGCAGGAGCCGTGGACGACACGCTGCTCGCCCGAGTTGAGGCGCAGGATCGCCATGCCCTGGTCGCGGCCTACGAGCTGGCCATAACCGCCGGCCGAACGGGCGACCTGAGCGCCCTTGCCGGGCTTCAGCTCGACATTGTGGACGATTGTGCCAACCGGCATCGAGGCCAGCGGCATCGCATTGCCCGGCTTCACGTCGACCGATTCACCGGCCACGATCTTGTCGCCGGGAGCCAGACGCTGCGGGGCGATGATGTAGGACAGCTCGCCATCGTCATACTTGATCAGCGCGATGAAGGCGGTGCGGTTCGGATCGTATTCGATACGCTCGACCGTGCCGACGACGTCGAATTTGCGGCGCTTGAAGTCGATGATGCGGTAGGTGCGCTTGTGACCGCCGCCGATAAAGCGTGCCGTGATGCGGCCGTAATTGTTGCGGCCGCCCGACTTGGTCAGACCTTCGGTCAGGCCCTTGACGGGCTTTCCCTTATAGAGGCCCGAGCGGTCGACGATGACCAGCTGACGGGTGCTCGGCGTTACCGGGTTGAATTTTTTCAGTGCCATTGTTCTGTCCTCGCGACCTTGCTCAGAGACCCGTCGCGACGTCGATCGACTGGCCGTCGGCCAGCGTCACAACCGCCTTTTTGACGTCGCTCTGGCGGCCGATCGTGCCGCGGAAGCGCTTGATCTTGCCCTTGCGGACAAGCGTGTTCACGGCCATCACCTTGACGCCGAACAGCGCTTCGACGGCGGCTTTGATTTCCGGCTTCGACGCCTTCTTGGCGACGTTGAAGACGACCTGGTTCTGCTCGGAAGCCATGGTCGACTTTTCGGTGATCGCCGGCGAGACGATCACGTCGTAGTGACGAAGGTCGGTCATTTGAAGCGCTCCTCGAGAGCCTCGACGGCGGCCTTGGAAAGGACCAGCGTGCCGCGGCGCAGAATGTCGTAGACGTTGATGCCCTGGATGGGCAGCACGTCGATGTTCGGGATGTTGGTCGCCGCCAGCTTGAAGTTCTTGTCAAGCTCGGCGCCGCCGATCACCAGGGCGTTGCTCAGGCCCAGCGTCGCGAAATTCGCGATCAGCGCCTTGGTCTTGGCCTCGGTCAGCTTCAGCTCGTCGATGATGATGATCGAAGCGCTCTTGGCCTTGGCCGAAAGCGCATGCTTGAGGCCCAGCGCGCGCACCTTCTTCGGCAGATCGTGCTCGTGGCTGCGCACGACCGGGCCGTGGGCCTTGCCGCCGCCGCGGAACTGCGGAGCGCGAGCCGAATGGTGACGGGCGCGGCCCGTACCCTTCTGCTTATACATCTTGGCGCCGGTGCGGGCGATTTCCGCGCGACCCTTGGCCTTGTGGGTGCCCTGCTGCTTCTTGGCAAGCTGCCAGCGCACGACGCGCTGCAGGATGTCCTCGCGCGGATCAAGGCCGAAAATCTCTTCGGAGAGCTTCAGCTTGCCGGCGTCCTTGCCGCCAAGCGTTGTAATCTTGAGGTCCATTATTCCGCTCCCTCTGTGGCCGGGGCCTCGTTCTTGGCGGCACCATCGGTCGCAACGGCGCGGATCGCGGCGGGCTTCGGCGCATTGGCCGGAAGCGCTACCTTGGCCGCGTCGCGAACCAGGATCCATGCACCCTTCGAACCCGGGACCGCACCGCGGATCAGGATCAGGCCGCGATCGGCGTCGGTCGAGACGACCTCGACATTCTGCGTGGTGACGCGGGTGTCACCCATGTGGCCGGCCATATGCTTGCCCTTGAACACCTTGCCCGGATCCTGGCGCTGGCCGGTCGAGCCGTGTGTACGGTGCGACACCGAGTTGCCGTGCGTCGCGCGGCCGCCACCCATGTGGTGCCGCTTGATGACGCCCTGGAAACCCTTGCCGATCGTGGTTCCCGTCACATCGACCTTCTGGCCGACGACGAAATGCTCGACGGTGATCTCGGCGCCGACATCGATCATGTTGTCGGCGGAGACGCGGAACTCGGCAACCTTGGCCTTGGGCTCGACGGAAGCGGTCGCGAAATGGCCGCGCATCGCCTTCGACGTGTTCTTCACCTTGGCAAGGCCAACGCCGAGCTGGACGGCGGTATAGCCGTTCTTCTCCTGCGTGCGCTGCGCCACGACCTGGCAGTTCTCCATCTGGAGAACAGTGACGGGAACATGTTCCCCGGCATCGTTGTAGATGCGGGTCATTCCCACCTTCTTTGCAATCACACCTGAACGCATCGGTTCAATTCCTTTAGAGTTCCCTGTCGGGGCTGTCGCCCCTCCACGCCTCTTGTTCCTTCAGAGTTCCGGGTCGCCCCGCTGACCTCTGGTTCCTTAGAGCTTGATCTCGACGTCGACACCGGCGGCCAGGTCGAGCTTCATCAAAGCATCGACCGTTTGCGGGGTCGGGTCGACGATGTCGAGCAGACGCTTGTGCGTGCGCATCTCGAACTGCTCGCGGCTCTTCTTGTCGACGTGAGGCGACCGGTTGACCGTGAACTTTTCGATCCGCGTCGGCAGCGGAATGGGGCCGCGGACGTTGGCGCCGGTGCGCTTGGCGGTCGACACGATTTCCCGTGTCGAGGCGTCGAGCACCCGGTGATCAAACGCCTTCAGGCGGATGCGGATATTCTGTCCGTTCATGCGTCACTTCCTTGTTCTGGCGCGGCGCGGGCAGCGCCCGCGACAGATCGGTTTAAGTCCAAATTACTCTTTGATGGTGACGACGATGCCGGCACCGACGGTGCGGCCGCCTTCACGGATGGCGAAGCGCAGCTTCTCT
>NZ_JBVVQF010000023.1:0-118337 GCF_055811815.1 Mesorhizobium sp. WSM4836
TCCCGCGATCGCCGAGGCGAACATCCCGCGGCGCATCTCGCCGGCTGGAGCGGCATTCTGCAGGCCGATGCCTTTGGCGGTTACGGCGATCTCTATGCGACGGGCCGTCAGCCGGCGCCTATTCTGGAAGCCAGCTGCTGGGCCCACAGTCGGCGCAAAGTGTTCGAGCTGGCCGATATCGAAGCGGCGGCGCGCAAGAAGGCGCGCGGCGAGAAACCCAACCTGGTCTATCCGCTAGCGATTGAAGCCGTGAAGCGCATCGATGCCCTGTTCGATATCGAGCGCGCGATCAACGGCCTGTTGCCGGCCCAACGCCACGCCGTGCGCCAGGAGCGGAGCGCGCCGCTGGTCACCGAGCTCGAGCGCTGGATGATCGAGACGCGCGACAAGCTCTCGCGCGGGCACGACCTGACCAAGGCCTTCAACTACATGCTGCGCCGCTGGTCATCTTTCACCCGGTTCCTCGACGATGGGCGGATCTGCCTATCCAACAATGCAGCCGAGCGAGCCCTGCGCGGCATCGCTCTCGGAAGAAAGTCCTGGCTGTTCTGCGGTTCCGATCGCGGCGGACAGCGCGCGGCCATTCTCTACAGCCTGATCGTCAGCGCCAAGATGAACGATATCGACCCGCAGGCCTGGCTCGCCGACGTCCTCGCGCGACTGCCCTATCCGGTCCATCGGATCGATGATTTGCTGCCGTGGAATTGGAGATCCGCAAAACTGCGGACCCAACCAGCTGCGGCCTGATCATGCAGCGCAATAAGGTGCATCACGTCTACACCGTCGAACGTGTCGCCAGGGACCTCGGCGTCAGCGAAGCGCTCATCCACGAACTGACCCCTGGTCTCGAGCCGGAGGACGGCGTCATCTGGGTGTACGGCGCCAACGATGACGACGGGATCTTGGCCTTCACCGATGAAGGCATCGAGGAGGTCAAACTCCTCCTCGAAGAATATCATCGCGTCTCCCCATCGAAAGCTTGACGCCAGCACCGCAGTGCTAAGGTCCTCATGGCCGCCGGATAGGCCAGTCTGCGGTCTTCACCGGATGCGTACACTATGGCCGTGAGCATGGATTATTATGTTGATCCGGGAGGCTCGACTTATTGCCGTCCTCTGAGACTGAGTCTCAATTGGAATCTACGTCCTTGGGAGGAGCTGGCATTCGCGTCTTCCTCACAAAGAAATAGAGCTCGCTTCGGAGCTGATTGCTCTGATCAAGAGCCTCCAAAACTGGGCCTTTGTCTGTTGAGTCAGACACCGGGTTAGCGCCACTCCTCAGACGAACTACATAGGGAGATCGAAATACCTCTCCCACCAGCTGGTCCGACAGGCTGAACATCGGCTGGATAACAGTCTCAAATTCGTGGCTTCTTTCTGTGCTATAGTACTGCTCGAGACCCATAATCATTATCATCAACTCAGTATTCCAATCCTCAAGGGATTGAAGATAATCCCGCCACGCCGAATCGACTTCGACTGCTGATGCACCTAGCTGCACGCGGCGAACAAAAAGGTCCGCGAGAAATACTCGCTTCCACGCTCGACGTGTGAGTGCGTCAGAGAACGCCGATTGATCAGTGCCGCGAGCCAACACCATTTCTTGCGACTGGAGCATACCAAGTTTTTGGGCGAGGCCTACACCCGCGTCCATTATCTGGATGCTGGAACCAATCGTAGCTCCAAGAAAGCTGCCCAAGATGATTCCAGACGATCGCCGAATCCGTCTGGCCCAAGGCGATGGCGGCTGAGTTTCGACAGTCTTGGGCAGGCCTCTGTCTCCCATTGATGCCTCTCACTGTGGTTCGGTCCTATCTCCATATCAAATCACTAGGTACAAAACGCGGTGCGTAGTCATCGTGACTTCTCTTCCACCACGTCGTCGGTGCCGCACACAATATGTCCACGGGAATAGGGAATTCAACCAATTGCCTCCCGTATGAATGTAGTTCAAATTGTCAGAGTTTACATGCGACACCTCAAAGGTTCTGGTATTAATGTTTATCGAAGCGCCATTCACGTACATTAAAATTAGTCTTAGGTAGCACTTTCCCGAGCATAAGCGCAAGGTGGACGCGCTCGCCGGAGGCGTCTGGCAGTCAGATAGTATCGGCGTTTTTCGGGGAACTGCCAAGTAGACGTCACCGTCAAACTTCTGGCCCTAGGTTGGCTTGGCGGCCGATTGCCATTTGAGCGAACGGCCAAAGGTTCGGCATCGCAAACTCCGCAAAGTTCAGATCAATGGCTGCAGTAGGCGTGACCTGCTCGTTCTGGCAGATGAGTCGAACCAGATGCTATTTCAGCTTCGATCGATGGTTCGGAGTATCCGGTAAACCTGCATTCGTGAGCATCCAACTGCCTTCGCAATATCGGAGATGCCCATCTTGGCGCTGTGCATCTCTCCAACGCGCTTACGATCAATTCGGGCCTTGCCCCCCGTATAAGAACCGGAGGACTTGCCGCGCTCAATCCCTTCCCTTTGTCGCTCTCTAATAAACCGGCGCTCCATTTGAGCGACCATGCCTAGGACAGTCAGCACTACATGGCCCATCTCCCCACGCGTTGAGACATGAGGGTCTAAGACAGTGACAAAGGCTCCTCGCTGCTCGCACTCATGGATCAAATTTAGAACGTCGCGAGTGTCTCGGCCGAGCCGATCGAGTCGGGTGACGACCAGTTCATCCCCGGGCCGCAGGAAGTCGATGATGGTTGCAAGCTCGGCCCGGCCGTCGCGGCTTGCACCAGAAACCTTTTCAGATCGAATGATGCTACAACCCTCGGCCTTCAGCTTGGCGACCTGCGTGTCGAGATCTTGGTCAACGGTGCTGACGCGGGCGTAGCCAATCCGGGTCATGACGTGTCACCTCAAGGTTTAGGCCCGAGGCTACCTTGTCACAAATAGTCGATGTCAACTCTGATGTTACGGTTGACGAGCGCTCACTCGTTACGTCACGTCGGGGTATACCCTGATGTGCGCACGTTGCACCTCAGCATCTACAAGCCAACAGTAGCGCCCAGTGAATGGCTCGTGTGGGGCCGGAAGCGGCCCTACCGGCTCTAGGCCGACAGCGCATGTGCAGCCTTTGAAGGATCCCAATGAGGACTAAAGGCGCATCATGCTCAGAAAGCAATCTGTCCCTGAGGCCTGA
This sequence comes from Mesorhizobium sp. WSM4836, assembly GCF_055811815.1. Classification (NCBI taxonomy): domain Bacteria; kingdom Pseudomonadati; phylum Pseudomonadota; class Alphaproteobacteria; order Hyphomicrobiales; family Phyllobacteriaceae; genus Mesorhizobium; species Mesorhizobium sp. WSM4836. The sequence goes on from NZ_JBVVQF010000023.1 coordinate 3,149, forward strand.
AGAAGTCCACCGGACCCAGGATTGACCCGTCACGAAGGAAGCTGATGGCGCTGTAGAAGAAGATGGGTTCTTCGATTGGCTGGACCGCCTGCGCACTGCCAGTCCTAGCCGCTTGGCAGACGGCGCGGAAAACGTGTTCCTCCACGCCGAAGAATGTGCCTGGGGCGTAGTCAAGCCGAAGCGGGTTCTCCGGGAGAAAGACCATCTTGCCATCGCTGACTTGGATCGGTTGGACTCCGCCCTGGCCGGGGAAATAGCCCCCGACAAAACGTCGGCCCTGATAGGGCGGCATGACGAGTTCCCAGACCGTTCCTGGAATGAGTATCTCATCAGGCACGAGCCCCCCGGTAGCGAGCGCCGACGATAGGATCGGTTGACGAAGCTTCGCTGCGATGCCTGCGTAGTGGAGCGTCTTAGCGGTCGCGAGCAGCAAACCGTCATCGCGCAGCGGCCCCTCTCCACGCGTCTCGGGGTCTTCAGCGAAAAGCTTCGAGTGGACCCTCGGGTTGGCTTCGCAGGAGAACCGCGTTGCGACGATAAAGCCCTTCACGGCTCGCTCCACGCCCGACGCGTCTTTAACAACGATCCGGCCGAATTGCTTCCTCCAGCGGTTGAACTCGGCGTTACCGAAGGATACCGTGGAGGTCCGTCCCTTGGCTTCCGCGATGAAAAGTTCGCCATTTCTTCCGGCGCAGAAATAGTCCGGCACATCTCCCTTTTGCACCCGCTCAATACGTGCGTTTCCAGGGCCCTCCAGCGCGCTGCGATCAAGCACGTGCTCCATGTGGGCGAAATAGGTTATGTCGAGATGCTCGTAGAGGAACCAGCGACAGAAGGCTTGGCCAAGTTCGTTGGAGACGTGGCCCTTGTAGGCTGCGTGGCTGCCGAATCCCTGGCCGCGAGCGCGGAAATCTTTCGTGGCCGCGAGGAGTTTCAGGTGGTGAAACTGTGCAGCGTCAGGGTCGGGCGGCGGGGTGCCTTGGGTATCGAGGTAGAAGTGATGAAAGAGCCGTCCCAGGTCGATTTCGATCTCTTCAGCCAGGGCCGGTGGGCTGGATTGCGCGCAAAGTGATGGCGGGGCCGAGGGGAAGTCCTTGAGAGCTATTTTGATCGTCCTGTTCACAATCCCCTCCTTGTTGATTCACAAATCTTCAGCCGGTTGCCTGCAGCCCCTGCCAGATAGCGAACGCGTAGGTGCAAGCGGAGCTTGCCTTTGCGAGGAACCGGCGGCAGGTAGCGAAATGACGGAAGCTGGGCGCGCCGAGGGCCAATCCCAAAGTCAGCCCATAGCCCTCACAACCTGCTCCACCGCCTCGGGCAAATGCCGTCTTAGCTTCAACTCGTCGATGACCTCGACCACGGATGACGAGGAACCAAAGACGCGAATGTTCATTGCGATGGGCGAGTGGACATCCACGAGCGTCTTCTTCCCGTCCGTTTTCCGGATCAGAACAAGCGGAGCCTCGGCGGCGGGCACGTCATAGTGGCGCTCTACGGTCCAATTCGCGTTGAACAAGCGCTCCAGTTCCTTAGCTAGAAACTCGAGGGAGGCCGCCGCCCGTCGTTTGGAGAACTGCGGTACCGTATCGAACATCACGTGACGCAGGAGCTGTGCGCCGACGAAGCGGTCTAGCGCGGCATGATCGAGCTTGTTCCGGAAGGTCCTCAAGCATCGGTAGCAGGAGGCGTCACAGGGGCCGGGGCAATCCTCGAGGATCTTCAGAGCTTTCTCAAATAGTTCCTGGGCACGGGGCACCATCTGAGGCGAGAAACCCGCACCGCCCGCCAACGTGTCATAGAGGAAGACTTCTACAAGGACGCCATGCGCTCCATTGTCGTTGAGTGCGGGCCGATACTCGGCGAGAATTTCTCCTGCTTCGATTTGGAGCAGTTGGCAGGCCGCAGCAGATAGCGCTTCGCAAATTGTCCGCATCGCCATCTGCGTTTCGGAATTCGCTGGGGGAAGACGGAACGCAGGGTCGAGTTTAAGCGAGAACAGCGCGATGTCTGTGCGGAAGTCACCGCCTAGGACGACGTGACGGGACACATACTGGCCTTGGCACTGTTCGTCACCGTTGCTTGGGTAAGGCAGAGGGTGAGGTTGGCTGAGATTCCATTCCGGCGAGGTCGCGGATTCGATGCGTCCGCACATCAGACAATAGGTGTAGCCCTCACGCTCCGGGCCCGAATTCGAAACGAGAAGATGATCCCGCACCGGCAAAGCGCGGATGCGCGGTCCAACCGCCTCGCCAGCCTCCTCGGCGTTAAGTGCCATAATGAGCTTGGCGCGCGTGGCGTATGCAGTGTCATTCGGCTCATCCGCCACCGTCGGTGCTTCATCACCCCACGCGTGAGCGAAGCCGGGTGGGCGGAACCAAGGGCGGGCTGGGCCGAAGCTCTTGGGTGAAGCGCAAGCCTCACATGTCAGTCGCTCGCCTATTTTGCTGAAGTCGAATTCGGGAACCGTTTTCGCATGACTGCAGCGTTCGCATTCATAGAAGAGACGGCGCCGGCCCCAGGATCGCTTCCTCTCCCCCTTGAATGGCGAGTAGATCGCCTTCGAGGTGTACTGGTGGTCCTTGATCCAAACTTGTTTGTTGGGCGCATACTGAGAGAGAGCGACGTTCAAGCCCTGACTGGGAGAGAATTTGGGGACCGCCCGGTAGGCAGTCGACTTTTCGCTGAAGACCGTGAACGTCGCCACGTCGGTGGGGAAAGCGTACCGCGGTAAGGCACCCCAATAAAGGAGCCGGTCGAGGAGATTGTCGCTGGAAGAATCAACGAGTTCGTCATTCACCGGCGATGGATCGGCTTCCAGTTCTTCGATGGCATCGGTTCCAGCGGCCTCCAGACCTTTCGAATCAGCGGTAGCTCCATCGTCCTCAGAATCCTCGTCATTTGGGGCTGACGGTGGTTCCTGATTTCCGAAGATCGCCTGGTCAAACGCCTTCGTCACGTCGGCGACGAATCCGTTGAGTAAAGCTTGGCGTGTAGCCGGGAGAAGCTGATCTGGAAGCCAGTTGTCGATTCCGGCACGCAGCTTCGTCTCGTTCGTCTTCAGCCAGTTGGCGAAATCCTTTCGATGGATTGTGCCGATGCCTTCGCGGAAGTCCTGCACCGTCCCGAGCACCGAGAAGAGGTTCGAGAGGCCCTCGCTTTTCTCATCGAGCTGCGGCAGCCGATCTTCGTGGTAGCGCTGAAGGAGGAAGGCGCGAATGTGCCGCCGAGCAATGTCTGGGTTTTCGAGAGTCAGACGCGGGTCGACGACTTGTCCACGGATCATCGCCTTTGGGTCTGAAAAATAGTGCTCGTCGTGGCTGTCGGCGCTTCCGAATGCGACGACTGTCGCGACCGCGTTGCCCCTACGGCCTGCGCGCCCGGCGCGCTGCTGATAGTTCGCGCGACTAGGCGGCATGTTGCGAAGCGCGACTCCTGACAGCTCGCCGATATCGATGCCGACTTCCATCGTCGTGGTGCTGCTGAGCACATCGATGCTGGTCTTTTCGAACTGGTCGATCTCGCGCCAGCCGATGTCAATGTCTTGAAACTCCATTTCGTGCTGCTCGGCCTGGGAAAAGGCTTCATCGGGCGCGGCAGTTCCCAACTGCGCAGTGTGTTCGGCCGCGATGATGGACAGGAGGTTGGGCTTGGTGGCGCTCAATGCCTCGATCACGGGATCACGATAGAAGCCCTTGCGGGCCTCGAAGACGGGATCGTTGTCCGGGTCGAACAGGTGCACGTCGGTAGAGCCGCATTCGATACATCGATGTAGTGTCGGAAGCGGCCGGTGCACGGAGGTGCAGGTGTTGCATCGACGCCAGTCGCCACCGATAAGGAGTGAAAGGTTGGATGCCAGCAGGCGGTCGCCTGCGCTCGTCTGCTGACACAGCTGCATCTTGAGAAGCGGCACCCAGTGCTTTAGGAAAAACCTCTTCTGATCTGGGGTCGCCCAGACATGCTTGAGGGCGCGGAAGTCCCCCTTGTGGGCGCGCACTTTTTTGCCCGTACCCCACCAATCGTCGGGCATGTCTTTGAACCAAACGCCATTCTTTCTGATCCACGCTCGAACCCACAGCCGGGCAAGCGCGACCTTGTCGGCTGGTGCGATAGCGAGACCTTCGATCGCTGGGAGCGCCTCGATTTTGGATGCGACGTCTGGCGCCTCGACGACCGACGCGACCGCGAGCGGTTCAAGCCCAAGAATATTGTGACGGATCAGTTCGTGGATCGCGTCCGTGAGATTCTGCGGAGGCGTCGTGTTCATGAGCCCGAAAAGGGCTGCTGTCGTCGGGAGTTCGCCCGACTTGGTGTTTTTCAAGCGCGGTAAGGTCTCTGACGCATTGGCCAATTTCGGCCTAAGGCGAATGCCGAACTTGTTGGCCGCAACGACGGCTGCGATCCAAGCGTGGTTCAGCCGCAATATTGGGCTAAAGCTAGGATCAGTTGCGACCATGTTGAAGCCTGCCGGCACCAGCGCGCGCAGCGTGTCTCTCAAAGAAAGATTTTGGAGCGAAGGCGCGAGACGTGCTGCGACTTGCCGAGAGTCGGAGAATGCCAGCACCTTCCGACCTCGAAGAGGAGCAAAGTCAGTGGCTTTTGCGGGGCTTGGCGGCTGCACGCTGATCTGTGAGGGCACCAACGCCTGGAAAGGTTGATCGCCCTTCGTCTGATGGTCTTGGACGCTGGTTTTTCCGCCACGAACCTTATTGCCGCAGCAGCCACATGGGATGAAGAGCCCCAGGCTCGCCGATGCGGTTGCATCTTCCACTTCGTCCTCGTCGTCCCCCTCATCCGTGCTCGGCTTTTCTGTTGAGACGGTGACAAGGCCCTGCGTGGACGGGGGTAGAAAAACAGAGCGCGTCTTGGCGCCGGGCGCGTGCTGGTTAAGACGTCCAGTTCCGAGATCATAAGTCGCCTCCAGGCCCATGTGATCCTGAGTCGGCGGCTGCAGCATGATGTCGAGAGCTTCGAATTCCTGGACAACACCTTCGGCGGTGAAGAGGCGGTGTCCCGCTTCTGGAAAGAGAATGTCGGGCTTCGAAACGTCGCGCGTGTAGGCTCGCGCATAAGAGGTGCCGCAGTAGCGACAGGTGAAGTATGGCAGGACTGGCGCCGCACAGCCGCAGCGGCCGACAGGCTGGGTGTAAAGCCGTCCGATAGGACCGCCACGCTCAGCGGGTTTAAGCTCAGTACAATCGGGATCGAGGCATGCCCACAGTCCAGGCAAGCCTCGGAAGAATGCATGGACACGGCAGGGCAGCAGGCTCGCATCGTCGTCCGTTCGGCGTGCCCTGCTCCCCATGGCGATCAGAGAATTCACGGCGCGATCTGCGGCAGTCGGGTCGGCCCTCGGAAACAAGAGGTCGCGCAATTCATCGAACGACTGCGCTGCCCTCATCGTCGAGTTCACGAGGAGGCTGAAGGGGCCGTACTCGCTCAAGGCGTCGTAGAGTCGTGAGCCGATGTTGTTGCCGTCCGCCACAACCCCGCGAGCGTTCAGAAAATCTGAGACGGCCGCAGCCTGCTTGTTCGCGTCGTCGGAAAAGAACTTGTTCAGATCGACAGTGTTGAGCGCTTGGACGTCGGCTTCGACGCCTGGTGCTTCGGCCTTCCTGAGCTTCAAATCACCCAGCACAGGAACGAAGGAGGCGGCGGGAACGCCGCTAAGCTGGTTGCCGAAGGTTCCCGCCTTCTTCTTGCCCTCCTCGCTAAAGCTGGCTGTCGCGCAGATGACCTGAAAGCGTTCTGGCGGAATCCCCAGCCGATCGCGCAGACGGCGAAGCAGCAGGCCGACTTCCGCGCCCTGCGCGCCTCGATATAGATGGGCCTCGTCGAGAACGATCAGGAACTTCTCATTGGGACAGGCCGTTAGCCATTCGCGGGTTTGATCGAAGATAGTCCGCTCGATGGGGCGGAGCATCATGTACTCCAGCATGGAGTAGTTGGTGATCAGGAGGTCGGGTGCCGTCTTCTGCGCTTCGTAACGCGTTAGGAGTTCGGCATCGTCATTGAGGGTGACAGCGCGGCAAAACTCGCCACCTTTCTTCCATTCGCCTGATCCAAACCATTCCGTGATGTCTTCTTTCGCAGGCCACTTACCTCGCTTCATGAGTGAGCCACGAAGTTCGAAGGCGCGTTTGTCCTCGTCCGCGATGATTGGTTTGCCGGTTAGGTGACGCTCAGCCGCCCTGTCGATCTCTACAAAGAATTCCCCGATTGACCTGAGCCGTTGGCCATCCTTCTTTCGTGAACGCACGCCAGCGTAAGGCGTGCGACTGGTATAGCGCGCGAACTTCGCAGTGCGCCCGGACCACTCGATAAACATCGAGCGCACGCGCTCATGCCCGAACAACAGGCGCAGACGTCCAAGCTGATCGTTGACCAGCGCGTTCATTGGATATAGCACCATCGCTCTGACAGCAGAGTAGTCGAGAAACTGTTCGCTTTTCTCCCGCGCTTCTATGGCGAGCTTGCCGAGGATGGGAAGTAGGAAGGACTCGGTCTTACCCGAGCCAGTCCCCGTCATGATCATGAGATTCGATTGGTCTTTCAGGACCGTGCGGATCGCATCTGCCTGGTGCGTGTAGGGAGGATCGAACAATAGCGGCTTGCCATATTGCTCGTTCGATAGCCGCACATAGGCCTCAAGCGCAGCCGAAGGAACTCCCTCCATCTCGGCGTATTTGGCCCCGGTTTGGTAGCGTGGAGTCGATTCCAGATAGGGCAGCTGAAAGATGCCACCGGCTTGTTCCAACAGCGTGTGGCGTTGTGCGACCACCTTCGGGTCGGCGATGTGGTAGGTCGCTTCGATGTAGCCGATCAGGGAGGATTGTAGGCTCACAATCGTCTCTTGGATGGTGAGCGTCATCGCCGTGCTCCTTCGCGATTTGGCTGCATCCACAGTGTTGATTGAAGCAAAGCGATCTCCGCCTTTTGCATGGCCGTTGGCATCGAATATCGGAAAAGACAGTTATAGGCCGGCGACTTAGAGCCGACCAACGCGAGTCGCCGCTCAGCGAACGACGGCAGCGGGCAATGAAAATCGAAGTGCGTAAGAGCGCCCTCATCGAGCACATCGAACTCCTGCGGCGAATCTCGTGTGGCGTCGATGGCTGCCTGAAGCCGCCAAGCCGAATCACAGCCCCGTTCGAATGAGTCAGTAGGCGACAGGTCGATCAAGCGACGTGCTTTGCCCATCTCTAGATCGACAACAGACCACAGCTTGAACCCGTAGGCTTGCGGCCGACGAGCAACGAACATTCCGCTGTCAGTGGCGAGAGGGGACCGCCATCGCCCTCTGTAAAACCTCGACGATTTTTCGGGCCCAAGAATTTCAAGTCCGTCGATAATCGGCGCACAAAAAGGGGCGACCGTCAGCCGCGCTCTCAAGGTATCAACGTAATCTTTCGCGCTTGCTACCGCAGGCAGCCGCAGCCACGCGCCTTCTTTGAGTTCCGAAAGACCGAGGCTTCGCAAATGTGTGCCCAGCTCTTGATCATCAGGACGGTTCAAGGTGCGAACTGGACCATCGTCATTGACCAATTTTGCGAGGTCGTCGGGCAGCGCCGATGGGAAGTCGCCGGCGACGCCGAGGATGATTGCTTCATGCGGTGAGCGGAGCACGAACGCGGGAGAGGCCGGACGTAAGGTGACAGCGGGGACATCCCACTCGTCACCAACAATCTTACGCATCTCGAGAATGTCCCCGTAGGCGATGAGATCTTCCAACGCTAGTTCGACAGCGTCGCGAATGTTCTGGGTGCCACCAAGAGGATCGCCGACAAACCTGATCAGGTCCGCTGACGAACATGGCGCCAGCAAGTAGCTCCCACGCCGCAACGCAGGCTTCAGTACGTCGTGTATGGCGCCAGACGGTGGAAGTCCCAAAGCGACTGATGTCAGAGCTACAAGTTCGGCAGGTTCGATCGCACGCATCACGCGGTCTCCTTTAAGATCGCGGTTGCGGGCATTCGTGAAACAGCGTGAGCAAGGAACGCACCGCGCTGTAAATGCCCTTGGTCGAGAAGATGGGCGAGAAACTCCGTCTTGTCATCGATGGCGTCGAGGCGAAGCTTGAGCGGACGATAGGCTAAGGTGAGAGCGAGCCGCGCCAACCATTCGTCCGACTCCACCTGGTAGTGCCTGGCGTAGTGGACGAACGCTGGGACGGCCGACACGTAGTCAGTGGGCCAGTCGCTCCGCCTCATTCGATAGCCAAAGCCCTGCGAACCACCGACCTTCGCCTGGGCTTGGTCGAGCGACGGTGGGTTACTCAGCACAAGGCCAGCGAAGTCGCGCCCGCAGCAGAGGGCAGTGAGTTCCTCACGCAAACGTCTCACCGTCAGGTCGCGACGAACCAATGCCCAATGACCGACAGGTTTCGCTTTCTCCCACCGACGCATGCCATCGATCAGCCGGATGACCGCAAGCCCCCGGTGCGGTGGGAGCGAAAGGTTCTGCTTCGTTCCGAGCGACGAGAAGTCCTTGAACTTCGAGTTGGAAGGAGCGCTTACGAAGATCGACTGCGTCAGGTTCTTATACCGCGCGACGTATAGCGCTCCTTCGCCGTCGGGTCTTATGCCAACGAGCGCGGTTTCTAGGGGGAGTGGAGACTTCTCCATCGGATTGCCGAGCGAGTAGCAACTGAGCTTCGGCAATTCCTCGTGATCTGTTTCGTCAATCAACCGCACCGCCCCATTGGTGGGATTGAACTTCCAGCGAAGTGGTTCGACGGTGCGTGGGAAGCGTTCCGCCTGTCTGCCAAGTTCGTCGAGGCTTGCGACGATGTCGATCTGATACGCTTCGTCGATTTGGTCCGAGTACCGGCGACATGCCTTTTCAAGGGCCGCGGACAGTAGGTTTGACGGCTCGCCTACACGCGTTGCACCGAGCTGCATAGTGCACTCAGGATGTCCTGCTGCGCCGTAGGCGACGAGGGACCATTGAACCCCCCGACGCGGTGGTCCGAAGGCTTGTAACGTGGCGCCCCCGCTCACTACCATTTCGAAGGTCGCGTCCGGCGGCTCAATGATCAGGCGAAATCCCGATTTGCCGCGCATGGCCTCCGGCCAGGCCTGGGGGGCCAAGATTTCAAACTCGAACATGTCGGAGGGGGTGGCCCACTCGCCGTTCGCTGTCAGAAGCGGCTTGAAGGCGAGCGAATGCCTCCCTGGCTCAAGATGCTCAATAGCGATCAACGCTCTAGAGTTGGAACACGCTATGATTTGGGGTTCGGCCTCGTCAAGCGAGACCATCAGTCGGGCGACTTCGGTATCTGCGGACGCGGCGACAAGGACAGGCTCGGTGACCAGCCAAGCTGGTAGATCGCCGGGCCTCGGGCTAAGCCCGACCGGAGCCACACTGATGCCTGTGCGCACGCTAATCCCGAGTGCCTTAAAGGCTTTACGATGGGCCTCGGTGAGTATGGACGGTGTTCTAGTGGCGTAGGCTTCGACGTCCTTCGCGAGCACCACGGCCCGCCGTAGACCAGCACTCTCGATCACATCGTTTCGCAAGTTTCCTCGAACGAGCAAAACGTAGTCTTGACCTGATCGCACATGGCCGCCCAGCACCTCTCTATATGCGCCATCGAGTTGCCGACGCAGAACCCAGGCTGGTCTCTCGTCGATGCGAGCGACGCTGCCAAGCAAGGCTGCCATCTCATCGCTTGAGTCCTCCGCGGTCACAAGATCAGCATTCGGTGCCGGGAAGACATCGAGCCGACGTTCACCGCCGCTCAAAGCGAGCAGGACTGATGCCGGCTGGGAGGGTTCATCCTTCCCGGCAAATCGAATGCGCTGCCCTGCGAGGTTGTCGCGGTTGAGCCCAGCGCTGCGAAAATCTGGAAGCCTGAGACCAAGTCCGACATGTCCGTCTGGGGACTTGCGGGCGAGGAGCGTGAAGCAGCCTGCGAAAGCTTCCTTTTGCTTGGCGAGATCGCGGCCTGAAGGTTTGGGTCGAAGCTCGGCACCGATCTTGAAGGTAGTGCTCTCAATCACGCGACGCGCGTCGCGCAAGTAGGAGCGTGCATCCCGTCTGCGTTCCAAGTCGGAGACGATCTTGCTCAGGACGGACGGCTCGATACGCGTGACTTCAGGCGCACGCCCTTCGTCACGCAGTGCGAGCAAGATCTGGCTTGTCAATTCCGTTTGTTGGAGGAAGTCGCGAAAGCGTGACGAGGTTCCGCTGTAGCGATCAAGGAGGAGTTGGCCGACTGCATCACCGCCAGCCTGAACGGCTCGGGGTAATGCAAATCGCTGGTCGAAGAGATGATGGGCGAACGGCGTCTGAAGGTAGAGTGGAAGGATTGCTCCGCTGATAGGCCACGCAATGATATTAAAGTGACCGGCCCAGCGTCCCTTCGGTTCTGGCCCGCCGAACTCCACGCTGAAACGCCGATAAAAATTGCGTAGTCGCTGCCGATAGTCGTTTGTCCGCCACTCGTCCGGATGCCGTTCGAGTGCGGGCCAAAATTCGTCTCCAGAATACCGGTAGCCGGCTTCTGCGCCGATTGCGCACCATACAAGCCAGTGCGAGGCCGATGGCGGCAGATAGCGAATCGAGGCGCTAGCCGAGTTCCAAACTTCTTCGACTTGGTCCGACGTCAGGCCGTGTTCGAGGGCATAGACAGGATACCGAGCCTCGCGGCGCCGCTTGGCGATCGCGGAAAAGGTCTCCATGAGCCTGTGCTGAACTCCCCCGAGCATACCGCTATCCGGTACCGCGCTTGGCAGCGGTGGGCAACTCGACCTTGCGCTTGATCAGATTGGGAATCTGCTCACGCGTCCAGGAGCGGTAGTCGATCTCTCCGCGTTCAGCCCGCGGCAGGATCCACCGTTCACGTGCTAGGTCGGAAATCTGCGAAACGCTCCGCAATGTCGAGAAGTCGGGCTTCGCCTTGCCATCCTTAAGCACCTCGTAGGCGTTCTCAGCCAGCGTCGAGATAAAAACTTCGCGCTGGATGCCGTGTTTCAGGATGTTTTCGTTGACGTTCAAACCGACCAGTGCGGCCCGAATCGCACGCAGCCTCCAATTCGGGCCTTCGCCGAAGACGTGTTTGTCGGCGTAGTCGTGATCCCGTTCTCGAAGGTACGCCCGCATCTTTTCGAAGAGGCTGTCGGTGATGTGGAAGTGCCCGAAGCCTTTCGTGAAGCCGAGGGGCTTCAGGTAGGTGAGGTCGTCGAGTCTAAGACGATTATAGACGGATGAGCGACCCATAGAAGAGGTGGTCGTGACGGCGAGAAGTTTGGCGTGCTTGGCCGACTTTGAGATCACCCCAATCGTTTCGCCGTAGGCACGGTTGAAGTCCTTCAAAACCTCCTTCGAGCGAATGAGGCACGCCACTGCCTTGCCACCCAGCAGGAAGCTGTACGGGGGAACCGCGCCTAGCACGTAGGCATCGAGAAGGCCAACAAGGCGCCTGGCGCGATCGTGAACGTCCCAGCCGATCTCGTTGTCACGGACGGAGAGATTGTAAACTGGATCACCAAGGGCGATAACGCCTGCTAGGCGGCTGTGGCCATCATCCCAAACGAGGTACCGCATGCGCCGGCCAAACCCCGGGGATACCGGGACCGACCAAGTCAGTGTGGCGATGCGAAACAGGTCGGCTTCGGCCGTGCCGCTGCGCACCAGGATCAGGCGGAATTTGATCTTCGTGGGATCGATCTCCGCGCCATTGGCAAAGTGCGGCAACGCCTTTGGAAGTGCTCGTGCAATGAGGGGCAGAGCAGCGGTCATCTTCTCGCGCCACTGGCTGCGATGGAGGTTGCGCACGACTTCCTTTCCACCGTCAGGAAGTACGAGGTCGCCATTGTCGTCCTTCGTAAAACCGAGCGTGCGCAAATGATTGCGGAGAGCGCGCTTTAACTTCGCCTCAGCACTAAATGGCTGCGCTACACGCGCCTGCTTAAAAATCATAGTCCCCTCCGGCCACATGGATTTTGAACATTCTATAGACGCAACTACAAGCCGTGATTGTCGTCGCTAAACTTATTTCTTGCGCTGTGGACGGATAAAGCAAAGGGAACGGATTCACTCGGGATGGGCAAAAAAGAGAATGTCCGCTAGACGAAATGAGGCTTCGCAAGAACCTTGCCGAGGTAGTCGCCAGCGTGATCTGAGTTGAAGTCCAGCCACCACGTGTAACAGCATCGGTTTGGGGTTACGCGAAGCCGAGTCGGCCGGGCCAAAGCCATGTTGAGTAGCCCGCCAATGTCAGGAGTAAAGCTGGTCCTTGCTAATAGCGAAATTTTCGCCTTGATCCCGCGTCCCTGTTGACGCACATCTCATCGTCATGATGCGCGGTGTCACTATTGCCCCCTCCGAGGTTGCCTCTACGTATGAGGTCACGACGAAGGTGTTTGTCCTCGGCAGTTTGTCAAAGGGCGTGACGGTTTATCAACAACAAGTTCGAGCTTTGAACCTAGCCTGGGCGCTGCAGGAACTTAACGTTCAGGGGCGACGAGCCCTAACCAATGTCGCGGTCATCGGCGGCGGCGCAGCAGGCTTAACATTCGCTGCGGCGATGTCGTCCTTCACCGGGGTGCACGTGACGTTATTTGAGCAGAGGTGGGATTTGTGCCCGCTCCAGCAAGGCTCCGACACGCGGTGGTTGCATCCCTTCATATATAACTGGCCGGCTGCGGGAAGTCGCAGGCCGAGTGCCAGCCTACCGGTATTAAACTGGAACGCAGGTAAGGCTTCAGACGTTGCCGCCAAAATGCTTGACACGTTCGGTGACCGCTGCACGGAGAATGAGGGCGGCGGTGGGCTTGTTCCTAAAGTATTTCTCGGCTTGGGTCACCTCAGAGTAGACGCCCATCGGGGCGAAGTGGAGTGGTTGGGTTTGGCCGCTAACCGGGCCGGACGACACTTTCGCGCCGGTGAACCCGCCGGTAACCGTCAAAGTTACGACACCATCGTAGTTGCTGCAGGGTTTGGCTTGGAAGCCGGGCAGCTAACCCAAGGGGCTGTTGCCTCGGCTTCTTACTGGCGAAATGACACTTTGGGGCAGCCGGTTCTAACTGGAGCAAGGCCGGTGTTTGTCGTATCAGGCCATGGCGACGGAGGTTTGGTGGATCTCTGCCGCTTGACGATCGAGCGTTTCCGTCAAGACACCATACTTGCGGAGCTACTTTTAGGCGATCTTGACGATGTTGAAAAGGAATTGCGAACACTGATTGGACCGGCCGGTGGTCGCTTGCCCGGCAACGTCAAGAAAATGCTGGACAACGCACCAAAATCGCTGGCCAGACACCTTGAGACCGCAACAGAAAGGTTGCGATCTCGGCTGCGCAAAGACGTGCGCGCGGTTTTACACGTGAAGCCCGAGGAGGGCGAGGACTGGAGTGTCGATCGTCTCTTCGAGAATAAGAGTTCTTTTTTGAATAGGTTTCTGCTGTACTTGCTTTATGATGCAGGTGCATTTGCAATAACCTTGGAGCCGATTGCTCATTTTGCGAAGCGGCAGGGGATCCCGAAAAGTCATATCGTGCAGCGTCACGGGACTGGCTCATATGCACATATTCTCAGTCTCTTTTCGGACCATACCAAGGTGGAGGCGAGATTGACGAAATTGAAGAAAAGTGACGATCAATCGTCCGAGGAGCTTTGGCTGCCGGGCATCTTTTCTCCTGATCCAAGAGGATTAGCGCCATGACACCTGCTGTTCATCCATTCGAGCCTAAGCAAAGCAAAATAGAACACCCCGAGCCAGTCCCGGGCGCATCGCAACTGGTGGCGCTGCCGTTCACCGCGGCCATAGCAGGATATCTGCGCAGTTTGGGTATCGCTGACAGAACTCGGGTTGTGCTCCATCGTGCCGTCAATCGTGAGGGGGGAGAATATCTGCAGCAACTGAGCGCCTACTCAGGAATTCCGTACAACTCAAATGCCGCCGGTAGGATGAACGCTGTCACAACGGGCATCATGGGAAAAGCCTTTGCCCTCCAAAGGATAGTGAGAACGCGAGCTTACCCGACGTCCGATGCTTTACTGAGCGACTTGAAGGAGGATATGAAGGACATTGGCGATAATCGCGATATCAAAACGGTAGCTCTGTCCTATGTAGCAATTCCGATGAGGTCTCCAGACGAATCTGTGGCTGCGATACTCTATGCCGATAGTTTTTCGTTCAACGCTTTTGCCGATGACGACCGACTTAATTGCCTAGTTGGTATGTGCGATGAATTTTGCCTGCTACTTGACAATCTAACCGAGCAGTCGCTTCCAGGAATTAGAAATTACGAACTGACGCGAGGGAAGCCTGTTGAAGATTCATCAACCGTCTATCCAAGACTTCAGCAGGTACTTGAAGACCATGTGACGCCAAAATTTGCTCAGCTTACATCGCTCAATTTTGAAGCCGGGAGCTAGCGCCTCCGGTGTCGACTCAGTTTGGGGCGTCTCAATGCAGAGCGTCTTTGTGTCAGCTTTGAACATCATCGCCGGACCCTGCCGCGTCACTCAGCCCGCGCTCCACCACGCAACATTTGGGCCGGCATCGAGTGACCACAATGCCTGGAGCCGGGGCCTCGAACTGACAATGCGGCTCCGCGCCTAAGTAGTTCATCGGCTTAAGGCAGTGGCAGCTTTGCTAACCTTTCTTGCCGCTAACGGGCCGAAAGTTGCACATGATGGCGCTCCGCAAGAGCGGGCATTCAACCGTTCCGGGCACCGGATTTCCATTTCAGGAAGGTGTGTTTCTGAAGCTGGACATGGTCGACGGGCGCTGGTGGTGCGGCTTCGAGCCGTACACCTTCGTGAATATCCCGCGGGCCGAGGAGACCCAGAATGGGAATCCGGGGCGTGAGGAATTCTCCAATGCGGATCCCATGGGCGCGCGTCCTGACCGCAGCGGTGACCCTGCGGGCGACTGGCGGCGTGAACGGTGGGCGCAGCGCTACAACAAGAACTGGGCGAGCATCATCGCTGGCTGGGCCCAGCTTCTTACGCCAGCGGCGGGACGAAACGGGCGTTCGGGCTGGAGGAGGGCGCCGGGATTGATGCCGTGTTCCAGGTGTCCCCGGTGACCGGCTGGAGCCGGCCGGGCCATCACCACGTCTATTTTGACAGGACCACGTAATGAGCTCCCCTGCCTCGTTGACAAAACTTCCGCCGTTCACGCTGCTAGACGAGCCGTACCTGTCCTTCTCGCCTTCGGATTCTACCCAGGTCGACGTTCACCCGCTCCGGGGCTTGCGATTTCGGACCCTATTCGAAGGGGTCGTTCGGCGGCTTCACCTCCCGGATAAGGATCGCGACCGTGGGCCCAGAGAGCGCCTTTAAGCGACGCGGCGACTTGATGCTGTTGCTGCGCAACGTGCATCGTCCGACTGACAGGTCCGAATATGTTCCGCAATATCCGGGGTTTGAGCGGCTCTTCAATGTAGCGCTAGAGTCGGCCCCACGCGACGCTCACATCAAATGGCCCGAGCACCTGCACGGACTGCCCGGCGAGGGTGATCCGCAAACCCGGCTCTACCTCGCGATCGAGGCGGCACTCCGGCGGCTCGATATGCTTCGCAACGCGTTTGATGTCGTTTTGGTTCACTTCCCAGACAATTGGAACCCGGCCACTCGCGGCAAATTCTTCGACGCTCACGATGCACTCAAAGCACTGGGCGCCAGATACAATATCCCAATCCAGGTGCTGAACGACCGGGCTTTTACCTTCACCCATAAGGGGTCGCTTGCATGGCGGCTGGCCACGGCCCTATATGTGAAGGCAGCAGGCACGCCGTGGAAGCTGGCGCCGCTAAAGGGCGTGCCGGCCGATACCGCATATATCGGTCTGGCCTATGCGCTGCGCGGTGACCAGCGGGATGCGCATTATGTGACATGCTGTTCGCAGGTGTTCGATATGGACGGCGGCGGCATGCAGTTCGTGGCCTTCGAAGCCCAAGACCCCGTGGCCGACGTTGCCGAGGCGCGAAGAAATCCGTTCCTGAGCCGCGACGACATGCGCGCCGTTCTCGCCCGTAGCCTAGAACTCTACCAGGGCCGCAATGGCGGCAACGTGCCCAGGCGAATGGTCATCCACAAGACCACTCCCTTCAAGGACGGCGAGATCGAAGGGGCGTTTGATGCGCTGGCTGGCGTCCCGGAAATCGAGTGTATCGAGGTCAGTTCGGCATCCTGTTGGCGCGGCGTCTGGCTGATCGAGTCGGGCTTGCCCAGCCCCCCAAACCAAACCGTCAGGCCACGCGGTGCCGCGGGGAACGATGGTGGTGCGGTCCGGCAATTCCGCGCTGGTCTGGGTCGCTGGCAATGCGCCTGACGTGTCGACCAAGGGCGATTATTATCAAGGCAGAAGAGCATCCCGCGGCCGCTGCAACTGATCCGTCATGCCGGCAGCGGACCGCTCGAATTGACCGCTCACGAGGCGCTAGCACTGACCAAGATGGATTGGAACAACGACGCGCTCTACGACCCGGTGCCGGTTAGCATCCGCTATTCGCAGAAACTAGCACGCACGATAGCGAATGTCCCGGACTTGCCGCGGAACGTCTATCCCTATCGCTTGTTCATGTGAGCTTCGTTCGCCCTCACCGCCGCTGGGTTCGCCTGATGGGATCAGCCCGTCCCCGTCACGCGGAGGGTAGCTAACTCAACACATCCGCTCAAATCGTAAGCGTCCGGCCTGAGGCGTCGCGCGAGCTGTGGTTGTCGACAATTTGTTGTGATCGTAGGGTGAGACCGTTTGGCCTAACCACGACGACGAAGGTGTTCAAGAGATGCGCGAAGTAGCCTGTGCCATCCTGGTTCGCGATGGCACCTTGTTGCTTGGGCGGAGGTCTCCGCATCGTCGGTCGTATGCAAGCTGCTGGGATGTGATTGGGGGACATCTTGAGGGCGCGGAGAGGCCAGAGGATGCGCTCGTTCGGGAAGTTCGAGAGGAAGTTGGCGTAACGCCGACGGGCTTCATGCCAATCGGGGGGTTCGTCGAGTCTTCACCCGAAGTTGGACCCGGCCGGCTTCATTTCTTTGTTATCATGGAGTGGGCCGGCGGCGATCCGGAGATGCGGGGTGATGAGCATACCGAGCTCCGGTGGTTCGATGTTGAGACGGCCTGCGCTTTGCCTGACCTCGCTTTGCCGCAATACCGTTCGATCTTCAGGTCACTGGAAGGCAGGGTGACCGCACGCACCGAATAGTGAATGACATCGGGGAGATGGCGACGTCGCCGGATCAGCGCCACGGCAGCAGCTCTTCGATCCGGTTGATCGGGTGACCGTCGGCAATGCGGGCAAGGACGTCTGTGAGCCAAGCTTCCGGGTTAACGCCGTTGAGCTTGGCCGTGCCGACCAAAGTGTAGATCGCCGCGGCCCGCTCGCCGCCGGCGTGAACCGGCGAAGAGATAGTTCTTGCGGCCAAGGGCGATGCCGCGCAGGGCGTTCTCGGCGATGTTGTTGTCGGCCTCCAGCCGGCCGTCGTCGAGGAAGCGGGAGAGCGCAACGCGGCGCTTGAGCTGTAGCGGAACGCCTCGGCGAGCGCCGACCTGGCAGAAAGCATGCGAGCCGTTGCCTCCATCCAGGCGAAGAGGCCGGCGAGCAGCGGCTTTGCGGCGACGCGGATCGCCAACTTTGGCCGGACATGCCGTATTACCTTGAAGTGGCCGGGGACGTACTCCAGCACCTCGGTCACATCTTCGCCGAGCCGGGTCATATGGGATCCGCAGGCCCAGCAGACGCAGGCTTCATTGCCATCGAGATCGTGGACGATCTCCTCGCGCGGCAAGTGGTCCGGCAAAGGCCGGCGCTTCGGCAGTATCCGGTCTGGTCGGGTCACCGCTGGCGTGCGACGGCGGGCAGTCGGCCCTGCCTAGCCTCACGACGCCAATTGAACAGCATGTTGGCGTTCATGTTGTGCCCTATGCGTGGCGCCAGTCGTCGCTTCGACAACTGCCTTACTGATCGTCCGACGACATCCGTAGCGGTCCGATCTTATCCTGTTCAAAATGTGGGGTAAAATGAGGGCTTCGATGTAGGCGATCAATAAAGTTATAGCTTTTTCAACGGGCTAGCAGTCAAAGTGGCGGAGAGAGCGCTTTCGATCTGATGGCTGAAATTGTTATCGTTTTCGGTCGCATTGTTACACAGTTTGTTACACCGCTGGAACGATGACCTCCAAGGCTTCGCCTCTGAGTGCGCCCGCCCAACGACTTAGCGAAGCCGGTGGCCCCGTAGACACTCCGCACGTGTAGGTTGAGGCGTGGGTCAGACGGTGACCCGATCCACACATGGAGCAGGAGAGCCGTTGCTTACGGATGCGAGACATCCGCCGAGGACGGCCGCTTTGCGCCTGATCTCGGTCGTTGGCCGGTTCGCGATTCTAGCCTGAAAGCAGTCGCCCCAGCAAAGCGGAGAAATGGGGCGGCCTAAGCTCTAAACATCAGCATCTCCCAGTTGCTGGGGTGCTTATCCGATCAGGATCTTAGAGGCCAGTCAGAGGGAATGAGCTTAATTCCGGATGCCTTTGTCCATCTGCCTTTTACGGCTGCGACATATTCCGGGTCTTCCTCGATATAGGCGTGTTCGATGAGGATGATCTGCAGGCCCGCCTGGCGTGCCGTTTCGTCAAACAGAAAACGGACGATCTGCTGCATCGCGACCTGATCGTCATCCTTCTCCATTTCCTGGAGCCGCTTTTCGTCCCCACCCTTGGGGTAGTAGGGGCGGCTAATCTGATCGATGACCAGAACGCCCGGGACGGGCGCCACGATGGTTTCGAAGAGCTTGTGCAGTGAGAAGGACAGAGCGAGATGGATAGCCAGGTAGTTTTGGTCAGAACCTATCTCGGCCATTGTGAGAACCGCTCGACGAGATGGCTCGATCACCGAAATGTTCGGGGTTGAAGAGAACACCACTCGCGAGCCCGTAGCTGGCACCACAGTGGGAAGGTCGTCGAGCATCTCGGTCGCGAAGCCGCTGACCATGTTCTCCGCGTCGCGAAGACGGTCCTTGCGAGCCTGCGGATCGACCTGATCCCTCAGCTCCTCGATCCGGGCCATGAGCGATTCGGAATTCGTCGAAGTCGCCTGGAAATCTTTCGCCGTTGTATCGAGGAATTGGTCGATACGACCCACGACACGAGCCCTCTCCTGTAGAAGAGACCCTGTCTTCACCGCCTCTTCCTCTACCCGGACGAGCCCGCTGATTTGCTCTTCGACTTCCCTCAGGCGGCCGGATTTAGAGCCGATCAAGTTTTCGATATGTCCTGAATGGGCGTCTAGACGAGGACGCATCCCGTCGACCGCGAGAACCTCGTTTGAAACGATCTTCAAAGAATTGCGTATTTGCTCTGCCATTGCCTGGCCTGCGGCATTCTCAGCGTCGCATACGGGACACCGCCCGTCGTCGAGCCTTAGGTGCTCGACCAGACGCAACTTGTGAGACTGCCCAGACACTGCCGATTCATAGCCGACCGCCTCGCGGATAGTCTGCCTGAGCATCTGACGCTTACCTCTCAGCGCCTGCAATTCTGAAACCAGTTCTCGCCGCTCTTCCTCAAGGAGTGTCCGAGCCTCCGAATCTCTGGTGTCTGATGAATCGACCCCACTGCCCGCGACTTCGGCGAGCTGGTCAAGGAGGCTTTGGTCGGACGCATCTGTGGAAGGCAATTCGGCCAGCAGGCCGACACTTTGCGCCTGCGTCAAAAGCGCCATCGAGCGCTGCGTCAAGAGGCTTTGGCTCCTCTCCTGTGCTTTCGCCTCCCGCTCGATCCTCGCCAGCGCGGCTTCAAGTTGTCGAAGCGTCCGCGCGGCGAGGACACTCTCCTGATCGATAGCGCCGAGGAAGTAGGGAATAGTCGCCTTGATGTCCTTTGCTTTTTCCGGTCGGTTCAGGTCGTGCAGCAGTGTCGTCCTGCTAATGATGACGTCTCCAGACAAGAAGATGTAGGGAGGTACGTCACGGATGGTCGCGCGCCCCTTGTCAGACTTGGCGGCGATGGCCGGGTCGTCGGTGCCTTGAATGCCGAACGCCTTTTCGATCAATTCGCGCGCAGTCTCTCGATTGGTTGGGCCCTCAAGTTCTTCGGACGTGTCCGGAAGCATAAGGTTTCGGCCTGACCGAACGTACATCAAGCTGGTGCCGCTTCCGGCTTTTGGAATCTTTCTGCCAACGATAAGGTCAGTTTCACCCAGCGCCCAGTGAACAGCCACGGCTTCGGCGTGGTTACGCACGAAGAATGGTAGATTGCAGTCCTTCGACCCAAGGCAGTAATCGATCGCGTCTATGATCGCGGACTTGCCTGTCCCCGATGCGCCGGTGATTACATTGACCTTGCCGACATCAAATTCGAGTGTCCTGCGCCTTCCACCGACACCAAAGAATGCAATCTCACGAATGTTCCAACGACTCACGGCATCACTCCGAACGCGGAAAAGATTGTCCCAGCTGATCCTGCCTTGCCCATCCAAGTGCCGAGCCGCTCCGCCCGTTTCATGGCGCGCTTCGGTTTCTCTGGTAAGGCGGCAATTGATACCTTCGGCGCTTTCCGAGTGCCGAGGCCGATGGTCCCATCGGAATTGAACGATAGGGCCTTTGTACTAAGTCCGAACCGTACCGCCGCTGATACGATATCCTTCGAGGCATCTAACCGGGCAGCCAAGTCTAGACGAACATCTGGATATCGGTTGAGCCAAGACAGGAGACCTGTTGTAGCCGCCGTCTGCTGGAAGGACGTTTCCAGGTCGTCGGAAAGAGCGAGCGGCAAGGCGAGGTACGCAAGCGCGAACTCCGGCGATCTTTTCGAAACCGCATGGTATGTTTGGCAGAATCCAACGAGGCCGAATGTACCGAAAGCAGGATTGCTTTCCGCGAAGAGATCGTAAGCCAAGCTCATTTCTTAAACCCCAGAAGGGCAACATAGTCAGGATGCCAGCCGACTCGGCCGTCGATCGACAGTACGTGATATGTCCCTCTGACGTAACTTGGCGAAGTAACGGTCGGTGTGAGGTATTCGATTTTGTTCGGTGCTTCAAAGAAGCTCCAGTTCAGTAGCTCGCGCCCTTGGGTCTTTTTTTCGTCGTTGGATTTGCCGTCGCACTTTTCGCACATGTCAGCGTGCATGTATGACCACTCCTCGGTCAGCCGATCGTCATACTTGGAAATCTTCTCTTGCCAGGTCGGGTTATCGGTGGACCATCGCGACCGAGATGCACGAGCACGCCATTCATGGGTGATAGCCCTTTGAAGCCAGGATGCAGTTGATTCCACCAGCTTGATCTGGCTCTCGACCATCGGATGCGATCGGTAGGTATCTGGGGGAAGCTCCGTCGCATAATAGTCCACGAGGTTGTCGTGTTCGATATCGGCAACGATCTCCATATGTCGCTTCACGAGCTCGAAGCGGTGGATGGCCTTATCCCGCTTCCCACAGTGCGCATGAACGATCTGGCGATTCCACCACTCCACCATGCGTGACGCTACATCGGCCTGATCTTTCGCGAGCACGGATGTCAGTCTTTTCGCGAGTTCGTCCTCAATGTACTTGATGTTCCGTTGGCCGGGCATCAATTTGACCCTGGAGAGGATCTCGGCCTGTTTCTCGTCGGAGAGCTGTAGAAATGCCTCGCAGCCCGGAGCGCGTTTCGCATGAGGAAGCGGCGTTACCCCTTTCGCCACTGCGTCTGCCCTTTCCTGCACGACACGCTTTGCTTCCTCTCGGAGCGCGATCAGAAGCTCGGCACGGCTTTTTGCGTCGTCGAGAAGGACTGTAAGCGAAGAGCTTGGGGGGATATCTGCGACGGTGACGAGGTGAAGCGATGTCGTGGAAAGGTCGAGATCTGGAAGGACGTCGATCCACACCTTCAATGTCTTCCAAAGGTTCACGCTCGCCAAGCTGATCGCGTCCGGTTTTTTCGACAGCGAATGTTTGAGCTGCTCGAGGATCGTCTGTCCGCTAGTTTCGAGTACAACATCGTCGAGCGTCTCGAGATAGATCACGGCTTCGAGACTTGTCTCACTCCAAAGCCTCAAAAGCGCATATTGGGCCTGGTAAAGAAAACCTAAGGCTGAGGCATCGGCACTGTGAGCGTTCATTTTTGATCATTTTCGATATCGAGAAGGCAAACTGTCTAACGGTGACTCACACGAACCACGTTTCCGAATCAAGTCACCAATATTCTAATCCTCTGCCCTCTCCGAGGTGAGGACAATTGGACAGCCAGCTGTCACTCTAAAAAACCAATCGGTGCCCAACATCTATAGGAAGATTCATCCCTTGGGGAAGGTCTGGATGGAGTGTCGGATAGCGGCCAGTTAAAGAGCGGTTCGTCTCATTCAGTATTGGCCGCTTTGGTCATTCGATGACCGGTAACCTGCCAGTCCGCTAACGGACCCAATCAAGTCGTTTTGAAACCGGCAGCCGCTTGCGGGTAAGGTCCTGATAGGCGAAACTGATTGGAACCGGGAGGGTTGCCACCTCGCCTCCGAGGTTGGCCGCCGACAGAGTGCTCCGAAATGGACCGCAAGCTCGCCGCCATCCTTGCTGCTGACGTTGTCGGATATTCTGCCATGGAGCGCGACGAGGCGGGTACGCATGAACGGGTGCGCGCCGGTCATAAGGAACTTTTCGAACCGACAGTAGCGCGTCATCATGGCACTATCTTCAAGCTGATGGGCGACGGCCTGCTGGCGGAGTTTTCTTCTGTCGTCGAGGCGATGGAGTGCGCGGTTTCGCTGCAACGCGGGTTGGCCGAGCGAAACGCCTCGTTGCCGAAAGACCAGCGTATCGATGTGCGGATCGGCGTCAATCTTGGCGAGGTGATTGTCGAGGGTGACGATCGGTTTGGCGAGGGCGTAAATATCGCGGCGCGGCTGGAACAACTTGCCGAGCCTGGCGGCATCTGGGTGTCTGCAAAGGTCGCGCGCGAGGTTGAGAAGAAGCTGGCTTTCGGCTTTCAGTCGATGGGCCTGCAGAAGGTCAAGAATATCGCGGAGCCGGTGGAGGCATATCGTGTCACGATCGACGGCAAGGCCAAGCCCAGGCGCGCGAGCCGCAGCCGGTCGCGGCTGCCAGTCGTGGCGAGCTTCCTGGTGCTGGTCTTAGCAGTCGCTGCGGTCGTGGTGTGGTGGCCGTTCTATGGAATAAATCGCAAGATGGGCCAGGGTGGCATCCCGACCGTGGCGGTCTTGCCGTTCAAGAACATGAGCGGCGACCCGAAGCTGGAGTATTTCAGCGACGGCATGATAGACAATTTGATCTCGATGCTGGCAGGCGTCACCGAACTTAAGGTGCTCTCGCGTAGCTCTACCTTTGTCTACAAGACAAGCCAACCGATGTCCGCCAGATCGACCACTTCGCGGTTGTCATTGGTCCTCGATCTTGACCGCCTTTAGGGCGATCTCCTGGTCGATAAGACCGGCCACATCTTCCGGATGATGGAACACCCCGATCATTGCGACACCAGATGCCTTAAGCTGCGTCAGGCGTTCGACCAAAGCGTTGCGGGCGTCGCGGTCGAGCGAAGCCGTCGGCTCATCGAGAAACAGAAGCCGCTGCGGCAGAATAAGAGCCCGCGCCAGATTGACCTTCTGCTGCTCGCCGCCGGAGAAGGTCGATGGATAGGCCGCCCAGAGCTGTTTCTTCACCCCGAACGCGCCGAGCGAGCGGCGGGCCTCGACGAGAGCCTCGGCATGGTAAGTGCCGGCGAGCCGCAGGGGTTCTGCAACAACCTCCTCAGCGGCAACGCGAGGCCTGGCATTGAGAAACTGGGTGACGAACCCGATCTCGCGGCGGCGAAGGACGGCAATATCGACATCGGCGGCCGAGGCGAGGTCGATCACGCCCTCCCGCGTGTGATAGTAAGCATGACCCCCTCGTGGCAGGTACGAGCGGTAGAGGGTGCGCAGCAGCGTTGATTTGCCGGCGCCGTTCTCCCCCCTGAGCAGAATGAACTCGCCCTCACGAAGTTCAAAATCAATGTTGTCGAAGGCAAATAGCGTGCGCTTGAGGTGGTGCATTTCAAACTGCTTGCTAAGGCCCTCGACGCGCAACACAGGCGCCGCCTTCTTGGGGATAGAAACCTCGATATTCATGTCGGACACTCTCAAAGCTTGGCGTGGACGAGCTGCTGGGTGTAGGCGTGCTGGGGGTCTTGGAAGATCTGATCCGCCAACCCCTGTTCCACGACCTTGCCGCGACGCATAACCATGACGCGATCGGCCATGGTCCGGATCACACCGAGATCGTGGGAGACGAGAACCATGGTGATGGCGCGGTCCCGCTGCAACCGCTTCAGCGTATCGAGCACAAGTGCCTGAACACTAACGTCCAGACCGGTGGTCGGTTCGTCGAGAAGCAGCACCACCGGTTCGAGCGCGATTGCCTTCGCGAGTTGCACACGCTGTTGCATTCCGCCAGAGAGTTCGCGTGGCGTCGCATCCATCCGCTCGACCGGAAACTCGGATGCGTCAAGCGACTGCCGCGCCCGTTCACGGAGTTCCGCGAAGTTGCGCTTGCCGGCAATTAGCAGCCGCTCGGCAACGTTGCCACTGCTGGTGTGACCCATCAGGAGGCCAAGATGAGGGTTCTGGTAGACGATACCGATATGCTGTGCTCTCAGCGAGCGCCGCTCGAAGCGGTCGAGCGTGAAGAGATTTCGGTCCTCGCGGCCTGGCAGGGCCAAATGATAACTGCCGGCTTCCGGAGTATCTTCGAGATTCATCATTCTGAGCAAAGTCGACTTGCCGGAACCGGATTCGCCGACGATGCCCAGAACCTCGCCAGGGTAGACGCTGACATTGACATCGCTGAGAGCTTTGACGTCACCGAAATTCTTGGAGATGCCGCGCATGGTAAGCATCGGCTCGGCGAGCATCAGACGCGGTGGCTGGCGGGTGATCTCCGTCGTTGCAGCGAGATTGAGAGCCCTCATCAGTTCATCTTCCCGTTCTTGTACCAGGTATCGCCGATCTCGACCGGCTCGCCTTGAGCCTTGCGCATGTGCTTCACGCCGAAATGGCTGTCGGAAAGCTCGAACTTCGCGGAGCCGTCATCTTGCGGCAATTCGTTCATGAAGAAGCCGGTGACATTGGTGCGGTAGCAGGTCTTGTCCTGATGATCCTCGACCCGATAGGGGATATCGTCGAACACCAGCGGTTCCACGCGTGTATGGGGCGGTACGGCGTAAATTCGCTTCTCGCGTCCGGCCGAGAGAATGGTCAGGTGGTCGGCTTC
This sequence comes from Mesorhizobium sp. WSM4836, assembly GCF_055811815.1. Classification (NCBI taxonomy): domain Bacteria; kingdom Pseudomonadati; phylum Pseudomonadota; class Alphaproteobacteria; order Hyphomicrobiales; family Phyllobacteriaceae; genus Mesorhizobium; species Mesorhizobium sp. WSM4836. Next base: position 28,334 of record NZ_JBVVQF010000023.1, read on the forward strand.
ATTGAGCTTCAGCACGTCCCAGCGCGGGATCGGTGAGGGGGAGATGACGTGGCGGCCGTTCACGAGGCTGGGGTACTCCGTATACTGCATAATCCGCCCTGACTTGACGAGTTGTTCGTACAAAATGAGCCAAAGGTGCCCGTAGTCGGCATCACCGTGCATTTCCCGTGCGACCGACATATCTGACTGGACGGTCCGCAACGGTTCGGGATCGGGTACCTGCAACACCAGAACCTGGTCGTCACGCAGTTTCTCTTCAGGAATGCGGTGACGAGACTGAATGATGGTTGCCTTCTGGGTATCCTGTGTCTCCATCACGTCGCCGACGCGGCCAAAGAACTTGCGGATGCTGCAGGCGTTGACGGAATCGTCAGCCCCCTGATCGATGACCTTGACGACCGCGGTTGGCTTCAGGAGGGTGAGCGTTACCTGCAATCCGCCGGTGCCCCAGCCGCGCGCCATCGGCACTTCGCGACTGGCGTAGGGTACTTGATAGCCGGGTACCGCAATCGCTTTCAAAATGCGCCGGCGAAGTTCCCGTTTGGCCGACTCGTCGAGGAATCCATAGTTGAATGCCGCCCAGGGCCTGGTCAGTTCCTGCAATTTCATAGCGCATCATCCAGCAGTGCTTGTGTCAGCTCTTTCTTGGCGACCGTCGAGACTGATGCCTCGCGGTCAGCCTTGACCCTTCGAAAGGCATCGAGAGCAGACTGGAAGGTTACGTAGTGGGGGAGTTTAAAGTGAATACAAAAGCCGGAGCTTTCGACCGGCTCGGTATGATAGAGGATGAACTCCTCCGTTGCGGCGGAAGCTGGATTTGGCTGGCTGGAAGCAATGTCGAGGGTCGCGGCGGCGATCACTTTTACCTCGTTCCAGCCGAACGTGGCCGAAAAGCCGAGCTCCAGATTCTTCGATTTGGAGATGATCTCGGCCTGGCTCACACGAACGCGGCCGGCGCTGAAGATCGTGCCGCGTGGATGGCGGAGACGGACAGGTGCTTCGGCAAGCCGCAATTCGTTGACGGTGGGGTGGACGTCGCCGTAACCGCGCATCGTGGCATAGCCGAGCGCCAGCGCGCCGCCGGTGTCGGCTCTCGCCAGACTTTGCAGCTTGTGTGCGCGCGGAACTGGGAAGAGCAGTGGCTCGCGCGTCAGGTCCGGGATGTCTTCCGGGGCGACTTCTTCCGCCGGAAGAGCGGGGACTATTCCTTGAGCTTTCTGCCAGTCGATCAGCGATGGCTGCGTGGCCGGCGCCGGATGCAGAGCAGGCGGCACGGGTTGGGGCGTGAAATCCTCGCCCATCAAGACACCGACCTGCAGCAGGCGATGGGAATAGTCGAGCGTGGGGCCAAGGATCTGGCCGCCCGGAATATCCTTGAAAGCCGCCGAGATGCGACGGACCGTGAACAGGTCCGGCTGTGTTATAGGGCGGGCGAAGGCGATGCGCGGCTGCGTCGTGCGATAGGCGCGTAGCAGCAGCACGGCTTCGTAAAGATCGCCACCGGCCTGGGAGAGCGCCAATGCCGCCAGATCAGGTTCGTAAAGCGAAGCTTCTCCCATCAAGCGGTCGACGAGATAGGGCAGGTTCTTGCGCACGGCGTCGACCCGGTCGCGGTTGATCGTTCCGAGATCGCATCGAAACAGCCGCTCGGCATGTTCGATGGCCTGTTCGCCACCGCGGGTTGCTACATAGGCCATCAGAGCACCTCGACTGTTGTGGAACGGGGGATGCCGATCACACGGTCGTCATCGACAAGGTAGACATCGAAGCCAAGCGGGTAGCGGATGGCCCGCTGGCGCAACTCCCAGAAGGATGGCTCCACGTCATCGACCGCAATCGTCATGCTGGTCTTGATGCCGGGCCCGGTCATACGCAATCTCGAGCCACTGCCGAGGCGAGCGGGAGCAAACAAAGTGGCGGCCTCGTCGGGATAAGCCAGCGTGCCGACCCGCATGCCTGACAATGCGGCGACTGTTTCAGCCGTGTCGATCCGCGAGAAGATGTATTCGGCTGCGCGCTGCGATAGGGCGCGTGCACCGGTGCGACTTACGGCCTGCTGGGTATCCGGATTGTCCAGCACACAATAGGAGCATTCGCGATCAAGCAGGCTTCCGGCGACCGCCGCCAACCCGCTGGCAGGGAGCGTGCGAATGACCCCCGGGCGGCTGAGCGCCCACATCAGTTCCTCGAAGGCGGCGTTCGTGCGGCTCTCGTCCGCGGTTGGAGCAAGGGTGAGAGGCATCAGAAAGTCTCCATCTGTACGCGGGTGGCCTCGACTTGTCTCAGCCGCTGCCGATCGCTCTCTTCCTGGTGCCGGCGCTCGGCATCGAGGAGCTCGAGTATGACGCTGGCCTGGTGTCGGGCGGCAATGGCTGCGTCGATGACGGCCATCGCCATGGCGTGTTCGAGGTCGCGCCCAACGACAGCCCCATATCCTTCGAGGTCGCGGGCAGGCACTTCGATCTGCGCCTCGGCAACGAGGACTTCCCCCAGGTGGAATGCGGTGCCTTTCACCGTGTCCTGATAGGGAAGCATCGCAAGTCCCGTCCGGTTGCTGATGACCGTAACGTCACCGAAGCCATCCAGAACCCGCTCCGCCAGAGCCTTGATCGCAGCTGGCCGAGCGGATGCGAGGATGCCAAGCGCTTGGCCGTGGTCGTATTGTCCGATGACCGCGTCACCGGTTCTCACTTCATCCATTGTGGTCTCTTTTCTTCCAGCATTGAGGTTATCGAACGCAGAGTAGCCCCTCTTTCCAGATATTCGAATATCTTTAGTGTTATCCGAATATTGTGTCTAGCACCATTCCGGTCGCAGCCTGGGATTTGCTCCTTTTCGAATTCCGCGACCGCAGCCTCGCTGCCGCAACCGGCGTTAATCGACGCATGCGTCGTTGGAGCTCCGCTGATTCATCGGCGCTCTGAAGCCATCGAACTCGCGCACGACCCGTGAGGCGAAGCCGCGCAGGAATGCCATGGGACCGACAGGAACGAGGGCGAAGAAGCCGCCGATCATGCCGATCCGCAGACGGCCGATCGGGCAGGCGCCGTCTGCGAAATCGCGCATCGCCTGTTCCAGGACCTCGACCGATTGACCGCCGGCCAGCCGAAACGGCGCTTTGAGGGTGGGGTGAAATCCGTAGTGGCGCGGGCTCTGTCACGAGATCGTTGGCGATGGAACCGTCGGCTCATTCTCTGCCTTCAGAAAAGCGTCCCGCCCAAGCCTTAAAATTGGTGAAGAAGGGTCAGCGGGCAGGGTTCAGCTGGACAAGCCGCCTTGCGCGCTCGAGCGAAGCCGGCTGTTCATCGGCGAACCGGTCACTTTCGATCTCCATGATCAGCATCGTGTCCGGCAGGAATTGCAGTTCCGAGAAGATCGGCTCCCACGGGATGTCGCCCCAGCCAATCGGAAGATGCAGATCCCCGAAGCCATAGCTGGTGGCTTCGACCGGACGGTGGAACTTGCGCATGGTGTTGGGCAAGCCGTAGCTGTCGTGAACGTGAAGATGACCGGTCACCGGCGCCAAGGCGCGCAGCTCTTCTCGGAAGTTCAGTCGTCGTGCGGTCGATGCGATATAGGCGTGGGACAGATCGAGAACGGCAACGACCTGGTCCGAGCCGATCGCGCGCACGGTTGCTGCCACGTCACTCGGGCTCTGCACATACTCACCGTCGGCCGACGCGAAGATGTTTTCAAGGCCAATGCGAGCGCCGTAGCCGGCTGCGACGATCGCCATTTCGGCCAGCGCCTCCCGCTCCATGGCGTCATAGTCCGCGCAGTCTTCGCCTGGAGCCGGATAAGCATGACCGCCGTGTTGGACCAGCAATCCGGCACCGAGGCGGTCGCACAATTCGAGATTGGCCTGCATGACATGCTTGTGAAGATCGAGATGCTCGGGGTCCATGAAATTCGAAATCAACGGCCCATGCAGGGAGAGCCTCTTGAACCCATAGCTACGGACGATCGTCGTGATGCGGGCTGCCCGATCCTTCATGATCCGGCCCCGCGACACGACTTCCTCGGCGTAGATCGGGATTTCGCAGGCGTCCGCGCCGGTCTCGGCAACCTTTCGAAGCGAGGCATTGAACAGTTCCAGGTCGCCTAAGCTTGGGCGGTTATAGAACCCGATTGCACTGATATTGCCGGTCATTGTTGGCCTTTCTAACTCGACTTAGAAGAAAATCCTCTCGTTCCGAGAGGCGATTTTCGTACTGGGGCGATAAGCGTTTCTGGCGTGGGTCAGTCCGCCTCGACGAGATCGCGCGCCCAGTCCCCCAAGACCGAAATGGAGATCGTCGTGATCAAGATCAGGAAGCCGGGCGTCAGCGCGACCCACGGAGCATTGAACAGCTGGTCGCGGCCGATCCCGATCAGAAGCCCCAGCGAGACATCAGGAGGCCGAATTCCGACCCCCAGAAAACTGAGGGTCGTCTCCGCCAGGATCGTCTGCGGGAAGTTGATCGACATGTTGACCAGAAGCACTGCCATCGCATTTGGCAAAACTGATCTGGTTATGATCCGGAAGGTTGAGGCGCCCATGATCTGCTGAGCCTGAACATAGGGCTGGCTTTTGGCCGAAAGCGCGATTGCCCGGGCGAGGCGAGCGTAGCGATCCCAGCCATGAAAGATCATGATGGCGACGAACACCGTGAAGTCTGCACTCGGAAGCACGGTGATCAGGGCGAGGATGAGGATCAGGGTCGGTATCGTCGCCTGAAAATCAACGAGCGTGCCAACGATGGCATCGAGAATGCCGCCTATCCAGGCAGCCACAAGACCAAGCGCTGTTCCGACGATTGCTCCTCCGATCGTGCCGACTACCGCGATGGTCAAGGAGACCTGGATGCCGCGCAGAATGAGCGAGAGCATGTCTCGACCCAACGCATCGGTACCGAGCGGATACTGCCATGTTCCGCCCATGAAGACCGGCGCCCTGAAGCGGTCCAGCAGGTTAACCTCTGAGAGATCGCTTGGCGATAGCCACGGAGCTGCCATGACAACCACTGCCAAAAACGAAAGAACGCAGAAGCAGCCGACGATGGCGGGGGAAAAATTTTGTCGTAAAATCATTTCTTAACTCTCGCAGATTGTGCGAAGGCGGCGTGCGGACCGGTGGCGCAGATCGGCTATTCTCGGATCGATGAAGCCGTAGGACAGGTCCGCCAGGAGGTTGGCGAGGATCATCGTCACGCCGGTGATGATCATGATCGCCTGTACGACGGCGAAGTCACGAGCGCTCACACTTTCTATCAACAAAGATCCTGTGCCTTGCCAGCCGAACACATTCTCGACCACGGCGGCGTAAGTGACGAATTGCCCGAACTCCAAGGCCGTGATGGTGATCAGCGGCGTCAGCGCATTTGGCAGCGTGTGAACGCGATGGATGATCCCCTCGGATAGACCGCTTGCTCTTGCGGTCTCGACCATCGGGCGCGACAATACCTCGACCATTGCCGAGCGCGTGAAACGCGCATAGGTCCCTATCCCCACGGTCGACAGCGTCGCGACCGGCATAATGTAGGAGGTCCAGTCTACATAGCCGCTGGGCGAAAGCCAGCCGAGTTTCACCGAGAACAGATACATCGCCAGCACGCCCAACAGGAACGAGGGAACCGAAAGGCCGACAACCGACAGCGTGATGGCCAACTTGTCGATGAAGCGCCCCCGATGCATCGCCGAGAGAATCCCAAGCGGCACGCCCAGAGCGATCGACAGCAGGATAGTCGGGAGCACCAGGGACAGTGTCACGGGAATTCGATCCAGAACCAGCGCAAGAGCCGACTCTCCGGTTCGATAGGAGAGACCGAAATTCATGTGCAGCAGTCCGTTGAGATAAATCAGGAACTGCTGCCACAAGGGAAGATTAAGACCCCATTTCTCGCGGAAGGCATCAATGGCGGCCTGGCTGGTGTCTGGACCCAGCAATATTTGCGCGGGATCGCCACTCGCAGCGAGTGCGAAGAACGCAAAAGTCAAAAGCAGAAGGATCGTTATGCAAGCCCGCCCCAGGCGCAAGAGATACCAGTTCATACCGCGGCCTCCTCCTCGGGTAGGTGGCTCAGCGGAGCATCGGGGAGCCTTGGGAGGGCCGCAATCAGGTCCCGGGTGTAGCTCTCAGTCGGGTTGCGAAACAATTCGAACGTCTGGCCTTCCTCGATCAGCTTGCCATGCCGCATGACCACCACCCGGTCGCAAATATGCTGGATGACGGAAAGGTCATGGCTAATGAAGAGGATCGCGAGCGCGTATCTCGCGCGCAGGTCGAGCAGCAGGTCCAGAATCCTGGACTGGATCGACACGTCGAGTGCAGAAACGCTTTCATCGCAGATCAGGACGCGCGGTCGAACCGTCAGTGCGCGTGCGATCGTCGCCCTCTGCCGCTGGCCGCCGGAGAGGTTGCCGGGTTTGCGCTTAAACAGCGTCTCGTCGAGGTGGGTTTCGAGGAGCCGGGAGCGGGCCACACCTTCCCGTTCGCTTTTGTCCCCCAGTCGATGAATATCGAGCGGCTGGCGCACCTGATGAATGATCCTGCCGAGAGGATCGAGCGCGCCGCGGGGGTCCTGGAAAATGTACTGTATTTGCCGCCGCCAAGACGGATCCGGCCTGCTCCAGTCGAGGGTGCGTCCATTCAGCGAGATACGGCCGCCCGCGGGTGTCACCAGGCCGACGGCAGCTTTCGCCAATGTGCTCTTGCCCGAACCGCTTTCGCCGACCAGTCCGACGATCTCGCCTTCGCCGACATCAACGCTGACGTTCCGGAGGGCGTCGAAGCGGCGTCCGTCAGCCGTTTTGTAGCTCACCGAGATATTGTCGAGACGCAATGCCGGATGGCTGGCGGTAGGCACGCCGATCGGGCGCAAGGCGGCCGGCGGCGGGACTTGCGGCATGGTCGCTGAGGCGTGCGGCCGCGGCCGCGGCATGGATGCAATCAGTTGCTTAGTGTAATCGGCGCGGGGAGCCACGAGAACGGCGGCCGCAGAGCCAGTCTCCACGATTACTCCGTTTCTCAGGACAATGATCTGGTTGCACAGCTGATAGGCCACCGCCAGGTCGTGCGTGACGAATATGATCGACATGCCGCGTTCTGCGGCAATCGCCTTCAGGTGCTTGAGGACGCCGGCCTGGACGGTGACATCAAGCGCCGTGGTCGGTTCATCGGCGATGAGCAACCGGGGTTCACGCGCGAGAGCGCAGGCGATCGCCACCCGCTGGCATTGTCCACCAGACATTTGATGCGGGTAGGAATCGAGAATCTTTCCGGGGTCGACAAAACCGGCCGTCGTCAGCAGTGGGCCCGGATCACCAAGGGTCCGTAGCGCAAGGTGCCGCCTAACCGTCATCAGGGGATCGAGTGCACTCATCGGATCCTGGAATATCATGGCAATGCCATGTCCCCTGAGGCCAGCCAGCAATCGCCGGTCCGACAGGGGGTACGGCCGCCCTTCGAAATTCATCTGTCCTTTGATTTTGGCGCTCGGCGGCAGCAGGCCTGCAATGGCCCGGCACATGACGCTCTTGCCGGATCCGCTTTCTCCGACGATGCCGAGAATTTCTCCGGCCATCAGATCAAAGCTGATGTCGCGCAATGCAGAGCCGCTGTGCCCGGCGGCGAAGGCCACGCTCAGCCGCTGAACCGAGATCAGGGGATGAGCGCGACTTTGACTATGGGGATGCAAGTCCATGTTATCTGAAGCTCACGCCTGTTGTCGTGAGATCCAGATATTCCGTCGGAAGGGCGTTATAGGTCAGGCGATCCTTGCGCACCCCGATGAAATGGGCGGCTGTATAGAAGTTCGCGGTATTCGGATCCTCCTCAAACTTGTCGAGCATCTGGGCAAAGACCACCCGCCGATGCGGCGTATCGATAGACGTCGACAATTCCTCCCCCAGCGCTGCCATGTCAGGAGAGACGGTGAAGAATTTCTGTTTCGCAAACGAGCCGCCGGGCCCGAGGCGGCGCCAGAACTGGCCAAGCGGATCGGGATAGTAGGCGCCGGAGGATGCATCGATGATCGCTCTGTCGGGCGTATCGGCGAGCACCTGCGTCCAGTTTTCCTTGAACTCCAGCTTGACGTTCAGTCCAACGGCTTTCCACATCGACTGTACGATCTGGGCCGTCTCCCCCTGCTTGGTGTAGTAGTTGTGCTGGGTGCGCCAGACGATCTCCTGGCCGTGATAGCCCGCTTCCTTGAGAAGCTGCTTTGCCTTTTCCGGATCATATTCGTCCACCGGACGGCCCTGCAGATACATGTCGCCGAAGGTTTTCAGCTGCCAACCATGCGTCACTTCTGTGCGCCCATCATAGAGGGCTTTCACCAGTGCCTCGCGATCGATGGCGAGGTTCATCGCGTGCCTGAGGCGCGGATCGGCGATCGGGCTATTGATGCTGTCAAAGATGACGCCTCGAATAGTCTCGATCGGCCCGCCGGCGACCGCACCGTTCGGGTTGCCCTCGATCTGCGGAAATTCATCCGTGCCGATTTCCGTGATCATGTCGAACTGGCCGGCGAGGAGGCCCGCAACGCGGGTAGACAGTTCAGGAACCGTGACGAACGTTACCTTATCGGCGGCCGCCTTCGCGTCGCCCCAATAGGCATCGAACCTCTTGAGGGCGGTCGCGCCGCCGACCTCGTGGCTGACAAGCGTGTAGGGCCCGGAGCCCGCATCGAGCTTCGTAAAATCATTGTAGTTTGGAGCTTGCTTCAAAGCCGTTTCGGAAATGATCTGGGCAGGGAAGGTGGCGAAGCGATCGAGCGCAATCGGATCAACAGCCTTGATGTGAATCCGGACCGTCATGTTGTCGAGGGCCTCGATCCTCTCGATGCCGCCGAGAAACTCCTCGGATTCAGTGGGCACCCTTTTATCGCGCCCCAATCTCACATCCGAGAACGTCGCGATGACATCGTTGGCGTCGAAAGTGTCGCCGTTGTGAAACACGACCCCCGGCCTCAGCTTGAACTCAAGGGTCTTCGGATCGAGGGCCTTCCACTCGGTCGCCAGCCCCGGCACGATCTTACCGTCGTTGCGGTAGTCGTATCTGACAAGCGTGTCATAAAGAGAAAGCACCACCCGCAGATTGGGGTTGGAGTTCTCGGTGGCCGGATCGAGGTTATCCGGGTTCTTCGGAACGGCGATCGTCAGGTCACGCGCAAAGACTGGCGTGTTGCCGGACAAGGCCGCGACGCCGGCGCTCAGTATTACAATCAGTACCAAGCTCTTGGCTTTCAATCTGCTCTGGTTCATTCGGCTCTCCGGGATCTTGGTGGCGGTGCAGCGCTGACGGTGCTTGAGGTCGCGCTTCCTGCGGGCCGCCTGTTGTGAGGCAGCCGAAACATGCCTCAGTTTCACGACATTCGGATGACAAAAAGAGATTCGAATATCAGCGGATCAGGGGACCCAGATTTCAGCGCGCGTCCGAGCTTTGGCCTTTCTAACACAGCGCGCTTGCGGATCAGCCGCGGACATTGCCAACGGAGACGTCGCTGCTTATACTTATTCGAATATGTTGGTCGATCGTCGACCGCACGTGACAAGCAACGGAATGAAGCGACAATGCCGAAGAAACTGATGCACGGCCAGTGGCAAGACGTCGAAGAGGAACTCGCTGCCGACATCACTGCGGGGCGGTTTGCCAAAGGGGCGCCGCTTCCCAAGGAAGCGGAACTGGTGGGACGCTTTGGCGTCGGGCGACATAGCGTCCGACGTGCGATCGCTCAGCTCCAGAGTCGCGGGCTTGTCCAAGTCGAGCATGGGAAAGGGACGTTTGTTCGCGACGGGCGCCTGAACTACCGGCTCTCCGAGCGAACCCGCTTTTCCCAAAACCTCCTCGATCAGGGGCGTGAGCCGTTTGGCAAAGCGATCAAGGAGCGTGTGATCGAGGCTCCTCGGCGAGTCGCCGAGGCGCTAAGGCTTCCGCTCGACGAGCAGGTCTACCATATCGTTCGCCTCGAATACGCCGATGAGGAGCCCGTCAATTTTTCGAACGCATTTTTTCCAGTTCGCCGCTTTCCGGGCTTCGATAAGGCGAGACGCGAAGGACAAACCGTCAGCAGCATTCTAGCCGATTACGGCGTTACCGACTACATTCGTCTGCGTACTGACTTTATTGTGCGCCTGCCGACTAAAGAAGAAGCGCGTCAGTTGATGCAGGCCGAGACGCAGCCGATCCTGCTTCAGAAAAAGGTCGACGTGGATATGAAGGGCACGCCGGTTTCATTTTCGGAGTCCGTGTGGGCAGGAGAGCGTGTCCAGTTCTCGATCGACAACACCAGCCAGTTGCTCAACGCCTTGGCTCAGAGTTTGTAAGGGCGTGAATCCTTCAATGAAAGAACGCAAGGGCACACCCGCTTCGTTCTGTTGCGCCCAGCCGGGAATGAGACCCGGAGATCGTCCCGGTCCTGCGCGCGATGTTCGAAACTCTGCTTGAACTGCCTGCTCCCGGCCAGGCCGACCTCGCACGCTCGAGATGCTCGACCGGCAAGGCTAGAAGGTCGTTGCCTCTCCTGCATGTCGCTGCGGCGATGCCGCAACGACGGACAGGCCGGCGCAAGTTCAGAGCAGCAGCGGAGCGTTTGTCGATAAGCGCGAAACGTACGCGGCGCTGACGAACCACATCGGCGCACCGATCAACACCACGTTGATCCTTGACCATTGGGATGCCGTGCTACATCTGGCCGCCTCGATCACGACGCGCGCCGTCGTCCCTTCGACGATCATTAAGAAGCTCTCGGCCTGTCCGAGGAAAGCCAGTTGGCCAAGTCGCTGCGGGAACTCGACCGGATCGAGTGATCACTGTTCATTATCGAATGGTATTCGAGCACAGCCTTGCGCCGGTGCTGCCAAGCTGGCTCCATCAGCAGCGCATAAGCTCAAACGCGCGGTGTTCTTCCACGAGCGCGGCGAAATCCGCGACCGGTCATTCGAGAGCCAGGCATTCAGCGCTTCCGGTCTCAATCTTGTCGTCAGCGCCATTGGAACACCGTCTATCTTGATCGCGCAACCCGCACCTGCGCACGACGGATCGGATTATCCCGAACGACCTGCTCAAACACGTCTCGCCGCTCACGCTTGCCAGCACCAATCCGACGGGCGGCATGATGTTCATGCTCCGTTCGACCTTAGCGTACAATTTTGAGCAGCTCCTGTTCTGACCCAAATAAAGCAAGACGAGAACAATTCCTCGGATTCCCGGCGAGAGCTTCTTCCGCCTCATGATACTTGATGCCATCAGGTGCGGGCTGGTATGGACCGGTGCAGAGATTAAAAGTTTCTTCTCCGCTTTAGCCGCGCGTGCTTTGATATCAGCAACAGGCGCCGGCGCCCGAGAACAGCCGATGCGGATGCAGTCGCTGCAACCGGACTGATCGCAACAAATCTAGCAGAAGCCACGACATCGTTGGGCATCGGAAAGTGCGGATAGCAGTCGGATGACGCGTGAACTCCGCTTCCCACCTAGGAAACTGCCATCCGTGGGAAGATGGCCGGCAACCGACACTACTGCCGGGTTTGTTGAATGAGCGACACGGGTTGTTCGGCTTGGCTCCTCTTCCCATCACCATTCAAGTCATTGAATAGCATCTCGAACACTTTTTCTGAGACTTTCCTGCGCAGTTGGCACGAAGTGTGAAGCTTCCTTCTAGAAAGGCGGCACGAACTGCGGGCCGATTTCATGTTCGTGGTTGACGTCGCGATCGAGAGGACGAAGGAAGGAAAGCAGCATGGCAGATCTGCGTCGGGTGCGTATACCGTCCGAAAATGGGCGTCACGTGCGGAATCCGGGTCGCAATGCAAGCGAACGCATGTCTCCGCTTCGTGACCTCATTTGCATCCGTGACAGACCGTCATTCCTTATGGAAGCTCATGACGCGCTCTCCGCGGCGATCGCGCAGCGGTCAGGTTTCAAGGCGCTTTGGGCGTCCGGCCTCTCGATCTCCTCCAGCCTCGGTTACCGTGACGCGAACGAGGCCTCTTGGACCGAGGTGGTCGACGTGGTGGAACGGATGGCGGACGCAGCGGAAATTCCAATCCTCGTCGACGGAGAGAGCGGATTCGGCAATTTCAACAATGCGCGTCTGGTCGCTCGCAAGTTGCGGCAGCACGGCGCGAGTGGCGTTTGCCTCGAAGACAAGGCGTTCCCGAAGATGAACTCCTTCGTAGGCGATCGCCATCCACTGGCGGACATCGGCGAGTTCTGCGGTCGCCTGAAGGCCGTCAAGGACCAAGTTCCGGATCCGGAGTTCGTTCTCGTCGCTCGAACCGAGGCGCTGATCGCCGGACACACTCAGCAGGAGGCGCTTGCACGAGCGCACGCCTATGCGGACGCTGGCGCCGATGCGATCCTGGTCCACTCCTGCAAGTCCGACGCGGAGGAGATTTTCGCTTTCGCGCGAGCCTGGCAGAACCGACTGCCTGTCGTGATCGTACCGACAAAATACTACCGCACGCCCGTCGCCGATTATCGGGCGCTCGGTATTTCCACGGTCATCTGGGCCAACCACAACATGCGCGCCGCGATCTTGGCGATGCGTCAGGTGTGCGACCGCATCATCCAGGAAGAGAGCATTGCCGGTATCGAAGGTGAAGTCGCGACGCTCGACGAGCTGTTCGAACTAATGAACTACGGCGAGCTCTCAGCGGCAAAAGAGAAGTACCTTCCGCAGGCAGAGGACAAGGTGATGGTTGGTCGGCGTCCCGCCGCAATCTCAGTTAAAAGCCGTTGAATAAATGCAGAAACGTTTCTCTGGGCTCTTCCTGCGCAGTTGGCGCCACTCTTGTTGTTCTCTCTTTGCGCGGCGGCATCTACGGATAGCAGTATCGCTGTCTTTGGCGCCTGCAACGTGGAACGACGGCGCGCGCCGGGTTTGGATCACGCCTGGCCGGTGGTGTTCGCACAGGCCAATCGGCATTGAAGACAAGCCCTCATCAGCGGCTCGTCGAGCTGCAGGCGGTCCGTTCGCGAATCCGTTGAGCGGCCTAGAGCTGTTGAATGCGCTTCTCCCGCTAAAGCTTCCACAAAAGAGGAGGGTGACGTGTCTAAGCAATCGGCTCTGGTAACATATTACGATAAGATCGCGACGGTCGGCTCCATCTGTTCGTCCAATCCGGGACTGGGAACCCAGGAGCCAGGCTTCAAACCGGGGTACGAGCTTCCACCTCTAGATGAGAAGCTCATTTCATTCTTCGAACCGGCGACCATCGCGCTTCACCGGCTCGGTGACTATCGGGGCCGGCGGGTGAATGTCCTTAACTTAGTAGGAAACCCACGCACGCGTACGACAAAGACGTTTGCCTCACTCGTAATGGTCGCGCGGGCGATCCAGCATATTCGGGCGACCGGCGAGTCGATTCTGATTGTGACGCCGACCTCCGGTAACAAGGGCGGTGCGCTGCGTGACGCCGTCTTGCGCGCGCTCGAATGTGGGCTTGTGGTGCCCGATCAACTTCGTATCGCAATTGTTGTGCCCAAGGACAGCATCTCCAAGCTCTGGTCGAGCACACTCTCGGAGGACGCGGAGCTCCGCAGACTGAACCCGGTTTTTATCTGCGACGCAGAAGACGGATCGATCGTCAAAGCAATGACTAGGGAGTTCGTACGGCAGACCTCGCAGGATCTGAAAGACCGGTACAATCTGAACGTATGGCATACATACGATCTCAACAATTATCGGATGGCTGATGCCGTTCGCGCCTTCTTCGAGATGGATCAATTGGGTCCTGCCCACCACGACATACCGCGTATTCAGGCCCAAGCAGTCTCAAGTGCGTTTGGCTTGCTCGGCCACCAGTTTGGTCTCGAGTTCCTTTCAAAGAACGGAGTGGACGTGGGTGACAACCGGCGGTGGCTGCTTATTCAGCATCTCGGAACGCCCGACCTTGTCCTGGATCTCCACTACGGCTCGTTTTCCAGGGAGAATCTCCCGGCATATACCTTGCAGGAAGAGACGGGCCTCTACGTGCAGAACGAGCAGCCGTTCTTCCCAGTCCGGACATATGATGTCGAGGAGGTGATCGACCCCACGTTCTATAGCCGAAACCCTGCAACCAGCGAGCTGGTGCGAGAAATCATGTCCGGCCAAGGAGGCGAGGGTATCGTCGTATCGCTGTACGAATGCCTCCAGCAATACCCAAAGCTGCGACATCTCCTGAGAAACACAGATTTGAACTTGCCGCATGATCCGCGAGACTTGCGCGAATGGTCGATGACGATGGTGTTGACAGGGGCGTTAAGCGCGATCGATCGGGATCTGGTGCCCTCGGCGAGCGAGCTTTTGATCCATGTGACTGGGTCCTATGCGAAGCAGGACTTCTCCAGTCTCCCCGCTGACCACTTGCGGCCAGTCGCCTCTCCCGACGATATGAGGGTAGCAATTTTCGAGTCGTCTACGGCTCCTTTCATTCCCAAGGTGAGGCAGGCGATGTAGTCGCTCGAGCGAGCCAAGCGATGAGATTGCTCTACTGCAAAACAGATGAGTCTCCGAGATTAAGTTGGTACTCTTGGTCGCCGATCGCAAGAACCATTGCACGCCAGTTTGGCATTGAGATCGACGAGCTCGATGTGTCTTTGGCTGCTCTAGTCCTCTCGGTTGCCGGCCCGTCGACAGCGGGGAGCGCGTGTCACCCTCAAACCTGCTTGGCGGCAGCGATAGCGGAACCAAACGCCATCATAATCAAGGCACCTTGCATTGGTGCGAGTGCCAATCAGGCGCGCGCGGCTGTCGCGGAGTTGCTGCGCGCCGGAGCAATTGCGGACGCCGACGTTCGAAACGCCCTCGAAATTGGCGAGGTCATTCCAAACTTGCCGGTGCTTGGAAGCGTGATAAATCGCCAATTGCGTCAAGGCGCCATGATTCGCGAGTTGCGGAATCACAAACCAGCTCGTTGCGCGCCATCCGGGATGGGCGGTGCCTCACCTTTCATCGATCGGAACACAGTTGTGGTCTCGATGGACGAGGGCGGTTTTGCTGAAACGGAACAATCGGTTTCGATCTCGGATAAGCAATTCGTCAAAATTGAGTTGTTCGGACAGGATGGGAAAGGTCGTGTACTTGCTGCGCATATAGAGCTCCTGGCTGGAGACATATGCTCGTTCTCCTTTATCCGGAAGGAATGCCTTCGATCGTTTCTGCGCGAGGAGTTTGACGACGCTGAGAGGCGCGGACTGGCTGTCTCGCTACAACTCAAACGGACGGTGCTTAAGGCGGACGAGTACATTTCGGTCGAGGCCAGCCAGATCAATGATGAACGAGCCTTGGACCCATCTTCGCTCAATCTTGACGACACCAGTCCCGCCACCCGATCGGCGTCGCGAGTCGAGGTCACCCTAGGGACGAACGTTGGCGCCCGCTCGAGCGCATCCCAATCGGGTCCCCCAAACAAGATGGCGTCATTTGCCCCCTCAGTGCAGCCGAGCACCGCGAGGGTCATGGCGGATGCAATACTGCGCGGCGGCCGTGTTCCTCTTGTGGATGGCTCGGAGGGACCCGCAAAGTTCGTGATACCGGATAGCACATACGGCCATCTTTATCAGGCGGTACTCGACGACTTCAGAATCTTCGGAGCCCTCCGGCCGGATCAAATAGGCGCCGTAACGATCGTCGGGCTAACAAAGGACGACGCCGAAGAATATGGAGCAAACTCAACGACTTTTCGGGTCTCGGCTGATGGCTGCGTCCGGGTGCTACCTGACCACGGGGCCGAGATTTACATCGAACGCGCGTACACTGGTGACATCTGGCGAATGATGAAAGTTTCTGCGTCGGCACTTGAGGTTTGGTGCGAGGCTGCATTGCAAAAGGCCGACGAAACAGGAACTCAGGCGATCTTCTTGCTGGATCTCGACAGACCCTTTCATCAGCTGATCAGACGTGCGGTGACAGACCATCTCGTCAGTCGAGGAAGGGCAGCGCGGGAAGCGAAATTCATGAACATCGCCGATGGAGCGAGATTCGCCTTCCAAGAAATCAGGGGCGGAAACGGCATCGTGCTCGCGGTCGGAAACCTTTTGCGTGACTTTCTTTCAGAACTGATTCTTGCGCTCGCCGGGGAACGGAAGCGGCTTGTTCGGTCATACTCCGTGCTTCCCGGCGGCGGGCATGTCTTCGAGGTTGGCACAGGCGGCACTGCGCCCAGTACATTTCACCGTTTCATTGCGTCAGGCATACTGCGGTGGGACCCGGTCTACGAGTGGGTAGCTTTCGCGGAAGCCTTTCGCTGCTGCGCCCGCTACCAGCACGACGACCAGATAAGCATGCTCGCAGAGGGGCTAGAGGCTGCCATCGAACAAGTGCGGCATAGCACACCTGCCGCGTGCGTCGACACGCGGGAGGTGCATTTCTGGCTCGCCAAGCATTGGACAGGCTGGGTCTCGCAGCACCAAGCCGGGTTAGCCGGAGTTGATGCAATTCACTCCGCCCTTTCGGAAGAAGAAGCCGAAATATTGGCCGAATTGCGCCGCACGTCCGAAGGCCCAGTAGATCTTGGAGGATACTACTACCCAAACGAACAGCTCGTAGAAGCGTGCATGCGGCCGAGCCGGCACCTCAACAAAATTCTAGAGGGATGCGTTCCTCAGGGCAAGCTTACTTAATGCACGATGATGTCTACTGTGATTTCACCCCCATCGCCGCTCATTCATTCATTGGCGGAATTCTGACAAGCACGGGCCTTTTGGCAGATATCCTGCCACTTGGCACGACAAAGCCGCACGAGCAGATCTACCCGGTGCACGCCTGCCAACTGGGCGATGACATCGTCGCTTGCGTACACTTCACGACGCCGATCCTCGTCGACAGTCGAAACCACATCTTGTTGGATGGCCACAATCGACATTGGATTCTTTCCGAGCGGATACGAGCCCGGTTCATCCCAGCAATCCTCTTAGATTATGACAAGGACTCGCTAATTTCCGTCACCAGTTGGCGGGACGGCATCGTTGTGGACCGGTCCGGCGTCCGCGACGCAGCGCTCAGTGGTCGCCTTCTCGAGTGCAAGATGTCGAGGCACCGCTTTAAGATTGGACTAATTCGCACAGCATTGACCGGCCTGAACAAAGGTCTCCTCTATTACACTGATGAAAGACGGCGGGAGGTCTGAAGAGATGTCGCTCGGTGTTTTCTGCCTCGTATTAAGCGCTGCAATATTTCACGCGACGTGGAACGCCTTGGTGAAAGTCAATGGGAATAAGCTGGCGGTCGTCTCGGTGATTAAGACGGCTCAGATCATATTCGCACTTGCGGCCGTTGCTTTAGTAGGTGTCCTTCCGTCCGCAGCGTGGCCATATCTGCTCGCGTCGACGGCGATCCACACTGGCTATTACTGGTTTTTGATTCGATCATACCGGTTCGGTGAACTCAGCTACGTCTATCCGATTGCCCGGGGAACATCACCTCTTCTCGTGGCGCTCGGTTCGATGACACTTATCGGTGAAACGATATCAATTCCTGCGGCGATCTCGGTCGGACTTATCGCGCTGGGAACAATGAGTTTATCGCTGACGATGAAAGCCAAAGCAATAGAAAGACACGCGCTTAAATCTGCCGTCGGGACTGGGATTTGTACCGCCGGTTACACGCTTATGGACGGGATTGGCGCTCGGAGTTCGGATACTGCGTGGACCTACATCGTTTGGCTGATGCTTGTTGGCGGCCTTCCGACACTTTTGCTCGCGATCGGTGAACGTGGACGCGCGCTTGGAACGGAAATGATAACAGTTTGGAAAACGGGCGCCGTCGCCGGCGCTGTCGCTACGTCGGCGTATGTGATCGTGATCTGGGCTTCGACGGCAGCGCCCATCGCGCTCGTCGCAGCGATACGCGAGACCAGCATGGTGTTCGCTGCATTGTTCGGCGCTCTGGTGCTCGGCGAACATTTCAACCGGACCCGCCGGGTGGCTCTTGCAGTGACGCTAGTTGGCGTCGTGCTTCTTCGGGTCTGGGCTTAAACGAGACCTGCAAACGGTAATCGGAGGGGACCGCGAGCGGTTACGGTTTCTCTGTTTTTGGAGTTCAACATGGCGGTATTATTGGATGCATTATCAGCGGTCGGCATTGATTACATTTCTGGCGTGCCGGATTCCGCCCTCAAACCATTCATCGTTGAGCTGAACGACCACCCCAACATCGTGCACCAGATTGCCGCGTGTGAAGGCAGCGCGGTGGCGATGGCCGCAGGTAGGTCGATGGCGTCAAAGCAGCCGTCCGGAGTTTATATGCAGAATTCCGGGCTTCCGAATGCGCTCAACCCGCTCGTGTCGATGTTCTCGCCAATCGTCTACGATATTCCGCTCACCTTGATCGTGGGATGGCGGGGTGAGCCTGGAACAAAAGACGAGGCACAACACATGGCCATGGGCAGAATTACCGAATCCATGCTCGACCTGTTGGGGATAGATCCTCTGATTGTGGACGCCAGAACGGCACAAGATCGAGTTCGCCGATACATCCTGGAGAGCCATAAAAAAAGGCGGCACGCCGCGCTGCTTGTACGGCGCAGTGCGTTTGTCGCTCCGCGTGAGACTGCAGCCGAGACCGCCCTTTCTATCCCGAAGTTCGAGGAAAGCGTTGATCGCGTGGTAGCGGTTACTGCCATACTGGAATCGATCCGCGAAGGAAGCGTCGTCTTCAGCAGCACGGGCTACACCGCTCGCGAGGTCATGCTGTTCGAAAGCGAGCGTGGCGGAGAGCGGAGATTTACCCACATTCCATGCGTCGGCGGCATGGGTTTCGCCTCAAGCTTTGCAGCAGGCGCTTCGGGAGCGGACGGGAGCCGCGACGTGTACTGCATTGATGGCGACGGAGCATTTCTGATGCACGGTATCAGCAATGCGGTCATCCCTGGTCAGGGCGGACGCTTCAAACACATCGTGCTAAACAATGGTTGCCATAATTCGGTCGGTGGCTTTCCCACTTGCTCGGCTTCTGCCGATCTGGCGAAGATCGCGGAGGGAATGGGATACGCATGGTGTCAAAGGGTCACGAACGAACGATACCTCAAATCCGCGCTGGAGGAAGTCGCTAGTCACACCGTCCCCGCGTTTTTCGAGATCCGGTGCGGTCTCCAGAGCTTCGGAAAACTGCCAAGGCCCGATCGCCCGCTGTCGGATTACAAGAACGACTTCCTTGCAACCGTGGGGGTTCGGGATCACCGGGACACGGTTCCTTAATTGCACCAGTGATCGTCTGTCGAAGGCGATTTGCCTTGCGAATGCGCGTCTGTCGACTGCAAGCGATCACCCTCACGCGTTAGCGAGACTCTGCGAGACAAGAGTGAGCTCGAAGACGTTGTCGCCTGCTCCAGTTATCGCGAGGCGATAGCTGCCCTCGTTCGGAGTATCTTCCAAATTCATCACTTTGAGCAGCGTGGACTTGCCGGACCCGGACTCCCCGACGTGCCGAGAACCTCACCTAGATAGACGTAGAAATCGACACCAATCAAGGCCCTGGTCGGCCCGAAGGTATGGGATACGCCGGGCGTCGCCACGACTGGCTCGGTGCGTCTAAGGCGAGGCTTGTCGAGCTCGCGTTTAATCGGGGGACTGTCGGTCACGTTCATCGCTTCTCCCCTTCGTGGTACCAAGTTGCTCCGATGCGAATGTCTTCGCCGGCGGCGCGCGGGACGGCCTTTGTTCCGAGGCCGCATCGGAAACTTCAAAGCGCGAGCTGCCGTCGGCCTGAGGGATCTCGTTCATGAAGGACCCTTTCAGGTCCGAACGGAAGCAGGTGTGGCGGGCGTGATCCTCGACGCTGTACGGACATCGAAAAGGCGAGCGGTTGCACCCTTTGAAGGGTGGAACGGCATAAGGCCGCTTCTCTCGCTCGGCCGACAAAGGGGCCAGGTGTCGCGCCATTGGAGCTTCGGCACATCCCAGCGCGGTATCGGCGAAAGGGCCGTTCACCAGTGTAGGATATTCCGTGGCCTGGGTCGGGTCTACAGAGAGCGCCGCAACGACCTTCTCAGCCTTGCAGTTAGCCAAGGCCTAAGGTTTCAGTCCGTCCGCCATAGGCTCCGGCCGTCCAGCGACTTCACTGCCAATTCGTCAGCTCGATCGCGCGATCCTTGTTGCCGCCCTCATGACAATACCGGGCGACCGCCGGATAACAGGAACTTACGGCGGTCGCTTTGCGACCGGCTATCTTAGGCTTGTTCGCGCGCTATGGGTTGGTTTGTGGCGATGCGCTCGGGATCGACGGATTTTGCTTGATCGCTGGTGCGCCAACTGCCGTTAAGCACTTTCGGCAAAACCTCATCGAGGTGCATCGGATAACCGATAAAGGCAATGTGGCCGTCTCGGTCGACCACGAACGAGGTCGGAATCACGACAGAAAGGCTGGGCTCCATCCAAAGCTTGTTCATTGCGCCTGTGTGATCGAAGCCGATCCGATAGCTCAGATTCGAGCACTTTTCGGTCAACCACGCGTCCAACTTGGTTCGGGCCTCAACGGCCGTTGGAGCGTGTTCATTCGCCGCGACCCCGACGACCTCAACTCCGCTGTCCTGGTATTTTTCCTGCAGCTGCATCAGATGGTGCATCGCGTTCACACATGGTTCGCACCACGTTGCCCAAAATTCGACGATGTAAACTTTGCCGGGCTGAAAGCTCGTGAGGGCCTCGCCGCGCAGCCAAGTTTCCACT
This sequence comes from Mesorhizobium sp. WSM4836, assembly GCF_055811815.1. Taxonomy (NCBI): domain Bacteria; kingdom Pseudomonadati; phylum Pseudomonadota; class Alphaproteobacteria; order Hyphomicrobiales; family Phyllobacteriaceae; genus Mesorhizobium; species Mesorhizobium sp. WSM4836. Next base: position 48,963 of record NZ_JBVVQF010000023.1, read on the forward strand.
TGAATCGAAGGAGCCGGGGACTCCATCTGCAATACCATGCTGATCTCCAAAGCTATTGCCAAAGGATGCGGGACTTCATGAGCGAGCTTGTTTTCCGTTAGATCCGTTAGAGAGGGGACACACGGGTTCAACGGAAGAGGTCATCGCTCGTTTTGCGCGTCTGTGTGCAGTCACCTCACTCAGTGTTGCCGCGGCTCAATCAGCAAAGGCCGTGCCAGCGCGGTCAGCGTCGCGTAAGCGCGTGAATATCCGGAAAAACCTCCGCATTCCCAAGATGGCCGGTTGTCATGCACTTGACGTGTTTTGTGCCGCTGTCGGGTTTTGGACACGGATCAAGCGCTTTGCGCCGCCACAAAAAGCGTGGCCATCCGCACGGTCCCGAAGTGCCGGGGCCATGAGAGCGCGTGCCACACGCTGCATGACATCGTCCCCATGCATCGTTGCCCTAAACCGAGACGTCGCAAGCTCGACCCGAGAACTCGAGCGGCATCATCTCACCGGAGGTTATACACCGGACGAGCACTGGCCGATTGGCAGCCTTCCTCCATTCCGATCACCGTCTCTTGGTCGCCTAATTATGGCACGCTGGAGAAATAGGCGCTGGTAGCCCTTAGATACTGGATCTTTTAGATCCTCTGGTTCTAGCCGGTGGAACAGGCCCACACATATGGTTTGGCGGACCACGCGTCTTTCGAGCTAACGTCTAATGGGCGGAAATCGTTTAGCTTTTCGCGCATTGTTACAACAGTTTGTTGCACCGCTGGAACAACGACCTCAAGCTCGGCTTCTGAGTGCGCCATCCCGACCCACTGACCACGGAACCGGCGGCCGTAGACATTCCGCGCGTCTATGCGAAGCTCTGCTCTTTCGTTCCTGTCAATGTGCAGCTTATCAATGGATCGCAAGGCGGCAATCACATCTGGGCTGAGCGGTTCGACCGCGATATCGCCGACATCTTCGACGTTCAGGACGAGGTCACGCGACGCGTTGTTGAAGCGATTTCTGGCAAGCTTGGTGAAGAGAATATCGCTGCCCGTTCCCAACCGTCAAATCTCGAAGCCTATGATCTTTGTGTTAGGTCGCGAGGCAAATGCAACGTTTCCAGATCAGACAACAGTGAGGCGTGTGCTGATTTGGAGCGTGCTGTTCAACTCGATCCAAACTACAGCGAAGCGCACAGCAATCTTGCCGTCTCACTGCTATTTGGCTGGGTTATCTGGGGAGAACCACAGATACCCGGTCGCGCAAAGGCTCTGATGCATGCGCAACGAGCCTGGGAAATCGATCCCGGCGATTCCCACGTTCGCAGGATCCTGGGCTGCGTTCAGATTTACGAGCGCAATAGGATGAAGCAAGATTCCAATTTGATGCTGCCGTTCGGCTAAATCCCAATAATGCAGATGCGGTTGCATGGATTGGTGAGCTTCAAATCTATTTAGCCAAGCAGTAAGCGGCGCTGATTAGCTTGTCCCAAGGCGCTCCGTTTAAATCCTCGTCCACCCGGTTGGTATTTCTGGATCATGGGAATGGCGCAGATTTCCTTCGGTCAGTGCGATGACGCTGTTGTGACCTTGAGCCGGGAAGGAACCTACGGGACGGGTTCGAGGGAGCACCTGCTTGCCGCGCTTGCCCTCGCCGGCCGAGTTCTTGAGGCACAGGAGGAAGCCCGCCTATTTCTTGCGGGCAATCCAAATTGGAGGTCCGCTGATTTGGCGGCGAACTCACCCTTTAGGAGTATGAGCACTGCGCAGCCGTTTGTTGATGGCTGGCGTCTGGCGGGCCTGCCGGACTAGTCGTATTTCGGCGGCGGTGTCATACCACACGCCACGAGGTGGCGGACGGAGCGGCACCGGAGCGAGGCCTGCGAAAGCGTCCATCCCTGAAAGTGGCCATCCCGGTTCCGGCCCAAAGCGCCAGGCTGCTCGCCTCATATCGGAAGTATCCTAACTTCGTGCGGCTCAGCGTAGCCATCCGGCCAAGGCCGCCCGGATTGGCTTTTCGGTCTGGCAATCTCTGCGGTAGCGATTATGCTGACCAAAGCGACTGCCGCCATAATCGGAGACTACCCTGATGCATGAACGGATTGAAAATGCGAAGCGCGCCCGCGAAATCCTGGAGACGTGCGGGATCGATATATGCACAGCCTTCGAGGCGCTGGATGGGCGGCAAATCGATGCGCTGCTCGCACATCTGGATCAGCATCGGTTGAACAAGTACGGCCCTTGTGAGCAAACTTCGCCAACCGCCGGGCAGCGTCAATTCGCGAGTGCGATCGTTTCACGGTCTGCTTCGGGGCCGCGCTGCACTCCGGCAGCCTCGAATTGCTGCATCAGTGGGTACTGAACTCAGGTCGGAGACTGAAGAGTAGCTTGGCGACCTGATCGCTTCTCTCGGCTAGCCGCCCGCAGTCGGTTAGTCCCATGTATAGGTGGCCACGGTGAATAGATAGCCCGCGATCTCGCTCGCGGTGGCGCCTTCGTCCATCAGCATGACGTAGGCCCTGTTGCGTATGCTTCGTATTTGTCGGTGACCTCTGGTATGCCGCAGAGACCGATAGGATCCCGCAGCATCATCGACCAAATCAGCGGCCACTGGTATCTTTGGCGGCATGAGCAAATCCGAAAAGATTCGCGAATTGCCTAAATCCGGCATGACCACGGCCGAGATCGCTCGCGCCCTCGGCATCCGTTATCAACATGCCTACGGTGGGCTTCAAGGTTCAAACCTTGGCCAGAAAGGTCGCAACGGGCGCCCCTCCAATACGATGACGGCCAAACCTGACAAAGAGCCGCTTCATGTGGGGATGCTTGTCGCTGGCGGCTTTGAGCATGTCGGCAGCTGGATCTCAGTATCCCTACGGTGACGGCCGCCAGCTCAGGCGCTCCTTCTATTTTCGCCTCTGTCTCTGCCGGAAATACGTGATGGCTTTGGAGACCGGGGCAGGGGCACGATCAATCTGCTGCACGCCGACCAATTGCTCGAGGCGCCGAAGCTTTCCGCGACGTTCCTGCTGTGGCTGCTCTCCATCCGCAGGACGCGCGTTCATGCGGCGGATGATGGAGGCGAGGGGATCGCCCGCGTCGGTGGTGACGATGGTCTCGAAGCGAAGACCATATCCAGCGGTAGGTGCGATCTGCTCGACATGAAGGCCATGACAAAGACGCGCTACTAACGGAGATCATCGCAGAATTGCGGCTCTGCCTCCGCGATCCCAACATGCGTCCCGCCGAAGACCTTCGCCGCGTTAAAAACCGCCTTCGTCAAAGGCCGCTACTTCAACGACCACATCCGCAACCACTTCCGGTATCGTCTGGTGGCCGCGATAGTGAACCCGGATGTGACCTTGTCGGCCGAATTTCGCTCCAACCGTCGGTTGGTGGACGCATCGCAATTGACGCGCCTAAAGTCCCTGACGGTCCGCGTGCACCGCCCCCGCATCCCCCCGGCCTGGTGCACTTGATCGGGTCCCGCCGTCCTGGCATGTGCGGCGGGACTTTTTATCCAACTCGCGGAAAATCGAGCGGCTTCGACCTCCGTCACCTATCCGTTGCGAACGGCTCATGCTCGGGAAGGTGATGATGCAGCACTTCGACAAGGTTTCGCTTGTCGAATGTCTGGCCGCAAATTGGGCAGAACTCCAAGTGCCCCGGTTCGTCGTTGTCCGGCGACCCTTGGATTTTGCCCTTCATAGTTGGCGGATTGTGCTTATCCCGTCTCACGTCGTTACCCACATCACCTGATAGCGCCACGGCATTTGGCGGACGATTTGGCCGCTCGGCGTACCGGCTGAGAGCGTTCGCCCCCAGCTGGAGCGGATTATACGCCCGTTCATGCATGATTGCTAATTTACCAGCGCCAGTGCGATCGGGCCTAGACTCGATCCCGTGCGTAAGCCAGTGAGTAGCAAGGGCCGCCTCGAGTTCATCCGCCGATGGAGTCCTAGCTGGTTGCGAAGCCACCCGAGGGCGAACACTGGATTCACGAGATCAAGCTCGACGGCTGCTGCGGCGGAGACATGGCGTGCGGTCGGCGTAGGGGGACGGCCGAGAGCTTCCTCGAGGATTGAGATGATCGTTCATCTAGTAGACGGCACATACGAGCTGTTTCGCCACTTCTATGGCCAACGCCGGTTCAACAACGGGCAAGACAAGCCGTTTGGCGCAGTCGTTGGCGTGCTGAACACAGTGCTGGAGATGATCGAGAATGGCGCCACACACATTGGGGTGGCTACCGATCATGTAATCGAATCGTTCAGAAATCAGCTCTGGCCCGGCTACAAGACCGGGGATGGCATCGAGCCGGCATTGCTCGCGCAGTTTCATTCCCTCGAGGAAACCCTGGTGGCGATGGGACTGGCAGTCTGGCCGATGATCGAGCTGGAAGCCGACGACGCGCTGGCCTCCGCGGCACACGGCGCGGCTGCCGATGAGCGCGTCCAGAAGGTGTGCATCTGGACGCCGGATAAGGATCTCGCACAGTGTGTGCGTGGTGACCATGTGGTCCAGGTAGACCGCAGGACGCAGAAGATTCGCGATGCCGCCGGCGTACGCGAGAAGTTCGGAGTTGAGCCGGCCCTGATTCCAGATTTCCTGGCGCTCGTCGGTGATGCCGCGGATGGCTATCCGGGTCTCGAAGGCATCGGCCTGGTCTCGGCCGCCCGGCTGCTTGGCCGGTATGGCCCTCTTGAAAGCTTTCCGCTTGAAGCCCTCGGCAAGCGTAGAGAGCTCGCGCTTTTGTTCAAAAAACTCGCGACGCTGCGTACGGACGCTCGGCTGTTTGAGAATGTCGAAGAGCTGCGCTGGCGCGGCCCGACCAAAGCGTTCGAGACGTGCGTGGTCCAGCTAAATGACACCCGGCTCCTCGCACGTGCGCTCAAGGCTGGCCGCAACTGACTTCGGGAAGCGAGGTCTGGAAGCGGACTTTGGAAGGCCAGTGCCGATTCCCCAATCGCACAGGGGTACCGTACGCGCGGCAACAGTCTTGAAGTCTTGAAGAACACACAGCCAAATGTTCCGGCGGGTGACAGGCGCTCACGCAGCATCCGGCGTTCCATCGCATTCTGGCTTCAGATCTACGACCTAGATACAAGGATGGACGTGTCCGGGTCGTGCCCCTAACACGTTATTGGCGCAAGCGAGGTTGCGGCAGATGTACAGTAAGGTGCTACGGTTTGCGCTCGTCCAAACGTGACTGCTTGTCGGCGGCATCGGCCGATCTCCCCAGCGTGTCCGCGACCGTGGCACCTCGCGCACCCATCGGCTGCTGCGCACCTGTGGTGGTGTCCTTGACCGTCTGATGCTCCAGCATTTAGCTCCGCACCTATAATCAGGATAATCATGGAAATCCAGGTCCACATCATCAAGCCGATGACCGCCCCCAGGGCTCCGTAGGTCGCGTTGTAGTTCGCGAAGTTTTCAAGATAAAAGGAGAAACCCACCGAGACCGCGATCCATACTACAGCCGAGAGGAAGGCCCCCCATGTGGCCCATCGCCACTTCGCCTTTTCGCGGCTAGGGCCGTAGCGATAGATCAGCGTAATTCCGATTCCGACCATGATCAGCAAAACCGGCCACCGCAAGATCCGCACAAGGCTTTCGGTCCAGCCGCCCAGGTTCAGCAGCGCAAGCATTGCGGGTACGATAAGCCGCGCTTTTCAGTCTCCTCGTAGGCGATGTTCATCGCTTCGAACAGCGTTTTGATGCCGCTGTTGGCGCTCCACAGTGCGACGGCAAGACCGAAGATAAAGCCAAAGCTGAGCGCGCCGGTGCTCTGAGCAGCCAATGAGTTAAGTTGCGATCTGATAAGCTCCAAACCACCCGAAGGCAGTATGCCGCCAAGGAATGAAATGTGCTCGGCGATGGTGTGAGGATCGGCGACGAAGCCGTAGATGGACACGAAGGCGGCAAGCGCTGGAAACAGGGCAAGAAGCAGATAGAACGTGGCTCCGGCCGCAATCAGCGTGACACGGTCCTCCATTACCTCAGCCGACACCCGCCACAGCACGTCCCTCCAGCCGCGGCCGGAAATCTGCGATGGCCGTTCGGCATCGCGTCCGCGGCCCTCCTGTCCAGCCCGCCGCTCCAGTTGCACTTGGTTTTTGTCGGAATCCTCGGCTTTGTTCTTCGACATAACAGCAGTCCGTCGCATCTTCCTCGACGGCAAACGTTTAGGCGCGCGAATAGATGCAGGTGCAGACCTGCGCTCGCAAATAATCATCCGCCAGCTGCAGAAAGTCTGTTCGTTGCCGAATGGACAATTTGACGAACAGGTTGATGCCTTCGTCGACGCTCTCAACGAGCTCGCACTCGGATCGACCTTCACGCTTGACAATATCTGACGGTCGAGAATCGCCGAAGCCTGATTTTAGTCAAAATGCTCTGGCAGGGCCTTCAGCTGCTCGGTGGTCATTTGTGTGATGGCATGCACGGTGCCGTCTTCGTCCCGCATAAAATCGAGCTGTGTTGCATATAAGGCCACGCGCTTTGAGCCTATGCCGAGGAAACCACCAACATCGAAGACGACTTGCGCATGCTCACCCGTTCCATGGATGTGGTCGACTGAACTGATTTCCTCATCGTCGCGACCGTAGATAGTCGCTCCCTCAACAACGTCAGCGCGCAATTCAGAACTCGAAAGCCGTACGTGATTGGTGTGGTCCATTTTGGAGTCTCCTCTCCGTTGGACTGAGGTAACCTCCGACGGGGCCAACCGTTCCGAACCATCATTCACGAGTGTCGTTCGCCGAGGGCACCGAGCGGGGATATGGCAGGCGCTTTGCTGTCGCCGATCCCCTAGACGAGCTGGCGTTGGGTCCGACCTTTACGCTCGTCTAAACTTCCGACCGCTGACGCGGACCGGCCTCACTGGACCTGTTCAACGCCTCGCGTAAGCCCCGAAGTGATCCGAATAGCTACGCCCTGCATAAGTCATCCGGGCATCGTCATCTACGACTCGGACCTTCCCAAAGCACACACGAGGCGTGCCAGTCCGAAGCCTTGTCAATCAATTGTTTCGACCACACTTCGCGAATACCTGATGCCCGATTTCCTTCTTCTGCCTTGGCGTTTTCTTCGGCCGTGCCTACTCCGAAGCGCCATAGAATGCCGGCTTCGTTTGGCACCCAGACGATTTTCATCGAGTAAACCGCTGCGGTTCCGGAGAGGCTATCGATTCGGCAGTCAAGAGACGCCGGCATCATCCCCTTTGCTTTCATCTTCCGGCTTTCGGCGATCATGGTGTCAGCGTTTATCCACACACCTTCAACGGCGTTTGGAGGCAAATCATTGTTGAGCGTTGCGGCGACCAATGTCACCACCAATGCGACTGCTTGTAGTGTCATTCCCCAGCCCCTGCCTAGGGTGGAGCATTGCTCAGGATAAGGGGATTTCGCAAGTGCGACGGGCGAAGCTGTCTGTGGATTCTGCCGGCATATTGCGCAATAGGCCCCCAGCCGGACGGAAGCCGGTGAAGCATCGCGAGACTGTGCGCTCACGCATTGCTGACAGGCCCAATCGTTCAGTACCATGGTTCAGAGGACAGGCACGGCCTTCGCTCCCGTGGCGGTCACCTCCTACGATTAGACAGGCTCTGCACCCGGTGCGCCTCCTGGTTGGCGATTTTCTCTGCGTTTAACTGTGCTCAATACACCGCCGGGCTGCAGGTCATGGTGCCGAACCTCGACAACATCGGCCAAGGCGCGAAGGCTGATCCGATGGGGGCCGGTGGCCGTGGTTTGCCCTCCACCAAGTGCAACCACCGAAGTAGGTCAGCCTGCATGCTTGACCGCCTGAAAACGCGCCCGAGCCGCGATGAGCAGCATCGTCTCATCGGTCATGCCATTCTGGAAAAGCCGGACAAGATCGGCTGCGAGTTTCTCAGCTGCCGGTGAGCCGGGCTCGACATGCACTTCCCCACATATCTGGATGAAAACGGATTTCAGGGCTTCCAAGTCGGTCGGGTAAAGGGCTGGGTCAATGTTCATGCGATCAATCATCTGGGGCCTCCTCAGCTGGCGACAGGTGAATGGAACGACAGCGGACAATGACTCCGCCGGCCCAAGGAGTCATTTAAAAATGACAATGCATTTCGCTCGGTACGGATCGAACAATCCACAACTTGACTCGTGAGAACGGAACATAAACTTGTTCCATCCCCCATTGTGGAGGGTGGCATTCGCGCCCGCCACAACGGCATCAACTCCGATGCCTTACCTTATCGCTTTTGGCGGTATCACGCCGTCATCCCGTGGGAGAACAGCTGGGACGTGGCTTACCAGCCCGCCCATTGCGCGTGCTGCCCGAGAGCGGATGTGCCGAGCGCCGCGTGTTTCGTCGGCCGGACCCAACCTTTTGGGTAGCTTTGGAGCCGTTGTGCTGGTTCCCAATGGGATCGGCGTTGCGCCCCGAGGTCAATGCATCTTGCACGGCACCTGCACTATTAGCTCTGAGCTTGGGCGGCGCGGCTACCTATGTATCCGCCTTTGTCCTCAGCTTTTGCGCCGCTTGGACACATCCTCTCCCGACATTGGCTTTCGTTGCAGGGTGTTTTCGCCAACGCCGGACTTGGCTGCAAAACTATAAAGAAGGCCTGCAGCGACGAGCACCAAAAGCGTGCCGAGCGCCGCCACCTGCCACAGACCAAGCCCGCACGCCACGCCAATTGCGCCAGACAGCCACATGCCCGCACCGGTCGTCAGCCCGTGGATCTCGCCTCTCGAAACAAAATCGATCCGGCAGCAAGGAAGGCAACGCCAGCGGTGACCGCTTCGACGACGCGAATCGGATCGACCTTCACGGAGTCCTGTAGAAACATGGGCGCGTGAACGATTTCAATCGTCAGAATGCCGAACGTAGCCGCTGCCACGCAGACCAAAATATGCGTGCGAAGCCCTGCAGGCCGATTTCGCCATTCCCGTTCGAAACCGATCGCAGCACCGAAGATCGACGCCAGTAGAAGCCTCGCCGCAATGACCGGAAACGGTACGTATGTCGGATGGCCGAATTCTTGGAGAAGTTGTTGCATGAGTAACCCAGGTTGCCCGACACAACGTGATCGGGACGGCCCGGTTCCCCAAGCGCTGCGGGTGCCGCAGCTGTGCGCTGTTTTGACATTTCGACCTTGCGGTGTCGGAATATTTGCATGCAAACGAGTTTTGCGACGCTATCCTCCCCTTCCTCAACGTACCATTCTGGGAGGAATGCATGGCTGCGCATGAGCAACATGCCGTTGAAATCGTGAGGGCCAGAGAATGGTCGGTTCGCGTGACGGTCAATGGTACGACTACCACGGTCCCTTTCACAGCTGAGAGCTACGCGCGCTCGTTTGCAGACGGTCAGGCGTTCCGGCTGGGCGTTCAGGTCGCGGAGCTCAAAAGGTCGGCTTAGCAGCGGCGTTTGTCCCAACGTCACGGGGGGCCCGACCAGCTCACGTATCTTCGACAGCGCGTGGGCCAGGTAGTGCCGCCAGGCGCCGGGCGGCCTGAGGAGCCCGAATAGCGACCCCAACTCGCAACCTGCATCGTGGCGTACCCTCGAATCGCTGAAGAAAGTCGCGGAGCCAGCGCTTTGATTAGTCGTTTCGGCTGCGGCCACAGGCTAGTTCGTCGCGTCCGGCGGGTCTCAGGAGTACGCTGGCACGAGCCTCGTATCGCGTAATGGCAAGGCCATAGTGAAACGCAGGCCGTCAGGATTGTAATGCAGTTCGATCTTTGCATTGCATTGGACTGTAACCACCCTTTCCAGCAATGTCGTTCCATAGCCTCGTCGACTCGGCGGCTGTACAATGGGGCCGTCTTGCTCCTGCCAATCGAGATGCAGGACCTGCTCACCTGCGGAATCGGGTATCCACCATCGCACTTCAAGGCGGCCTTGCGGGCACGACAGGGCGCCGAATTTTGCTGAGTTGGAGGCAAGTTCATGAAACGCCATGCCGACAGGTATCGCAATGTCAGCGACGAGGGCCACATTCGGACCATGCAGTGATATTCGCGGCTCGCTATGGATCTCGTAGTGGCTCAGTTCTGACTCAAGCAACTTCTGTAAAGAGGCCGTTTGCCAATAGTCGTCTGTAAGCATTGAGTGCGTATCGGCAAGCGACACGATTCTTGCCGAGAAATCACGCACGAAGCTGTCAACGCTATCGCTGGACCTGGCCGTCGCTCCCATCATCGCTCGCACGTTGGCCAGGGTGTTTTTGACCCGGTGATGAAGCTCGCGGATCAAGAGCTTTTGACGGTCTGCGACCTGCTGTTTCTGTTCAAGATGGGACTTGACCTCGAGTTGGCGTGCACGCGCACGCAACGCCGACCTCACCGAATTGGCCAGGCTTGAGGCCAGGAAAGGCCTTTCGAGAACGATGAGATACCGATCTAGAAACGCAAGACGCTTGTCGAACTCCGTTCCCCGCATGACCAGAAGAACCACTGGAAAATCGGACCATGCAGGTTGGTTGCGCAGCCAGGCGGCGAATTGGCTCCGGTCGGAATTGATGAGTGCTTCTTCGGCCACGACGAGGCAGTGTGCGCTGTCGAGAAGCCGCAAAACCTCATCCAGATTTGCACAGATGCGTGTGCCGATCCCGTGTTTTGCCAGAATCGAGACGGCTAGCTGAGCGTCTCGACCAACCGGAGCGAGCACAAGTACGACGGGTTCGTTCGGCGTCATGGCTTCTTGTCAGCGAGCAGATCGCTTTGTTTTCCCTCAAAAAAGGGCACGCCTGTAAGTATCCCCCTGAATTGGTCGAGCGGCTCGCCGACAGCTATGCCCTGGCTGCTGACCATGAATTCACGGATAGTGTCCTCATGAGGACCAACCCGCCTCTTCACTACCGAAATCGCTCGTCGAATGCGACCGCCACTTTCGAAAAACCTCAGCAACATCACTGCATCAGACAGATAGGTCATGTCGATTGGCGCCGCCGTCTGGCCGATCAGCCCGTGATTGGCGAGCAGCAGGATCGTGACGATGCCCTTCTGGTTGAGGTAGGTGAGAATTTCATGCATCTGCAGCACAAGGTGCTGCTCTTGGGACATCGAATTCAGATATCCCGTGAGGCTGTCGATCACTACGATCCGGGCATCAAACCGCTCGACTGCGATCTGGATCTTTGAGGACAATTCGCCGGGTGAAAGGTCCGCCGGGTCGATCTGTTCGAGCAGGAGCATTCCGTCTTGGAGGAAGGGCTTGAGATCCATACCGAGTCCAGCTGCACGTCCCAGGAAAATGCGATCAGTTTCATCGAAGAGCAGAACCAGCACGCGCTCACCGCGCCGCAGCCCTGCATGACAGTAGGAGCAGGCTATGGTGGACTTCCCCACACCCGAAGGGCCGATCAAGAGCGTGCTTGTACCCCGATCGAGGCCGCCGCCGACCAGAGTGTCCACGGCATTTCCGCTTAAGGCCGGCGAGCCGTGCTCGGCTTCAGGGTGCTCGGCGGCGACCAGTCGCGGAAAGACCGTGACTCCGCCCGGCCGGATAACGAAGTCGTGGTAACCGCCACGTATTTGCACCCCACGCATCTTTATCACCCGCAGGCGCCGCCGCTCGCCACCATAGATCGGAGTCAATTGCTCCATGCGGATGACGCCATGGCTGATCGAATGCAGGTTGAGGTCATCCTGCTCGGCCGTGAGGTCGTCGAGTAACAACACCGTCGCGTGGTTGAGCAGAAAGAAGCTTTTCAGCGCCAGGACCTGCCTGCGGTAGCGTAGTGAGCCCTGCGAGAGCAGCCGGATTTCGGAAAGCGAATCGAATACGACGCGCTCTGGCTTAATACGGTCGATCTCAGCCAAGGCCGCCTGCACGGTCTCCCCGAGTTCCAGGTCAGAAGAATGCACGAGCGTCTGCAACTGGGAGGGATCAAGGCTGAGTTCTGGAGGAACGAGTTCCAGAATTTCTATCCCGTCCAGAGTCCAGCCGTGCCTGCTTGCCACGGATACGAGTTCGCGCTTGCTTTCGGATAGCGTAATATAGAGGCATTTTTCGCCTTGCGAGGCCCCCTTGATAAGGAACTGAAGCCCGAGCGTGGTCTTGCCCGAACCAGGCCTTCCCTCAACGAGGTGTGACCGAAATTTGGCATAACCCCCGCGCAAAACATAGTCGAGGCCTTCCACCCCGGTCGCTAATGGTGAGGCGTCATCTTCGTTCACGTTGCCCCTCATATACGTTGGTGAACAGCGTAACGATTGTCAGTTTTGATGGTTCCAGAAGGCCGCAAGCCGCTGGACAAGAGCCTCCTCTACAAACTGCTCACGACGCCGCTCATGTCGGTGAGGCTGATAGGTGCTGGGGCCCCCCAGCACCTAGTAGCTGCAAAGGTTCCTCTTTGCTCGGAAGGAGGCCGATAGTTAAATTCGTACAGCAACGATGGCAGACCGGAGGCGTTCGTAAGCCATGTATTTTGGATTCCTAAAAATCGGCAGCAGGTGATTTGGATGCACCGGTTTCTTTGCAACCGATCGCCTTCCAGCAGACGTGCTGCTCCCGGATCGGAATAGAGGATGTCCATCGCCAATTGTTGTCTCGAGCGCTCGCAGTCGCCGGAGAGCACTTGAACATATAAGTGCAAACTTGCGATAACAACCAAAGTAGGTCCACAAGTCTTGTCTCCAGTTTTGTCTTCAGACGTGCTCATCCGCAAAATTCGAAGAATTGCTGATATCAGCGACGATGACGCCGCGGTCCTGCGGGGCATGCCGACTCAGGAAAAGGATGTTGCAGCCAATCAGGATATCGTATCGGAAGGCGATAGCCCCACAAATTCGTTTGTGGTTCTGGACGGCCTGGTGTGTTCGTCCAAGTATACTGGTCAGGGAAGACGGCAGATCACCAGCTTCTTTGTCGCAGGCGATATTCCCGATCTGCATGGCCTGCATCTTTCTGTGATGGATTGCAGCTTCTCGAGCCTGATGCCAAGCAGATTAGGCTTCATCCGTCATAGCGTCCTTCGCCCAATTTGCGAACAGCATCCGCGTATCGCGACGGCGTTCTGGCGATCGACCCTCATCGACGCCTCCATCTACCGGGAATGGGTCACCAATGTCGGGCGACGCGAGGCCTATGCCCGCACGGCCCACATCCTATGCGAGCTTATCGTGCGTTTGCGGTCCGTCGGACGCATCGAGGACCACGTAGCGGATCTCCCGATCACGCAGGCCGCTCTTGGCGATGCTCTCGGCTTATCGACAGTTCACGTGAACCGCACCCTCCAGGAACTGCGCGGCGACGGCCTGATTGCCAGCTCAGGTACAAGGCTGCGCGCTCTCGACTGGCCCCGCCTGGTCCGAGCAGGAGACTTCGATCCGAGGTACCTGCACCAAAGGGACGTTGCCTAGCTTTTGATGAGGATGCCGATCGCATGCGACGATATTTCTTTGACAGCGGCGATGCCGAGCATCTCGTTGAAGACGACATGGGCCTGGAATGCGAAGGGATCGCGGCAGCCCGCCAGGCAGCTGTCGACGGTCTGGTAGACTTGGCACGGGAAACACTGGGAGGCTCGGAGCAGCAACAGCTGTTGGTGGATATTCGTGACGAGAGCGGGCGAAAGATCCTGAGGCTCAGCTTGATTCTCAAAATCGAAAAGCTTGAACTCAGCGCTTCGGGATGAGTTTGGAACAGTCGTTTTGCTGCTCTCGGCATGGCAATTGAGGCGGGCGATTGGTTCGTTCGGTACGTCGTTCTTGCCGCCGGTCCCACTACAGGCGCCGTCATGTCGGCGGCAATGGATACGACTGCTACAATGTGGCCGGCCTGCAAGACAGACAAACTCCGGGTTAACGAATGTGAATGCTTGTGCCCGTGCCCCAGGGCAAGGTGGCGGGAGGTGCCTGTAGGTGCCTGGATCAGGCCCAGTCGCAATCACTTCGCGAAGCCTGTTTTTTGAGTTGTTCAACAGAGCCCAACCAAGGCTCTGAGGGAGGCCGATTTTGTCACACAGGGGCGATACCTTGGCTCAGCAGGCCGCTGGTGAAATTTCCATCGTCGAGTTCATTCCCGCACTGCGCGCTTTCGCGCGCGCTTTTTGCCAGGTCCGGGAAGATGCAGACGATCTGGTGCAGGAAACGTTGACGAAAGGGCTGGCCAACATCGACAAGTTCGAGCCCGGAACGCGAATGAAGTCATGGCTCTTCACTATCATGCGCAACACCTACTATACGCGCGTCAGGGCTGCCACGAGGGAAGCACCAGGTATCGTTGACTGCGCCTCGCTTGCACCCGTTTCGCAGCCTGCACAGGAATGGTCGATGCAAAGCAAGGAGGTCCACCGGGCCATTCAAAGCTTGCCAAAATCTCAGAGCGAAGTGCTGATGCTGGTGGGGGTGCTTGGTGTCAGCTACGAAGAGACTGCCGTGATATGCGGTTGCGCCGTTGGAACGGTCAAAAGCCGGCTCAGTCGCGCACGGGCAGGCGTGCTAGAGATTCTGGGCGAAAAATCAGCACAGGAGCTGACAGAAAGACGCGATTACGTGCGCGATGGGCGATTGGCTACAACAATGGCCGGCAACGCCTGACTATTGAGCGCCGGCCATGAGGGGTTGCGGTGACGGATACTCATTGGAACTAGTGTTGCCCTAGGTCCTCCCACGAGAACGCGCGCACGTTGCGGCCGTTCTGTCCCGGGATGGGAAGGTGAGACTTGGATAGAAAGACCTCAAATGCCGGAGAAGGTGAACACCTCGAGCAATTTGAGCGCGCTTCTGCGAAAGAGCGCGAACTCGCAACAGGAGGAGAGGGCGACGCACCGCCAGCTGCCGCGGTCGCTGCGGCACTGATCAGTGTTTTGGAAACCGATCGAGACGGGGAAATTTTCCACGTCGCGAGTTGCGAACGCGATGCCGCTGACATCACGCAGGCATTGCGCCACTTCCTCCCAGGAGCTGACATCCTGTTTATGCCCCCTTGGGATTGCATGCCTTTCGACAGGGTGTGGCCCACTCGCGCCACCATGGGGCGGCGGGTCAGCGTCCTGCAAGCTGTTGCGGCCCCTCCAAAAGGTCCCCGCATCACAGTTACTTCGGTCGAATCTGCCCTGCAGCGGGTACCTCCCCCCTCGCTAATCGGCCAGAGTTTCGCCACCCTGCAGACCGGACAGAAGATGGACCTGGGGGCACTTCGGGTGTTCGCTGAGAGAACAGGCTATGTTGTCGACGATCGAGTCGATGAACCAGGCGAGATACCCGTCCGCGGCGATCTTGCCGACATTTTCCCTGCCGACCGTGACCACCCAGTACATGTTATGCTGGGTTCTGACCGCGCCATCTCTGAACTCAAGACATATGACCCAATCACTCAACGAAGCGAGCGATCTCTGCACAGTGTCGTGGTTGGCCCGGCATCGGAGCTCATGGTGCAAGCCGGCAACGAGTTCGACCGCGCAGCTATGCGCACGATCCCCATGGAGGAACGGCTGGTCTCGCTCTATTCCGACTTGCCGCGCTTTTCGATGTCGCGTCGACAGCCTCCGTCTGCTTCCTGGCTGGACTGGAAGAAATCGGGCTTGCTCGCGTGTTGGACCTCATTGAGGATGCGTGGCGCGGCAGACACCAAGTATCAGCGACGGCGGGGTTGGCCGCGAAACGATTTTATTTGTCGCGCGAAGAGTGGGATAACGCGCTGCGGGATCGCCAGTGCTTGAGACTTACTCTCCCGGATGGTCGAATTCCCAAATTCTACCACCTGCCGCGAGCTGGGCGCGAATTCGCCGAGTTCGCCGCGGCACGCGCAAGTTTGGGGTTTAGTGTGGTGGTGACAGGCGAAGCTTCGGAACTGCGCCGAGCAGACCGGCTGATCGACCGTCAGCTCGGTCACAAGATGGAGCCAGTCGCCGACTGGCCGCAAATCCTCTCGGTCAAAAGAGGCTCTCTTCTCAAGGCGGAGTTCGATCTTACGGAGGGGTTTGTCGACCCGCTGTCCCGAATTGCGGTTGTTGCGGCAGCGGACATATTCGGTCCGTCATGGACTGCAAACGCAGGGTCCCGCAGCGGCATAGTCGAACCCGACCTGCGGGTCGGCGATCTAGTTGTCCATGAAGACCACGGCCTGGGCGTCCTTGCCGCCATCCAACAAATTGAAGTGGCTGGCCTGCAACAGGATGTCGTGAAGCTTGAATATGATGGTGGCGCTTCCTTGCTTGTTCCAGTGGAGGAGTTCGGCCGCATATGGCGCTACGGATCCGAGCCAGATGCAGTAGCCTTGGACCGACTAGACAGTGAAGGTTGGAACAAGCGGCGCCAGTCTGTGGCCCGGGAGATCGAGAAGTTGGCCAACCGGCTGGTTGCCAGGGCGAAGGCCAGGTCCCGCCAGTCAGCCGAAATGATCAAGCCGTCGCGTGCCGACTGCGCTTCGCGGCGCGATTTCCGTACGCCGAGACCCTCGACCAGACCGCCGCATTCCGAGCCGTAATGAACGACCTGTCGTCGGGGAAGACGATGAACCGGCTGGTCTGTGGGGATGTCGGCTTTGGAAAGACGCAGGTGGCGCTTCGGGCGTGTGCTGCCGCAGCATTCTGCGGCAAGCAGGTTGCTATCGTTGCGCCCACCACGGTGCTCGCGCGCCAGCACTACGAGACGTTCTGCCGTCGTTTCGCAGGGTTCAACATCGAGGTTGCTCACCTGTCCAGGGTAATCCGGTCGACAGAGACAAGAAAAGTCAAGGACGGTCTGAGAAGCGGTAACATTGCAGTCGTGGTCGGGACCCACGCTGTTGCGGCCAACGGGGTGGCCTTTACCAATCTCGGGCTGCTCATAATTGACGAAGAGCATCGGTTCGGGGCCAAGCTGAAGCAATCACTGCGAGGCCTGGCGCCATGCCTCCACACCTTGACCATGAGCGCTACTCCGATACCCCGCACGCTTCAATTGGCGATGGCGGGCGTGCAGGAAGTCAGTGTTCTGAATACACCGCCTGCCAAGCGGCGTCCGGTTCGCACCATCTTGGCTCCTTTCGATGCCGGTTCGGCCAAGGCTGCTGTGTTACGTGAATACCGTCGCGGGGGACAAAGCTTCTTTGTGGTTCCACGGATAGATGACATCGAGACTGTCTTCAGACAACTGGGCAGGCTGGTTCCGCAGCTCTTGGTGAAGATCGCGCATGGCGAAATGAAAGCGCGTGAGTTGGACGAGATCGTGGTTCGCTTCGCCGCTGGCGAAGGTGACATTTTGCTGGCCACCGACATCATCGAAAGCGGACTTGATATACCGCAGGCCAACACCATTCTGGTTTGGCGGGCGGACCGTTTCGGACTTGCACAGCTCCACCAGCTTCGAGGGCGCGTACGCAGAGGCAGACTGCAGGGCTTTGCGTTTCTGTTGTCCGAGCCCGGCAAGGAATTAGCTGAAGCCACCAGGAGCCGGCTTTCGGCTCTTGCGGCGCTCGACCAGCTTGGCTCTGGCCTGACTATCAGCCAAAGGGACCTCGCGCGGCGCAGGCGACCTTTTCGGCGAAGAACAGGCCGGCCACATAAAGCGGATCGGCGTAGGACTCTACCAACGATTGCTCGAGCGTGCCTCATCAATTGCTCGTGGCGGCACCCGGTCTGACCGGCAACTGCCGGACATCAATTTGGGGGCCGGAGGGTCATTCCCAGGAAGCTATGTGCCGGAGCCAGCCATACGCCTCAGCCTCTATTCGCGGTTGTTCGGTATGAGCACGCATTCGGATCTCAACGCATTTGCCGACGAAGTGGAGGACCGCTTTGGAGACATGCCGAGCGAAGTGGCGACGCTGCTGGAAGCAACCCGGCTGCGAATAGATGCAGCGGAGTTGGGTCTGAGTCAGGCCAACGTAGGACCCGAAGCGATTGCGATCACCTTTCGCACAAAACCCTCCGCGTCGGTCTGTCAGAACCTTAAGGGGTGAACGGGTTCGAATTTCGGCGAGGCCGCTTGATCTTCAGGCCGCCAACCACAACGGGCACTGCACAGCTGGAGGTTCTACGAAGCCTGATCGGTTCCATTCGTTCCGCGCACGCACCAGGTTAACTAGACTAGTGGCGAGCCCGATTGCGGGTCAAAGCACGACCCGCAATGGCCCTAGTAGCGGTCCAAGAAGGCCAGAATCAGTCTTGCCGGATATGATCAAAGTCCACGGCGAGACCATGCCTGACCGCACGGTCGGCGACCATGTTCGCAAGCTCCCGGTCTGAGATTGATGCCACCCCAACGACCTGCCTTAGCGCTCTCAAGGCGAGCCCTGTCGACATGACTCTATCACGCCGGCTGCGTACGCCGACATAGTGTTCCACTAGATCTTCAAGCTGTCGCACCTTGCGCCTCCACATCTGCTCTTCCAGGCCACTATGCTGAGGTTTGTGGCGTATGCATTCACATTCGTTAAGGGACTAAGACAAACGCGCCTGGCAGCCCACCGAATGCCAGGGCATGCTAGTTGCTGGCGTGTCATATGTCACAGCGTCGCGCGCTGAATGATCGTTCGCTCAGCTGTCGCGCAGATCTGCGCATCTACCGACTTTCACTCCACTTACCCGAACTTGCGCGACCGGCCACTCTCTTCCTGACGCCGTCCCTTGGATGCGGCGTATTTTTTGTGATTGTCTCTCAGCCCGTTCTTCGTCTCTCCAAGAGGCAGGATGGCACCTTCCCACGCACCCGGACGAAGTCTGTACGGGGCATGCAATTTGGAAGAAGTGGTCGGGAACAGGAAAGATGGTTGACCGTTCCAGCTGAATGGAAAATCGTCATGGGTCAAAGCCCGACACGATTTTGGTAGTTAGTGCTGACGTGACCACTCGTTCGGCCACGGCGGACTACCTTCGGCATTGTGGCTACCGAGTTATCGAGGCAAAAGATGCCCTTGCTGCCCAAGAGGCGGTGGGGCATTCCGGCTTCTACGTTGATACCATTTTATCGGACGTTGACCTGCCAGGCGGGACGAATGGGTATCAGCTTGCCGCGTGGGTTCGGCAGAATAGAGAAGACATCAAGGTGGTGCTGTCATCGGCCGTGGAGCGAACCGCCAAAGCAGCCGGTGACCTCTGCCAGGATGGCCCTCTCGCCAAGCCGTATGACTTGGCAATTCTCCTAGCGCGCATCAGGAGATTGAACGGCTGGTCTCTTAGAGATCTCGACCAAAGTTCCTAAGCTTGTCAGCTTTCGACACCATGACAGCAACCCTTCAGGCAGACGATCCTCATCCGGAGCGCAGCCGAGATGCTCAAGCGGTCGCTGTGACGCGGCGGGTTGAAGTCAGCGGTCAACCGACCGTCGCTCGACCTGTTGGCTGCCGCAGAGCCGTGGCGAAGGAACAACAAGAGACTGGGCCAGTTAGACCATGCATGCGTCGATACAAGTGAAATAGGAGATGACAATGGCGACGAAGAAAGGCTCTCAGGGCGGCTCCAAGGGTTTGGAAGACCTTTTCCATGATGGGCTGAAAGACATTTACTACGCTGAACGCAAGATTCTGACCGCGCTCCGGAAAATGGCAAAGGGCGCGGAGTCAGAAGAGCTGAAGGCGGCGTTCGAAAAACATCGTGACGAGACCGAAGGTCAAATCGAGCGCCTGCAGCAAGTTTTTGACGCATTTGGCAAGAGAGCCCAAGGGAAGACGTGCCCGGCGATCGACGGCATCATCGAAGAAGGACAGGAGATCTTGGAGGAATTCGAGGAGGCCCCGGCATTGGACGCGGGTCTCGTGGCTGCAGCCCAGTCCGTCGAACACTATGAAATAGCGCGCTACGGGACTCTTGTCACATGGGCCGGGTTACTTGGTCTGAAAGACGCCGTCCCGCTACTCGAACAGACGCTCAAGGAAGAAAAAGCAACCGATGAGGCGCTCACTTTACTGGGCGAAACAGGGGTCAACGAACGGGCGATGCAACAGGCGGCATAACCTCGGATCGAATCGACGCCACCGCGGCCCCGGACAGACGGATTGGAGCTTGGTTGTATCCAGGCACACATACGCCGCAGCCGCCGCGCCGTCGACGTGGCGGTGGCCGACCGGTTCCGACTAGGCGACCGGAACTGACAATGGGCGATTGCCGCGTACGATTGCTTGCGCCCACCCTGGGCGACGGGATGGTTGTATGAACGAGAATACCGCTCGTCGGCCCACAGCAGGCTCTTCCGGGTTCGACAGTTTTTTCATGGCTGGTTTCGAGTGTTCCTCCCACCGGCGCGCTGACGGGGCTCGTCTTGATCTGATCCGCGCGACATCACATGACATCCATGCACAAGGCGACTATCGCCGTTGCGCCGAGCTTGAGCTTCGCACGATCCGCGACGGCTTGCGCTGGCACCTGATTGAAACAGCGCCCGGAGTCTTCGACTGGTCGAGTTGGACGTCGGCGATCGAAGCAGCCCAGGCGGCCGGGGTGCAGATTATCTGGGATATCTTCCACTATGGCTCGCCAGACCACATCGACCAAGGTGGCCCGGGCTTTATCGACGCCTACGTCCGTTTCGCTGCGGAAGCTGTTCGGGTTCATCGCTCCGTTACTGGCGTGGCTCCCCTGGTGTGCCCGATCAACGAGATTTCGTTTTTTGCATGGGCGGTGGAGGTCGGCTATTTCCCCCGCGTCGGGCCGAACAAGCGTGGATGGTTCAAACGACACCTTGTCAAAGCTGCGGTCGCCGGCGTGAGGGCGATGCGGGAGGCCGAACCCGGATGCAGGTTCATCTGGGCTGAACCGCTGATCCATATTGCTCCTCGTGACCGTACTCGCCCCGAGCGGCGGCGCGCCGAAAATGCTCGCCAGGGGCAATTCGAGGCGTATGACATGCTGATCGGGCGCGTGGAGCCGGAGTTGGGCGGCAGCGAGGACGTTGTAGCCGTCATCGGCCTCAACTTCTATCCGCACAACCAATGGTACTTGAATGGCCCAACGATACCGATGGGGCACCACGAATACCGTGCACTTTCGGAAATGCTGGTCGAGGTCGCCGAGCGATACAACAAGCCGATGTTCATCGCCGAGACCGGCGCCGAAGGATCCGGTCGGCCGGCCTGGCTTCACTACGTTTGCGACGAAGTGCGCGACGCGACCAGCCTCGGGGCACCTATCCAGGGTATATGCCTTTACCCGGTGACAGCCTACCCCGGTTGGGACAATTCGCGCCACGCCGAAGTCGGCTTGTTCTCCACCATTCATGCGGACGGCTCGCGCGCTCTTCGCAAGCCACTTGCCGACGAGGTGGAGCGCCAGCGCCAATTGTTCGTGGCCTTTGAAAAGCAACAAGCAGGCGCGCCATAGCCTCGCTGATCAGAACAGTGCACGCTTGTTCGCCGAGAGACATGGCCGTGGGTCACCCGACCGCGGGTCAGCCCGGCGCATCATTCACTCGGCCGCCTCACGCTGCGTCGGCGTGACGAGCATCCCGTTTGCCGGCAGACGTGTCTGAATGCGCCCGAACGTAGCCAATGCCTGACCGACGACCTGATCCATATTGTAGTAGCGATATGTTGCAAGACGTCCCACAAACCAGACCTCCGGGCAGGCCGCGGCCAAGGCTTCATAGCGCTTGTACAACGCCTCGTTTTCGGCCCGCGGTACCGGGTAATAAGGATCTCCGATGTCCGTGGGGTATTCGTAGGTGAGGCTGGTCTTCGGGCTCTGTTGACCGGTCAGATGCTTGTACTCGGTGATCCGTGTGTATTGTTCCGTCTGCGGATAGTTGACGACCGCGACCGGTTGGAACTGCTCGCAATCAAGCGTCATGTGCTCAAAGCGCAGCGAGCGGTATGGCAAGCGACCAAGCTTCCAGTCGAAATACTCGTCGACCGGCCCGGTGTAAATCATCCGCTGGAAGGGAATTCTGTCGCGAATTTCGCGATAGTCGGTCTGCAGCATGATCTTGATCTTGGGGTTATCCAGCATGCGCTGGAACATGCGCGTATACCCGCCTGCCGGCATGTTCTGGAAGCTGTCGCCAAAATAGCGATCGTCCCGATCGGTCCGGGTCGGGACTCGCGCTGTCACCGATTTGCTCAACTGGGAAGGGTCGACACCCCACTGCTTCCTCGTGTAGCCGCGAAAGAATTTCTCGTAGAGCTCTCTGCCTACAGTGCTCACCACGACGTCTTCGGCGGTGCGGATTTCTTCCACCGTTTCGCGCCGGGAAGCGAAGAAGTCCTGCAACTGCTCGGATGTCAACTCAAGGCCGTAGAGACGGTTTATTGTGTCGAGATTGATCGGTATCGGCAGCAGTTTTCCATCGACGAGCGACAGCACCCGATGTTCGTAAGGCCGCCATTCAGTGAATTGCGACAGGTAGTCGACAATCGATTGGGCGTTGGTGTGGAAGATGTGAGGCCCGTAACGGTGAATCAGGATTCCCGCCTCATCGTAGCAGTCATAGGCATTGCCGCCGACGTGATTTCGGCGGTCGATTATGAGAACACTTTCCTGGCGTTGTGACGCGATGCGCTCAGCCAGTACGCTGCCAGCAAAACCGGCCCCGACGATCAACCAATCGAACACGCTCACGCCCTCCTCAGGAACGGCACCATGCTCTTCATCGCATGGGCGCGCTGGATGTGGGCCGACATCGCGTTCCAGGTCTTCTCCCAGGACATGTTGGCAAGGTAGGCGTCGGCCTTTGTCACCAGAATATGGCGTGGGCGCGCCAAGATGGACCGAAGCTTGGCCTCGATATCCTCCGCGTCGACAATCTCGACAAGGCCTTCGGCGCCGTAGGTACGCACGACGTCGACGATCGCCGTGGAAATCACCGGCAGTCCTGCCGCGAGGAACTCGGGAGTCTTGGTCGGGCTGATGTAGCGGGTCGCTTCGTTGAGCGCGAACGGCATCCAGCCGGCACTCCAATGCCTGAGATAGCTCGGGAGGTCTGCATAGGACTTGGCCCCCAGCCAATGCAGGTTGCCTGCCGTGGGAAGGCTCGCTGGATCAATCTTGACGACAGGGCCAAGCATGACGAAATGCACGTCCGGCATTGCCGCAGCCGCCTGCGCGATCAGTTCGAGGTCGAGCCGTTCATCCATGACCCCGAAATACCCCACCCTCGGGTGAGGTATGTCGGCCTGGTCGAGCGGGTCGTCACCTGGCTCTCTCGCCCGATGGAAATGGGCAACGTCGATGCTGCTCGGGAAGGGAAAGATCGCCCGATGCAAGCTGCGCTTGGCCTCGTAGAGGCTCTGCCCGCCCGTGAAGACGACATCGGCGCGTTGCAACAGCGCTTTTTCCAACTGCGTCAACTCTGTGGGAGCGTCTTTGAACGCGGAGAGTTCATCCATGCAGTCGTAGACGCAGACGTCACAGGCGATATGATCGCTGAAACGTAGCGCCATGGGCGTGTAATACCAGGCCGTCAATCGGTCATGCGGCGTGGAGGCGGCGATCTGATCGACGAACCTGCGCTGGATCGCGTCCGCCCTGGTCGGGGAAGTACCAACTGGGATCAGCGGCGTCACAACTCTGATTGTAGATGAAACATCGTTCAGCCGCATCGAAGGGTGGCGCCTGTCATCGAAGATCGGCTCTTCGAAGTAAATTAGCGGTTGCTGTTTTGACGCCAGGGTCAGAATGTGTTGTGGTCTCTGATATACAAAGTTCCATCGAAGGTGAGAAAAGCAAATTAAAATAGACGATTGTACAGTGGATTTTTGTACTTTGGGCCGGCCCGCCGCCATTTCCATGTAAATTATCCTTCGCTATAGCTAGAAAATGCCTCGATTAACAAAAGTTAATCGAGGCAGCTTTGATATGAATTCGCAGCCGTGCATATAACTTCCATCCCAGTAAGTTGTTCCACAGCTGCAAACTGTTCGGGCGAGGCCAGTTGTGCGCTGCACTTGCGATGGCAGCAGAGAGCCGGCAACCCATTCAATCCGCATGATGAAACCCCACGCGTCAGGTCGGGCTCCCCAAATGTGGCCCTTTGCCACAGAACGGTTGAAATCCTTCGATCGTTCAACAACCGTTCATCGGCGGAGCTATAAATACGCCTGCGAAATCGATTTCATGTGAGTCGCGCAGGTGGTTCATTTTGAATGGAGCCCGCGAGGAATCGAGGAATGGTTGGCGAATGAAGATCGACTTTGAAACCAACGTCTTTCCGTTGTTTCACCCCCAGGTCGTGGATGACCTGAAGGACCCCTGTCCCGTCTTCGACGGCACGCTCTGGCACGTCTTCGGCTCAAGCGGCACGGTCACGACCGAAAGCTGGAAAATACTCCACGCCACGGCGCCGGATCTCTATGGACCCTGGATAGAGCACGAGCCGATCGTCTTGCCGATTACCGGATCGGGCGTTGCGGCACCCGGCGTCATTCATGAGTGCGGCGTCTTCCATATGTTCATCCAGACCGAATTCATGAAGTCCGGCGGACGTTGCGAGCATGCGGTCTCCAATGACGGCTTTCATTGGGTGGTGCTCAATCCGGCGATATTGTCGCTGCCCGACACCGATGAGGACGGCATCTACGATCCCCATCCGGCAATCATCGGCGGGAAGCGCTACATCGTCTATTCAGGCATGCCCAAATTCACCAGGGTGCCTCAGCCGGATGTCTTTCTGGCGCGCAGCCAATCCGATTCCTGGTTTGGGCCATGGAAACGTCTCGGCAAGATACTCGATCATCTCGACGTGCCGCATCACAATGCACGCGAGCATCCGGACTACGAATGGGGGATCGAAGGCGCCCAGATCGTCGAGCTGCCGGACGGTCGTGTGCTTCTCAACGCCACCTGCTTCCTCCCCGAAGGTCCGCGTGGCAGCCGGCAGCGCGTCTTCTTCGCCATCGCCGATTACGTCAAGGGTCCCTATGTGTCGGTCGGCCCCGTTCTCGACCCTGGCGAGCCCGGCGAGAACGGCCATTCGACCGTGATGATCGACGGCCGGCAACTGACCTTGTTCTATCAGAGCAGGCGTGAGGCGACGAACCATCGCTGGCGGTTCGGGTTAGCAAAGTGCGACCTGGATCGGCACATACTTTCGAGAGTTGCCTAGATGTTTAAGTTCCGGCATTTGCCGGAACGGAGGATGAAACGCTCTGGCGGTTGGTGGACGGATCGCTTTGTACCGGTGATTTGAGGATAGCAGGCGAAAGGCAGCCAGTGGGCGAACCCTGGAAAGCAAGCTGGTTGCCTCATAGACGACGTTGCTAGCTGCAAATCTGGCAATGGACTGTAATTGCGCGCAGCAACACCGCCAGTCGACTCAGGCGGTTTTGATCCTGAGCAGGATGTCCTGATCGTAATTCCCAAAGCCTTTGCCGAAAATGTTGATGCCGCCGGGGCGCTTGGCGTCGTCCTTGACGCCGATACGGATACGGATTGAATGATGGTTCTTCAGGTCGAGTGCGGCGAGGCCGGTTTCGGAAATCCTGAGGCCGTCGACATAGGTGCCGTCATTGGCAATTCGCCAGTTCTTCAGCTTGCCGTATTGCGAGCCCTTGAGCTTCCACCAAGAGGGGGTGAAGACCCCGCGCTTGTCGCCGAAATCCCCCGGCGACGTCCAGGTACCGACATCGACGCCATTGATCGTCAGCGTGATGTCCGAAGGCCAATCGGCGCTGGTGCCCGGCACTTCCGAAGACAGCTCTATCGCCACTTCGAGTTCGGTGATCTCGGCATTGGCGAGCTTGGCATTGTTGGGGAACTGGTATTCGACAAAACCGCGCGTGAACCATAGCAGACCGGCTTTCATGCGGTCCGGATCGAGGAAAGTGTTGGGAACATCGAGCAGACCGATGATGCCGTCCGGCGAGCAAAGGCCGCAGGGCGCGGTAACCTCGAAGCCGGTGTAAAGCCCGATCGGCATCGACACTTCGATCGCGTCGTTCTTGACCGCACGATATTCGCTCTTGAACACGACGAGCACTTCTTCGGCCGTCGGATAACAGATTTTCTGACTGCCTTTCTTCGCTTTCAGATTCTCGGTGCGGATCAGCCCCGCATCCTCCAGCACCTGGATGTTGGTCGAGACGGTCGACTGCGGCAGCGACAGCACGGCGGCGATTTCGTTGACATTCATCGGCCCCTTCTCATGCAGCAGTTTCAGCATCGAGATACGCGCCGAGGAGGCAAGCCCCTTGAGCACGGCAATGCCTTCCTCAGGTTCAATCACCAGAAAATTGCGACTCATGAAACTGCCAGTCTATGCTCGTGACAGAGGTAATGGCTTCGCTCGTGCTTGTAAGTTGCGTTAGTGGGTGGGCATTGCACGACGCTGAACGAAACGCCGAGCCGGTGATTTGGTTACATCAAGCGCTCGAAAGGCAGTAAGCCCGGCATGCTGCACCAAGGATGGTGCGACACGTCTACATTTCTCAGAGCGTGAACTCCTTGTAATGCGGGGTGCTTGACAGCCCGCGGCCCCAATGCAGATGACTAGACGCTTGCGGCCTTAAAGGCAGACAGAAGCGAGCCACGAATTGGGGCCGTTCCCCTGCCCAATCTCCAAGATGCCAGACCCCGACCTCGATGTTACCGGACACCGGCCGGGATGGATGCACACGATGCAGTTCGCTGAAATGCGTTGTGGCCGTAAGTTATGTCATTCGCTACCCGATAGGATCGGGGCAGGGTTCTACCTATTGCTTTGCGCATGATCTTCCGAAAACCGGATTCCCATGCCGGGATCATGCGCCAGTGCCGGCCTACTTCATGCTGGCCGCGGCAGCGACCCTGCCGACCATGGCGAGAACAGCTAGCGGTGCGGTGTGGTGGACCATGTGGCCGGCCTGCGGGATGATATCGACAAAGGAACCAGGAATCTCGGATTGCAGCCTAAGAGCCTCGGCTTTCGCATCGAACAACCGGTCGCCGGCCCCCGCGATAATGCCGACAGGCAGCGACAGATCATCGTAGCGGGTGAAGCGGCCGCCAGCCAGTGCGGCGGCCAGCATCAATCCCGATTCGGCGGCGATCGACCGCAGCTGTGAGGGCCGGCTGGCGATGTCCTTTGCCGACGAAGCAAACGCCGCGGAGATGAAGCCGGGGCGAAATATCTTGCCCATGGCAAGCGACCAGGTGAGCCGCACAAGCAGCGGCAGCAAGGTGTGGCAGAAAACACCCCCGGCGACAGGCAAGGCCGGCAGCGCCGCCAGTGCGAGGCCCAGGCGCGGCGGCGGATAGTAATAGCCTGAGACAAGCACGATTCCGGCAACTGATGCTGGGTGCCTGCGCGCGAGCTGGAGAGCCACCGACGCGCCCCAGGAATGGCCCAGAACGAGATATCTTTCGATCCCAAGCTGCGCGGCGGCGGCATGAATGAGATCGGCTTGCGCGGCCGCCGTCCACCATTTGCCTCGCGGCCGCGTGCTCCTGCCGAAGCCGGGCCGGTCAAAGGCGAGCACCCGGTATTTGCCGGCCGCTTCGTCGAGCATGCCGCTGGTCTTGAAATCCTCGGCCGACGAGCCGTTTCCGTGCAGCAGGATCAACGGCGTCCCGCTGCCCTGCTCAAGGAGGTGCAGGCGCACCCCCGCCACCCCGCTAAAGCGCCCCGACCCGTGCGGGAAAAGCGCGCGTCTGGCGCGAGCGCTGTTGTACAGCGCCAGGCCAGACAGCCCGGCGCCAAGCAGGACGGCGGCTGCTGTTGTCTTGTTCGTGCGGCGGACCACTAGCGGCCGTCAAGCGCAAACTGGACAGGCGTGACCACTCTCGAATGCGTTGTTGCTATTGCCAAACTGCCGTGCATGTCGGCTGTGTGGCTCGCCAAGTCCATCTTTGCTCTCCCTGTTTGGCTGCCCCCAACCCGTCTGATCGCCGGTTGTTCCTGGAAGAAGGCTCTGCTGGTTTCCGCTCGGCGGAACTTTGTTGGGGGCTTGACGCCGATGCGCTGAAACGGATCCGATGATGACCGGCGCAGCACCGTAACGACCGTTAGGCATGTCAGACCGGTGAATCGGGCTACCCAGGCCGAACCAGACAAAGCCCTCTCCATTGGCGGCCTCAATTTTTCCTCGGCTTCCAATCGTGCTCGAACTGCTCGGCCCATTCCAGGTTCAACAGCCATGGCTCCCGTCGCCCGATCCACAGCTCGTAATCTGGAATAAGATTGCTCGGAGCTTGATCTAGCAGGCTGTTGAAGAAGTCCACTTGCGGGCGACGAAATCAGCTTCGTCGCCGCCATGGAAGCAGATTTGTCCGGTGATAGAGCTGTCTGGTTGGATTTCAGCCCAGCCATCGCCTTGGGCTTCGTCCATTTCGTCATTGCCCTGCCAGGAGAAGGCGACATTGTTGCCGTCGCCCGCGCCGAAGATCTGCCCGGTGACGCAGCCGAAGGCGAATTCGCCGGAGCCATCGGCCGCGAACTCAATGTAGGCGGGTTCCATCATGTCGCGATAATCCTCGACATAGTCGGGCATCGCGACGATCCGCCAACGGCCGGTGAGGCTCATGCCGGCGCTGCCAGCAGTTTGAAGCGGATCAGATTGTAGGCCGCCAGGTTCAAGGTGAAGGCCGCGCCCACACGGGCGCATCCTCGCAGCTTGACCTTGGCCATGCCGGCCGAGGCCTTGATCCAACCGAACACCTCCTCGATCCGCTTGCGGCAGCGCTGGCTGACATCATAGCCCGGATGGCGCTTCGTGCGGTCATCGATCGCCGTCACGCGAGGCTTGCCGGTTTTGCTCAGATGGCCGTCGACGGCGATGTGCGGCGTGACCTTGCGCTCGCGCAGGTCCTTGATGAACTGGCGCACGTCATAGGCCTTGTCGGCGCCCAGTGTGATGCGCCGCCGCGACGGTCTGCGGTCCAACATGGCGAGCGCGGCATCACGCTCGCCTGTGCCCGTGGCCTGGGTAATGCCGCCATCAACCGCAAGCCCATGACGGTTCTCCATCAGCGCATGCCCCAGATAGCAGAGCTTCGCCGGCTGCCCGTCGCCCTTCTTGTAGAGCCGCGCCTGCGGATCGCTCGTGCTCTGGTGTGTGTCGTTGGAGCGCTTCTCCTTATGAAAGCCGCGCTCGGCGTTACGCCCCGCCCCATCCGGGCCGTTATCGTCCCCGTCCTTGCGGCGGAAGCTCTTGATCGAAGCCCAGGCCTCGATCAGCGTCCCGTCCACCGAGAAGTGATCCGACGACAAAAGCCGCTTCACCCTTGGCTGAGCAAGCACCGCGCGCAGAAACTTGGCCGCGATCTCACCTTCCAACAGCCGATCCCGGTTCTTGGTGAAGCTCGAATGATCCCAGGCCGGATCGTCAACGCCAAGCCCGACGAACCAGCGGAACAGAAGATCAAACTCCATCCGCTCCATCAACTGACGCTCCGAGCGAATGCCGTAGAAGGCCTGCAACAGCATCGCACGCAGCAACCGCTCCGGCGCGATCGACGGGCGGCCGAGCCCTGGCGGATAAAGCACCGCAAAATCGCCATCCATCGCCACAAGAGCCGCGTTCACGATCTCCCGTATCACCCGCAGCGGATGGTCACGTCGAACACGCGCCTCAAGGTCGACATAGGAAAATAGCGAACCTGTCCGTTCGTCTAAGCCGCGCATCCACAAATCCCCAATCGTTCGGGGAGCAGTGAATCACGCTCCAAACAACCGCGCCAGCACTTCTTCAACAGCCTGCTAGACTGCCGATCATAACCTCGGCCTCGTCGTCCCGAATGCTTACGAGGCGCGAACACAGGTTGGGCAGAAGCTTCGCCCGGCAAAGGTGTGGAGATTGCCAGTGCCTTCGTAGCTCGATCTGGCCCAAACCGCGAAGCAGACGAAGGCGCTCCCGCTCGTTCGCCTGCAGTCATGGCAGTGGCCTACACCCACCCTCGTCGGCTGCCCTTTGAGTCGGATGGGAGCAGCTCCGCAGAGGCAGCCACCTGTGCGAACTTGCTCGTCCATCATATCGACACCGCTCGCATAAGGAGATCGCAGCTCTCGTCTGGATTCGGAACAGAAGACGCGTACCCAGCACATCGGGATCCGGCGTGCACATTGCCGCTTCTAAGGGCGGCTCTTCTGGTTGGGGTCCCACGGGAAGGCACATGGCGTACCCGATGCAATAGCGGTGAAGGCGACGCAGTTCGGCGA
Source organism: Mesorhizobium sp. WSM4836 (assembly GCF_055811815.1). NCBI lineage: Bacteria > Pseudomonadati > Pseudomonadota > Alphaproteobacteria > Hyphomicrobiales > Phyllobacteriaceae > Mesorhizobium > Mesorhizobium sp. WSM4836. The sequence continues at coordinate 78,916 of NZ_JBVVQF010000023.1, forward strand.
CAGCCAAGGCCCTAGCCGTTCAGCGCTGCACGCTGTTTAGCGACGGAATCCGTCCCCATTCACGCAACCTCCGCCTTGTGTCTGCGTTGATCCGCTCCCAACGCGGAGAGCGATAAGAATGCCGGCGTTCATACCGATTACAATCTACCTTGATCGCAACGCCACGGTAGTCAAGACGATAGCTGACGTCGCGAAAGCGCTTGAACAACCGTGGCCGTATATGGGCAGGCAAGGACGGCTCAAAGCGATCCGATTGATCAACGTGTGCGGACTTCGAGCTCCGCACCTTTGCCGCTCTGGTCAACCTGCGTCGAACCTGCCCGGCCCTCGAACCGAAGCTCTACGCATCCTAAACGACGCCGATCGATGAATAACGGATGATCACCTCGTCCTGACGAAAGCGCCGCTCAAGGTCCGCACGGCGTGTTTGCCAGGCCCGCAGATCAATCTCCTCCGTCATCACCTCGAAGATGACGATTTCATCATTGCTGCACTCGCCGCCTTGCCGCCACAGCCCTTCGGCAGGTGCCTGCAAAAAAGCCGTGACGCCGGCGAACTGCTGGGCCAGTTCCTCTTTGAGCCGGTCGAAGTCCTGTTTGGGAAACGGTCTGCCGGAATTATCCGCGCGGGGTAGCAGGATTTGAAAGAGATACATGATGAAACTCAATGATCACGAACGGTCGCCGTGCCTCTTCGTTCCTCATGCTTTTGCTTTCGGCGTCGGCGCCGGGGCGCCGTGCGCTTGATGTCACCGTGGGCCGTGTTCGGCCTGAAATCAATGCTCGCCGTCGCCATTTGCAAGATAGTTGTGTATGTCGGTTGCAGCGATCGCTGCGTGGCCGAATGCTACGGCAAGCTGATTGATCTCGTTGACTACATCTCCGGCCGCATAAAGTCCGCGGACCGCGGTGCGCTGGCGCGAATCCACGACGAGATTGCCCACTTTGTCACAGCATGCACCAAGCTCGACTGCAAGGTTCGAGCGGATGGTCGAGCCCATCGCAGGGTAGACGGTCTCAAACGAGAGCGTTCCGCCGTCGATGAGTTCCACTACCGCCTCCCGGCCCGGGGCGCAAACGGCATTGGGTCTGCATAGGCCGATCTTGATCCCGGCCCTCTTGAGTTTGGTCCGCTCTTGCGGGGAGGGCTCGGATGGATCGGTAATCAGTACGGTCAGATCCTGAGTGAAGGTGCGCATGAACAACGCCTTTTTTATCGCGTGTTCGGCTGGTCCGATGACGGCCACCCGTTTGTCGATTGCTTCATAGCCGTCGCAGATAGGGCACAATCGCAAGACGCCAGCTTGGATCATGTCGGTAGCGCCAGGAAGAGCTGGGAGAATGTCAACAACGCCGGTTGCAATGAGCACCGAGCGGGCACGAATGGGAGATGAAGCGGCCGCCAAAAATCCAGCCTTCGTTTTGCGAATGGATACGATCCTGTCGCGGACCAAGCTTGCGCCGTATCGAGGAGCCTGCAGTTCAAGGCGGTCAAGCAGCTCAGGGCCGGTGATGCCGTCTGGGAAGCCTGGGCAGTTGCGCGTCAAGGGAATCCACTTTGCACGGCTTTCATCCGCATCGACAACAATTACTCGCCTTCGAAATCTTCCAAGGTAAGTCGCAGCCGCTAGGCCGGCTGGCCCGCCACCTACGATCAAGCAGTCGAAGCTTCCTTCATACCGGTTCGTGTCCCGGTTGGCCATTTAGAAATCCTGAACCGCAGGGCTGGATCGCGAGGGCGCAGCCGAACGCCGTTGAAGGAACGCGGAGCAGGCCATTTGGTTACAACGTCTCGCGGGTCTTATAGTTGAAGGGCGACGTCGCTTGGAATTGCCTTTCGCCGCTCAGCGAGATTAGAGCAGGAAACGCCCAGAAGATCGGCTACCGTCTTCATCGGGAACTGTCCAAGATCGGCGGCGGTCTCGGTAGTTTTGACTGGGCTTAGGAAAGGATCTCACGGAGCGTCTCGTTCTCCAACGTTTTGCGCCCGACGATATGTTCAAGCTCGCGCTCCCGACGTTCCAGCTTCTTGACTTCGGAGTTGCCGATTACCGGCTCATCCGGAATCCACCGCCGCTGCGCTTCCCTCGCTCAAGAGCCGACGCGAGCGATCGCCAACCATCAGTTATAGCTCTGAAAATATTTCGCGCTGTTTGTTACACAGTTTGTTACACGGCTAGAACGACGGTTTAAGTTCTCTGCTTCTGAGCTCGCTCGAACATGCGACCTCATGGACAACCGGCGGCTTATAGACACTCCGGCGTATGTATTTTGGGGCTTGGGTCAGAAGGTGACCCAATGCAGGAGCGAGGGGCTGCTCGGATGCGAAGCATCCGCCCAGGACCGCCTCTGTCCAAAAGAGTCGTGGGAATGGATGGCCGCTTTGCGCCTAATGGCGGCCGTTAAAATCAACTGTGGCCCGACCCGAATTCCTCGAAGCCTAGTAGCAATAATGGCTGGACAGCCGGTGCATCGATGCCGAACATCCCCGGGCTGCGACTCCTTTAGGGATCTGCGCATCAGTGTCCTGACGGGAACCACGATTTCGAAACCCACCTTCCTCGAGATAGCCCGGCGCGCCGGGGTTGGCACGCGTTACGGTCAAGCGCGTGCTCAACGGCTGGGGCGGCGTCAGGCCCGCCACCGTCGAGAAGGTCAGGGAGCGAGTCATCCAGAATGGTGGCCGGTACAAGAAGACGGCGATCATCGCCCTCGCTCGGAAACTGCTTGTTGCGCTGTGGAAATACGTGAACGCCGGAGTCGTTATAGAAGGAGCTCTCCTGACGAAACCATCAGCGTAGACGCCAATCGATCATAACAATCTCCAGGACCGATCAGGCCTGGCAGATCCTCGGTAGACGAACCGACGAAACTCATGGTCTCAAACAGCCGCCGCTGAAGAATGGTTTCGTCTCTTGGGTCCGAATCCGCCGCAAGCGGGATCATGGAACAGGTGCATGCGCCTGACCGAATATAAGGTGGACTGGGTTCGCTCGCGAACCGCGTCACGCAAACGGGACCCATCGAATGGATCTACGGATTGCCGGAGGTACATGACAATGTCGACGTGACGCCGTTTGTGGTTGACCATTCCCATATAAGAGTTTCGGGCGCCCGCAGGCGTACGAAAGTCCCCCAGGAAGGAACCCGCGGGCCACAGGCGATGGCTATGGGGATTTCGATTTTCGGCAAGATGGCGGCGATGGCGCGACCGGCCGTCGGGAAGCTCTGGGGTGAATGCGGACAGACCGTTTCGTTGCGCCTCCGCGCGGTTTTGTCGGGACGGTGAGCGGCTGGGCGCGGCTCTGTCGGAGTCGATAATCACCATAGACGTGCGTCGGTCCGTTGCCGGAGACTGAGTGCCCGCAGCTGAAGGCTGAACCATACCATGCCGGGTCATGGCGTGCTGCTCCCGGTGGACGGGGAACCGTGTGGCGGTCCGCGTGGCTGCCTCCATCGTTGGAACACCTCGATCACGATCATGCGGCCGCCACAGCAGGGACATGGCGGGCGGAAGTTGTCCGGTTCCGCCGATGGATCGTTCGTGGCGAGAGGCGCGGCCGCGAGCAGTTGGCGGGCCCGAGGCAGTCCTTGCGAGAGCCGCCTGCGAGCAGGCCGCAATGCCGGATGCGGTGGAATCCCTTTGGCAACACGTGGAGCAGGAACCGGCGAATGAACTCGTCTGTGGCGAGTGTCATAACCCGCTGCCGGTCGGCGGCTTCGCGACGATAGTCCTGGTAACGGAAGGTGACGCCGCTCTCGTCGAGGCGTATGAGGCGGCTAACGGCTATGCCCCACAGTCGAGCGCTTCGTTACCGATTCTCACGGGACAGTCCACGTCCCCTCAACGTACAATCGAAGGGTATCTTCCGGAAGGTCGGGAAACCTGTCAGCGTTCCGTCACGATCCCTTTGGCGGCCGCGGTTGGTAAAGTGCGCTACGATGCCCGTTATTCCTACCTCTGCAATCTCTGGCACAAGCTGACGAACCCAATAGTCGTTTCGGCCCCTTCCGCTGTATTCACCATCACGCCAGCACCGGCGCCGCTTGATCTATTAACGTCCGAACCGCCTTAACCCCGCGGCCCCCCGATCTGGTCGCAAAAATTTAACAAGCCCGCCGTGCCGAAAGGTGCGGCGGGGCTTTTTTGCTGTTTTTGGTGGAACACTCGCCTGCGACCATGGTTCGATCAAGCAGCACCGTGCCGCCAGGTCGGCGGCATGCACATAGGAGAGCGCCGCTTGGCCACTTGGACACAAAGAGATGAGAGAGAGCAGCGCACATCAGATGCTGCACGGTCATTAATCGATGTTGAGCGCGCGGCCCGAGACGCCAAGACGGCTCGGCTCCGGGAGCAGCGGCTGAAGGCTGAAAACACACACTCCTTGGAAACACGCGATGGAACAGCTTCACAGTGACATGGCCGTTTGGCGGACCCCAATGTTTGGGTAGCGCTGGCGGTCGTGCTGGTTCCTTACGGGATCGGCGTTGCACTGCTTCTGTGGATAGCCATCCCCCCGGCTCTGCAACAGCCTTCTGTTCTTTTGCCGTTTTGATCCTTCATGGCATTGCAAATGAGCGAGACCAACCGGTCGCGCGCTCTTTTGTGGAGCGCGCCTTTCGGGCGCCAGGCGAGGAAGTCGTCCACACTCATCCAGTCCACGGGATCTGAACTGGCTTGCGGCGGGCTGAATTCCACATAGAGATGCAGCTCTTCAGGCAAGAAGACGACCCGCCACGTTCCGTTGGTATCGGCGGCAAGGCTGCAGGTGAGAGACGTCATGGCGAGGCTCCTTTCGAGACGAGCTTGCCAGACGGCCCGGGAAATTCCATCCCAAGAAGTAGGTATTGACGTGCCGGCGATTTCGCGTGCCCGTGGCTTGACTTGGCCACCTGATCGTCTAACGAAAACAGAACATCCATTAGGGCGCTAGGATCTGGTTTCGATATTTCGGGCATGCCTGCGGGCGATAAGGTCGACAGCTTCATCATCCTGCCACTGTCCGGGCGTCGGGCCGAACCGGCCTTGCGCGAAGTCGAGGCGTTCCTCAAGAGGTGCTTTCCCGAATACGACTTCTTCGCCAATGCCGACACGGAGCCTTTCGAAGGCGATTATCAGGTCCTCCCGATCTGCGGCGTTGGTGGCGACGAGCCGGGCACTTTACGCGTGCTCGACACCCCGAGCAGTCGGTGATGATGGGGATCGCCGCGGCGCTGAAAGGTTTCAGGCCGGGCCGGCCGCCGACGCTGAACTAGAGGGACGGTTCGCCGCCGGGTTTCTTTGCGCCCCGCCATCAAAGACGAGGAACGCGACGGCTTTTCCGCTCGTTGATTCCTTATGCCCTCTACCTCGATTCGCAAAACGGAACGATCCCGAGCGCAAGGTCCTTTCGGTGTGGTTCGTGGCCAGCGGCAAGCGCTACGAGTTTGAGGGTGTTCCGCCGGAGACCTTTGCGGCATTTAAAGCCGCGTTCGCAAAGGGTCGCTACTTTAACCACCACATTCGCAATCATTTCCGGTACCGCCTGATTGCGAGCGATAGCGACCCGGGATGATTATCCGTCGGTGGCGAGGTGGCGCTAAGTGCTACCAGTCCCTGGGACCTCGTCCAGGAGACTTGGGCCTTTGCTCGCTGGCAACTGGCCGTCGGGAGTGAGCTTGTCCACTGCGTCGGGGAGTTCTCTTGTGAGCCGGTCGAGAAGCTCGTCATGGGACAATCCGGTTTGCTCGGCCAGATCGTTCAACGTTTGCGGGTCGATTGCTTTTTCAACCTGCTCGCGCTGAACGGGCCGGTTTGATCCTTTACTTACCCACGAATCTACCTGATCGCCCGCACCCACATTTCTGAGACGGTCCAGGATGTCGCCGAGACCGCCGGGGAAGGAGCCGGCGCTAGCGTTGGGATCTGTTGATTTCCTGCCAGCGATCAACTCGCCGATCTTGTCCCTGTTCTTGTAGGCAAGCAGGCCAAGCAACGCTATGGCGACCTTTCCGATGTCAAGGCTCATTTCGCATCTCCTTCCAGAAGAAGGCAAAAGTCATGCGCTTTTGAAAGGTTCCACGGTTCGGGTCTCCGCCGGAAATCCGGGCTATCCCCGAGCCTGTCGTACATTAGCATCTACGGAACTTTCGGCCCTTTCGCGTGTTGAAACCTTGTACTCCGGCTAGACAGCAATTGTGATCAGCTGTTGGTGCACTTGGCCCGTCGGCTTCGGTCGGCGGGCTTTTTGTTGTCTTGGGTGGAACACCCCCCTGTATTTGTTCGATCAGCACTGTCCGCCCAGATCGGAGCACGCATTAGGAGGGCGCCGCCAGGTCAAAAATACATTAGAAACGTGGAACATAAGTGAGGCGGAAAACATTGTTGGCGCCATGGACAAGAGCGATGGCGACAATCTTCCTGAATGGCTTTCGAGCGATCTACCCGAGGATTCTGTGATCCGAGGAGATATCGCGACAAGGATTTCGAGAGAAACCGCCCGCAACAACGGGCCGGGCGATTCGGAGGTCACGAAAGCCAGGCTGGATCACAATCTGTTTGAGGAACAGGAAGAAGCGGACGCCGCCGTCCATCGAGGACCATCTGTGGTTCCGTTGCTCCTGGTTCTTTATGTGCTCTCGATGTTGCTCCTGGCAGGCTACGCGCTCGCTCGTGCATATTTTCTATGACCCCCGCTCAGTCGCTCGGGCGGCGCTTCAACATGCGCGCCTCGCGGAGCAACGAAGCATAATCGGTGCCGATCATTTCGATCAGCTCTCGCGCTTGGGCCTCCGTGATGCCGGTTTCTTTGGAGAGGACCTTAGCCTGCACCTCCTTGAGTTTGTCGCTGGACTTCTCTTCTCCCATGTTGCGATGCTCCTACCTTCATCACAAACTCGTGGGCAAAGGGGCTTGTTCCTCGAACCGCCGGCGCTTTACAAAGTTTGATCGGTCCAGTTCAATTCGAACGACGGGCGTGTATGGCTACTGACCCATGAAAAAGCCGCTGGTCCTCGTTGCTGATGACGAGCCCATGATCGCACTCGATCTTGAAATCAGCCTTTGCGAGGCTGGGTTCACGGTCGCGCTCACAGCATCCTGTGAGGAGACGCAAAGGTGGTTGGCAGAAGAACGTCCGGATTTGGCAATACTGGACGTCCGATTGAAAGACGGAGAGTGCGTCTCAGTCGCAGAAACGCTGGCCTCGCTGGGCGTGCCTTTCCTTGTGTACACCGGCGTCCATCCGGCCGAGTGCCACGTGGCATTCGCCTCTGGGAAGTTCATCGCCAAGCCTGCCGATACACAACAGATCATCACCCTTGTCAGGTCAAGCGTTCCCGATGACATCGACGCGCCATAGTGCCCACTCTGGCAACCAACCCCCCGTCTGGTTTCGCAACCAACCGAGGGCGTCTGGATCAGCTGCCCCGCAGCGCCTTCGCAGCTTCGCTTGACCGGGCGCGATCATTGCCGTGGGTCTCAATTAGCTGCCGGACCTCTTACCGGCTTTGGATGAAAGGCAACGCAGGCGAGCAACTTTCGTTGTGGAGCCGCGCGGAATCACGTTCCGTTCACTCTGGCTAATATAAGCTTTGTACCTAGTATTCACTGGGTTAAGTACCGGCGCCGGCCGCCTTGAGTTCATTCCGCCGATGGAGCCCAAGCTGGTCCCAAGGCCGGCCGAGGGTGAACACTGATTCACGAGATCAAGCTCGACGGCTATCGCACGCAGATCGCGCTGGAGCGGTCATCCGCGGCGAACGGATGACCGCTTCACGCGATGGTCTTATTGTGTCGCAAGATCGGACTTTGATGGGAAGCTGCCCAGCCGCTTTCAGTGCTGAGATCAATTTAAGCGGACCTCCTCTCAAGGTATCGGCGAGAACCTAGGATAGTCCTATCGACGCTCAGAGAGGCTGGCAGGGCGTGTAGCACGCAAGAATTGCGATGCATGTCATGGCAGAGCGTGGCATGAACACGGCTGACAAGCGCCTTGTAAAGACGGTCGGTAAGCGTGTTGGCTGTTGCCTTGGCCACTAGGTCTGCTTGTTTCGACCGAAGGCTTGGCAAGCATATATTCTGGCAGGTCAAGCGTTAGCAGACAGCCGTTGCCCGCTATTTTGCCTTACGGTTGTCCGCTCGGGTCACTTCGATCGAGACGGGCCGGATTGAACGGTTTCCCTTGGCTTTAGCCCTGTTTTCAGTAGGCAGCGTTCCTTCAATCGGGAAAAGCATCTCTGTTTGGCCCTCAATACGCTTCCGACCACGTTTGGCCGGAAGCGCGGGAGCTGAGAGCACCTCAGGAGGATCTACCATTCCCGGTAAAAGCACGGGAACCGGATTAAAGAGTTGCTCGATAGTGACGATCTGAATCTTCGGAACTCGCCTGTTTGAGGGACCTGTCTCGCCCTCCGACACGGCCTCGCGAACCATCGGGCCTGTTGGAGGGTTGACGCAAATGAGAACTCCCAACTCGGCTTCCTCGCGCTTCATTACTGATTTGAGTTTGTGAATTGCGTCCACGCCTACATTCAGACCGCCTTTCACCGACACTATCGCCCGGCTGGCGCGGTCCTTGCCTAGTTGGTGATAGCGAATAATTCCGTCGATACCGCCATCCGCCCCCGGCCTGTCCTTCGGCAAGCCGTCAAGAGTGAATACGGCCCATTTCTGGAATTCGAGCCAATCGCGCGCGGCCAGCGCCCTCGCATCTTCGGCATCCTCCGGCCGCCCGTATAGAGTATAGCTGCCCTTAATTCCGGGGCCGAATGCCTTCACAAGCCGCTGCTCGATGACATGTATGGCAAGATAGGTGACATCGATTCCGATCCATCTGCGGCCTAGTCGTTCGGCGGCGTGAATGGCCGTTCCGCAGCCGCAGAAGGGGTCCAGGACAACGTCATCGGGTTTCGAGGACGTGCGAATAATTCTTTCGAGCAATCCAACGGGTTTTTGGGTAGGGTATCCCAGCTTTTCAGCTTCGTTGGACAGCCATTTCACATCTTCGTCAATGCGGTCGTTGTTGTCATAAAGCGCACCTTTGGTCCCAGGTTGAAATGCCCAGATATCTTGGTATGGGACTCCCTTTGTCGGGTACTGCTTGTATTTCGGCCTTCCTGTCTTCGAGAGAACTATGAGGTCGACCGACAATAGATAATCGAGTTGTTTTTGAACCTCCGCGTCTCGGAGGTCGGTCGGCATCATTTCCTTTAGGCTATCTGGTATAGCCCAGTGCCGCCCTCTGGGAGTGGGGTCGTAGCCGCGCCACGGTTTGCCGCTATTGCCCTTTCGAACCTCCGGCCCCATAATTTCGTTCAGGCGATATTTTCCTCGTTCATCCGCAAATCGAAATTCGCCGTCGATGTATTCTTTGCTGTGGGGCGTGACCCCAGGAGTAAATGTGACATCTTTAGACTTGCCATAAAACAATATTACGTCGTGGATTGGCCCGTATTGCCTGCTAAGCTTATTGTGTGAGCCGCCGCGCCGCCAAATGACCTCGCTGCGGAAATTTCGGGGATCGAATATCGCATCGAGCACTATCTTGAGATAATGGCTCGCAGTCGGATCGCAGTGGAGGTAGAGCGACCCGGTTGGCCTTAAGACGCGGCGCATTTCAATCAAGCGCACGGCCATCATTGCCAGGTACGCCATCATGTCACTGCCGGCGAATACCTTTTGAAAGGCATCTAGCAAAGCACCGGCTTCAAAATGGCGCGCCGCTGTCTCGTCCAACGCCCTTTGCGCATCTATGCCCCAAGTCCATGTATCTTCGAACGCATGAGATTGAGCTTTGGAGGCCCCCCCATGTTTCGTGCCATAGAGGACGTTGTAATTCGCATTCGAATTGAACGGCGGGTCGAGGTAGATCAAATCGACCGACTCTGCTGGCATCGCCCGCAGCACGTCTAGATTATTGCCGAAGTGAAGCTCATTCATAACTTTTATCCCCGGCAACAGAGTTGCAGGTTGCGGTTAACTATTTGAGAATTAACGGCTTATTAACGGTTTCGACGTGTTCGCTCACCGCTCGGTAGCGACTACCGGCCATTTACACCATCGAGAAAGTGTAGGAGGATAATCCTAGGTGGGGCGATTTGCTAACGGAGGTCGCTATGGCTAGATCGAAACCGTCAAAGCAGTTATCGCAGGTAGAAATCGAGCGCTTCCTCGTGGCAGCGGAAGCGCTGCACCAGAGCGTTGTCCGTCCGCTGCTATCGCCTAGCTGCGAACACTTCCGAGCGCTGCAAAACACCCACGAGGAGCTGCTAAAGTCGGTGAAGGATATCACCGGCAAGGATGCTCCGTTCATCCGGCGGAACGGGACGGGCCCGGTGAACTAACGGCACTTCATACGCGCCGCCGAATTCTTCTGCTGGCCGGGCATGTGGATGGCGGGAAGCAATTTCACACCTGAGAGCAACGCGCTCTTCATCGCCCATCTGTTCCTCTTCCAGGACCGAGCGGATACCGAGCAGATTTTCCCGCGCGCCATGCCTGGTCGAAGCGCCGCCGGCATCAAAGCGCTGGTGAACAACTTCTTCGGCGGAATGCTGGTGTTTGACCTCGCCTTGCAATGGACCCTCGAGCCGGGACCGTTCGCTACGATTTCAAATGGCTCACCGGCAGGTCCGACATTGCCGAGCTAATTGCCGATGCGAAGCGTGAATTCGCGCAGTCTATGGGCTCGATCCCGACACTTGCATTCCGATCGACATACCCCTCACTCCTGCGGGACCCTAACGATCCCGGTGTGTGCGACTGGGTAAAGGCATCTTGTGGAGCATTCCCGTATCAGTCTGGCGGGCTGTCGGTGTCATTGCCGTTCCGCTTGCGGGGACGAAGATCGAGCGCGAGGGCACTCAGTTCGCGGATTTTGGCGTCGCTTCCTCGTGCCAGGTGATTGATCAGATCCTCTTGATTGGGCTGGCCAAGCGCGAGGCGGTAGAGCAGTCGCTGGCGCTGGAGATGATCGAAGCGCGCAAGGTCCCGGCTCTTCGCAAGCGCCAGGACATGCCGACTGATATCCGCGTCCTGGAAGGTCCACCAAGGCGCCAGACCGGGCCCGTCGCGGTACCTGGCTTCCGCGATCATGGCCGCCGCAACCCAAGGGGACTTGCCAGAAGCCGCACCAGCCAGGGCATCCGTTCGTACCGTCGCGCCGAGCGGCCGGCGCACAAGCAGACCTCCATAACGCGAAATTCGTCCTTCCCGCTGCTCCAGGTCAACGGGGTTTGAAGGCAGGTCCCAATGGACGATCCTGCGGCACCAGCTGTGGAAGTCCAGCCCCTCCTGACCGATCGACGTGGTGGCCAGGACATGCGGCCAGAATGGTGTATTGAATGCACGCCGTAGCCCTTCGGACCGTGGTGGCGGATCCTCTCCTTCCTCGATCAGGGCACGCTCGGCCGCCTCGTTGTCGCTACTTTCCGTGCCGCTGAAAGGAACGGCAGCATGGCAACGGAGCCGGATTGGCGGCGCCGAGGAGGGGAGCGCCTTGAACGTGAACCAGCCGAGCGAGGCGTGCAGCGCCGATCCAAGCTCTTCGAGGAGCTGTGACGGGCCGATCTGTCCCGACGCAATCCAGAAGTGCTCGTCGAGAACGCTCTCCAGGCCGCCTTGGCACACGGCAGCCTGAAGCACCTCGGATATTTTTCCGTCGCCAAGGCGCCCCCAGAACACCTTGTTGTCCAGATATGGTCGCAGCCGATGCCAGCAGAACCATACCAGCTGATACAGATGGTTATCGCTTATGGCGCCGGGAAAATGCCTGAAAAGGGCTCGCCCTACCGCAATCGCCGGGCCACCGATCGCCATCTCGACAAGCCGACCGAACTCGGTCTTGCTGATCCATTTGACGTCTTCGACGTTGGCACGCTCTTCCACAGTGCGTCCGAGAACGGCTTCGTCGCCCGCCGTCGCATACCAGGCGGCTTGCGATGCCTCATACTCGCCCGATCTTGCCTCCAACGCTGCGAGCAGCTCCCAAAGCGGCCGTGCGCGCTTTGCGTCCTTCTTCGGCTTTTTGCGGATCGCGACGCCGAGCGTGCCCAATTCGACGCGAAGCTGACGACTGACCGTCAGGCTTGCCTGCGCCAATGTGGCGTGCGCCCCCTTCAACGGATCGGTCGCCCGAATGAGGAGAGGTGACGGATGAAATAGCGCCATCACCGGCAGCCCTGATTGCGGCTGTAGACGCTTGCTCTCCCAGACCCGGCGCCGGCCACCCGAGCCCGTGTCAAGGTACTCGTCTTCCGCGCCAAGGCTGAGCAGGGCGGCGATGCTCTGGGGTGTCGCACGGAAGCGGCTGAACAACAGCGTCTTCTGCGTTGACGAACCCAACCATGGACCGGAGAGTGGCCACCAAGCGATCGAGGGCGCGACCCATGGCAGCGCGAGGTCAGCAACAGGATTGATCTGCTGGAGCGCACGGAGCTTCGGACTTCCCCAACCGCTCTTCGCTTCGCCGGCACGTCGGTTGGCTCGCAGCTGTGGCACACCGGCGGATCGGTCGTATTCGATGCCGCTGGAAATCTTGTATCGAGCGCCGAGCGCCTGCGCGGGCAGTGGGACCGAGAGCCAATAGGCAGAAGCGGCGGTGCGGCTGCGCGATGTTACCGGCGAAGCGAAATGCTTGAAGAGCTTCAGGTCGACCCTATCGATAGCGAGCGGGTCGCGCTTGGTCCTGTGCTCAGCACCGACTGCCGGTGGCCGTTCGGTGCGGGCGATATGAGGGCGAAGCAGATCGTCGATGCGGTCTCGGGTTTGCGACGCCCGCGCGCGCAGCACGGGATCGACTGTATCACCGCCCGCGTCGCTGATCGCCCTCAGTATTTCTCCGAAGCTCGAAAAGAGCTCTTCAGCCTGGCTGCGTACCTCCTTGCTGCCGGTCAGGAACTCGATCGTCTCGAACAATTCCTCATGCGCCTGTGAACCGTCCTTGCCATCCCAGCTGTGGCCATAGAGGCGATATGGGGTCGCTGAGAGCAGGAGCATCGCAGTCTTCTTGCGCCCGATGCCCAGCAGTGCGCGCCCGAGCCGATCGTCCGCAGCCGGCTTCAGCAGGTGGCGGAAGCGCTGGAATTCGTCGAAGATGATCACATTCGGCGGCGTACCCGCGAGGCAGGCCTCTGCCAGAAGTCTGCGCAGCACCGTCAATGTCCGGCTCGGAGACTGTGACATTGCGGCCTCGACGATCTTGCGCTTCAAGCCATGCCCGAAGCGCTCGCGCAGCGCCTTTCGATAGGCTGGGACCAGCGCCTTGTCGGTCTCGGCAATGCGCCGGGTGGCAACGGCGCAGGCGCCGGCCCAGCTCTTCACGGCGCGCTGCTGCATGAAACCTGGAGGAAGCGCGGCACCGATTTCCGGCACTGCTCGCTCCAGCAACATCGATAGGAATGCCCTCTCCAGTGCCGACCCTGGATTGGGACGCGCCGTTTCCGGAGGAAAGGACGTGAGCGGGGCCAGGGAGTAGAGGCGCAGGGGCGATTTAGACTTCGGGTTGAGCGGGATCATCGACAGCCGATCGACCTTGGACAAAGCTTCGTTCCTAGTCGCCTGGGTCGGCAGGAAGTCTACCAGGCGAGACGCGTTCTGGTCGGACACCCGTGTGTTGCTGGTGATGTAGAAGACGGTCAACGGTTTGGTGCCATTGCGTGACAGGCAGCGGACCACTTCCCTTGCTACCGTCGTCTTTCCAAGACCGACTTCGTCCGCGACGAGGAAGCGGCGGCTGGTCGGGCCGCTAAGGCACTCGACGACCGCATCGACGGTATCTTGCTGGAATTGCCGCGGGATGCTGGTCATCGCTGCAGCAGCACGTCCCGCGCCACCTCCCATGTTGCCTGTAGGGCGGCGAGGTCCCTCGTGTCATTGTCCGAGAGGTGCTCACCGTGCTGAAGCACTGCCGCGACATAGCGATCCAGAATCCGATCCACACGCTTGAGCTTGTCGAGATCATTGCGCGCCCAGGCGGCCAGCATGTCTTCAAGCGCGAAGCCGTCATGCTTCCAACTGGCACGACGATCGGGATCCGGGGTTGGTTCGTCGCCGTCCCAATCATCCTCGGTGCCTGGGCTGCCTTCACCGTCGAGCATTTCGCGCAGCCAGGTCTGAAGGCCTGCCACACTCAAAAAGCGACTGATCGCCGCCGAATCCCGTGCCCCATCGATTGGCGGTGAAACAGCCACGCGTTGCAGCCAGCACTCTGGCGGGAGATTCCCATACGTCAACCGGAACTGGACCAGATCGGTCTGCAGCGCGAGGGAGACATCGCCGATCTGGACGGCCAACTCGCCGCGCGGCCAAGGCACCAGTGTCATCGTGGCCAGTCCGACCTCTAGCATTGCATTGTCCGGCATCGTCGGCGCCGGCTCACAGCAAAGCGTGAACCGGTTGTCCTTGCGCCGCAACAGCAGCGGAAGCTCGGCGAGGCGCCAACGCAGTCTCTCGAGTCTCTGCTCGGCGATGTCATCTTCAGTCGCTACAAGCGCTTCCAGGACGGATGCGGAGATGGGCACAGCAGCACCGACTATCGCGGCGATTCCATCGATCATCGCTTCACCGCCTCTGAAACGGGCAACCACTTCGGCGTTGCCCCCCGACCATGCGCGTTGGGTGGCGTTCGCGCTTCCCGCCACGATGTCGACCTTCTGCCCCCGGATCGACGCGAAAAGCTTCGCATGCAGGCCCGAGTGATCCGTCCCGCGGGCGTGATCAGCGCCATCCTCGTCGGTCATATCCTGGTGTTTGACGTGTAACGGCTCGTCCTCGCCGGTCTCGCCGTCCGGCGCTGGAGCGAAGAGAGACAGAAGCTTGAACCCGGCCAGATGGCCCTTCGCCTCCGAGCTGAGTTTGCGAACAGCCGGCAACGTGGTGACGAGGGTTCGAGAGGCACTGGCGGCGGTCGCTGCAGCAAGGGTTTCAACGAATGCATCGCACACGAATGGGCTGAGCACGACAACCTTACATCCATCAGCGTTTACGATGGGCGGCTTCGGGCGCCCGCCGGGGAGCCAGAATTCGACCGTGGAAACATCGATGCCGTCGGGTGCGACCCATCTTAAGGACCGAAGCTCGCGGGCGATTTCATCGGGAACAACGCCTGGCAGTACCGCGCTGCGTGCCAGTTCCGCACCCAGCGCATCGATCCCGCCGATCGGTCGACTGCCCTTCCGACGCCGAGATTCGCCATCCAGCGTCAGTCCAAGATCGAGGTCGCGACTGAGCGTGAGGTTGCGGCTGCCCAGCCAAAGCCGCCAAGATCGCCGCTTGTCGGGGCTTTCGTAGCAAATGAGCGCGAGCTTGGGGTGCCAACTGCTGTTCTGCTCCTGGAACGGCATTTCGATGACGAACTGATCGAGCACGCCCGCGATTTTCGGCATCTTCCGCCCCCGGTGAATCCGACCGCGCTGGACGACAAACCTCACGCGATCACGTAGCGCCTCGATCGCGCTCGCGAAATCCGACTTGTTGCCGCCGGCATTGTCGCGGCCGCGCGCATGTAGGTTCAGTAGGGCGCCGCCGAGCACGATCGGGTCGGCAGAATAGGAGGCGATCAGCGCCAACTGCGTCTGCGCGAGTTTGGGCGGGCGAAGCAGTTCAAGAAAGGCTTGGCCGGGGAAATCGCGTGGCGTCTTGCTCATGCGCCGACCAGATCCGCCAATAACATCTGGATACGATCCCAACGGTAATGAAGCGGCACGGCGCGCGGGTGCGCCTCATTATCCCACTCCGTCCTCCGGTCGACGCCGAACTGGTTGCGAGACAGCCGCGCGCGTCGGCCCTTGCGGTACCATTCCGCTTCAGCATAGGCCGGACCAAGCTCCATCGGGTCCGATCTTTCCTTTTGAACCCAATCCAGCGTCTGTCGGAGAGCCTCCGACACTATCAGCGCAAGGCCATCGACGTCGTTGCTGAATTTATCCCAGGCTAGCCGGGCGGCTTGCTCGCTCCATGCCTCGAGCACGCGCGGCAGGACGCTGCGCTGCACTTCGGACGTTGGCGTGTGATCGATCTCTTCGCGCAACGTCTCTACCTGAGCCGCGTAGACCGCCCGTCCGATGGCGGCGAGTGCTGCAGCCTGACTGGCGCGAACGAGGGCAGGGCGCTCCTGCCCCGCAATCATTTGGACCTGCCGCGCCCATGGCATTTTCGCCGATGATACATCCTGGCCAACCAACCGGGCGAGAATGGCCTTCTCGCCGGGATTGCCGGGCGACGACAGGCTTCGCAGACGCTTCGCCAGGAAGACTTTCTCATGCTTTAGAAGACGGAAACTGAGCGTTCCCTCGCCTTCACGCGCCCATTCTTCTGGAGGCTCCGGGCAAGTGAACGGCCAGTCAACAGTCGACAGGGAATTTCCTTCGTCGTCCTTCAACGCGGTCGACCGCTGTTTGCCCGACACCAACCGCTCGACCTGGTAGCGGCTGAGCGGGCCGATTGCCGCCTGCTCGCGCAGGATCCCCCATCGCTGCAGGGCACCCCAATAGACCTGGGAAGGCCGTTGTTCGACCGGCTCGGGGTAATTTCGGCTGCCGATCACACCGTAAGGCTCGTTGATCAGCCGCCCGGTCAGCATGTGCTCGCGTTGCTGGACGCTGTCCTGCACCCGCTGTCCGCGGCTTGGTTTCGATTGTTCGTCCCGATACAGCCACGGCACGAACAAGACGTATCGGAGCCGGGTATGCAGAACGGAAGTGCCGGGAAAAAAGCGATTGGCATAACTCTGGTGAACCGTGAGAAAGCCGATCTCATCTCGCACTCCCTGTTGGTCGGCCGCCATAAACTTGCGCGCCTCGCGCATCGCGTCCGACGACAGGTAAGTCATACCAAACGAAGCCAATCACACCCCCCAAACAACATTTGTTCAGTCTACTAAAGCCGGATCACCTTACCGTCTAATTGCAGATCTCGACTCGACGATTCCTTCCCTTCCCTGAGTGTCCGCTCCCGCAATAAGCACACTGGCTCTTTTTCGATGGACTCAATACCGTTCGGAATATTAGTTGTCTTCGTGGTTACCTTCTTCGGTCAATCTTTGCTTGCTCTTGCGAACTCTAATCTCAATACGACGTCTTGTTGGAGCATCGCCGGATTGAACTCCATCCGTCAGGCGATCGTCAGGAAGGATCAACTGACCGCCTGACATCGGTAGGATATTCAGATGGTCCAGCTCTGGTATCTTTTTAAGAATCGACGCGACAGATATCGCACGCGCTAAGCCTAACCCCGCGTTGTCGCCAGGTTCCATCTTACTCACGTCTTCATCACCGGAGAGCACTTTCTTCAGAACGAAGTCCATGTTGGACTGCCTTGATAAACGTTGTTCGTCGGTATGGCCGATAACCTCGACGACATCGACATCATATTTTGCGACGATCTCAGCAATCTGCTTGGCGATCGCCCCTTCAAGCTTGGCCCTAAAGGCCGGTCTCAATTCAGCGCTACTGACTTCAAAGGAATAGCCCTTGGCTTCGCTGAGGTTGATGATGGGTGGGAGATCCTTTGGCTGCCGTGTCATTTCGGCGAGATCTTTTTCGGCTTCGGCCAACTTTCGTTCCGCGTCGAGCGCGCGCTTGTCGGCCGACAGCAGGTGGCGCAGGTCGTCGGGTGTCAGCCGATTGTCGCGGACGACCGCTGTAGCCTCGGCCAGACGCACCGCGTCCTCAGCCGTCAGTCCCTTTTCCTCGATCAGCGCGACTGCTTTCTTGGCCAGCACCAGTTTTCGCCATTCCTCGTCAGGAACCTTGTGGCCGGTGGATTTTTCCATGAGCTCGGCGACCTGAGCAAGAAGGCTCTGGTTCTCCTGCCTGAGTTGCAAGACTTCTGCCTCGCTCCGGGATGCCTTCTGCAGGGCAATTCGCAATTCCGCCTGTTTTTTGGTGACGATGGCGCCGGAGACCAGGAGAAGACAGAAGACCAGCAGGAGCATCGTTTCGGCCATGGTAAGACCCAGGATCAGGCCGCGCGCATGGCCCTTTCGCTCGTAACCGACCGAGGTTCCGTCGGGCTGGTTCAGCGCCACCATCTCGGCCTCGGTTTCTCCTCGCTCGGCTGCGGGGACTGCGGCACGTGCTTCTCGGCATCAGTGCCGTTGGCAGCGGCGGCGAGACCTGGTGGCTCAACCTGCCCAACCTCCTCGTGAAGGGGGACGAAAATTTCGGGCTGGACTGAGGGTTCTGCGGCTGGTGGTGGCGGTGCAGCAGGGGTTTGGTCTCGGGCGGGTACACGATCGCGCTCAAGAAAGCGCGACAACAAGTTTGTGGTGCTGGCGTTCTGTTCGGCCTGCTTCTCAAGCCTCTCTAGGAGGACTTTCTGAAGCGCCGCTATTTTGAGGACGGTATCCGAAAGCCTGTCGGTCCGCTCGCCTTGTTCCTTGGAAAGCGCCTCGGCACGTTCGGTGAACCTCCCGACAGAAGCGGCAAGCACCTTCAAGACCATGACGACATCGGTCTTGAGAACTTCATCGGGGATAATCACCTTGCCGAGCTTGTCCGAAACGATGTCGGCCTGGGCCTCAAACTTCGAGACCGTGGCGGCCATCGAACCATTCGCTCTGTCCAAGGTCACAGCAACCGTTTCGACCTTTTCGGCAACGCCTGAAAACCGGCTTTCGATACGGCCGAATGTCTGGTCGAGCGTTTTGGCGATCTTCTCCGAGGTGTCCTGGACGGGCTTTATCGCCTTCGCGGCCATCCCCTCGAAGGCCTGTCGGACCTGATCGCCGTTCTTTTCCGCCTGGCGGGCTATTTCGGTGAAGCCTTCTTCTAGCATTTGGTTGCAGACCCTGCGGAAGTCGGCGAACTCACGGGCTACACTTTCCATCTCCGTGCGCACCCGGCGTGTCATGTCCGCGAGTTCATGACGGGTTGCCCGCTCCACGTCAGCTGGGTCGCGGCGGACCTGATTGTAGAAGATGCGAAGTGCGATGCCGGTAATCGTCGACGTCACCGCGATACCGAAATTCCTGACGATTTCGTCGGTCGATGCATCTGTGCCGAATTGGTAAAGCGAGGCTCCCAAACTGGAGAGCGTGAACAGGAAGCCCATGTAGTACAGGTTGTCGCCTGTCTGCTCGTCGTGAAGACGCAATTTCCCGACGTACCAGGAAAATGCGAAATAGCCGATCATGAGGCCTATCGGCACTGTCGACGAGATCAGGGGGCTTAAGCCGGCTGACTTCGTGACGGCAATGAAGATGCAGCCGCAGACCGTCAGCCCGATATAGAAAGCCTGAGGGAAAAACCACGTATCGATTAAGAGACGTCCGCGGGCGGCCATGGCTTACATCCCCTCAAGCTTTGTAAAGTCGCTGAGATTGCCCCCGTTATCCGAAAACCACTGCGTCCAGAAATTGGCATGGTCGACGGATGGGAACTTCCTCTCCGGTCGGTTGAAATAAAGAATGGTCACGTCGGCGCCGAGAAGATCGGTCCTGAAACGAGAATTCGCGGGGCTTTTCTTGAAGGCATTGTAGTCGGCGCCGGATTTGTATTGGGAATAGGCGGGGGTGTTCTCCATCATATCGGAAACCAGGATCAGCCGTTTTGGAACGCTGTCGAACGTGCCGTTGTCGAACAGGCTGAGCTTCAGTTTCTGAATGCCAGCCATGATTGGCGACTGATCGGCTTGGCTGTCCGATGGCAACTGCTCCGTCAGATCCTTGAGCGGCTTGTCGAAGGCTTGTTCCCAGATCTTTTGGTGCTTTCCCGGATTGCTGGTCCAGACGTCCACTGTTGACCCGTCTCCCGGATTGCAGCGGGCGAACAGCTCTTTCAGACTGCCAGGCACTGATGTCAGGGTTCCGACCCAGAGATAGCCGCCCTGCTTGATCGAACCGGCAATCTGCCTGAACTTGTTAGCAAGATCTTCCATGGTGGCTTGCGGGACGGGATCGGAGGTGTCGAAGAGAACGGCAGTGACGCTGTTCGGCGCGCCCCTTACCGGGCAGCCGGTCGCTGCGTTTGTTTCGACAACGTCCCGGGCCTTGACGTTGAGCCAGATATAGCCGGAAAGCATTGCCAGGGACGCCAGTCCAAGCAGGATCGCTCCTGCAACCGCGCCAGCACCCTTTCGGCGCGAGCTCCCCGTCCTGCGACGGCTCCTAGGCCTGGCCATCGAGGGTCTCCGGATACAGCTTGTCGAGGTCGCGATACTTCTCGATGCCGGCCTCGCACTCCTTGCCGACCTGTTGCATCTGCTCGTTTAGCGCCTGCTGGGCCGCTGCGATCGATGAGGCAAAATCGCTATCCTTGATCTCACCATCGTTTTGGATGACGGGCTTGGTCTTTTGGAGTTTGAAAGGCTGGGAGAAGTATTTTGGAGGGGCGGTCTTTCGCGCGCGGATGTTTGCTTCGCGGTATTTCGAAAGGAGCTGGTTGCCACTCCGCTCCAACTGCTCTTGGTGTTCATTGAACAGGGCCAGGAGCCGTGCACGGCTGGACAGGATTGCTGCGTGTTCCCGCCTGCGGCTGGCGAGACCCTTCAAGATGTCCTCGACTTTGGCGTTATGGTCATCGCGCAATTCGATGAGGCGGTCTATGAGATCGGCCTTGGTGTCAGTGTAATCCAGTCGGCGCTCCCGACGCCTCTTTTCCACGCCGGCATAGCCTGGGTATGGATCGAGAACGAACCAGCCGTCAATGAAGGCGATGATCGAAAAGAGCAGACCCACCAGGAAGAGCATCCACGATCTCACCTCCTCAAGCCCAAGCGGATTATGGAGCATCCTCTGTACGGCAAGGTTGCCCGCACCGTCGGCGAGCGTGCCGCTGACTTCGCGATAGTGCGCGAGCAGGAGGTTTATCCCCAGCGCAATACAGACATAGAGCAGGATTGAAACCGTTCCGACGAGCTTTACTGCCACCGACCGGTGCGTCACCAGGCGCACGCAGAAAATGGCAAAAATCAAAGCCGACACAATGTTGACGAAGGAGAACGCGAAGGCTTCCGTGGCTCCGCCTAAAAAGCCTTGGTCGTTGCCTTTCGCCAGAAAGGACCCGTTGAGGTACGTCTCGACCAGGAAGAGGAAGACGAGCAGCGCAATCCTGAAAAGATGGGCCGTTCCGTGCTGCAATCTGGCCACACGCTCCAGGCGGTGATTCTTGCGGAAGGTGGCGAGTTCTCTTGTGGCCTCGTGAAGGTCGGTTCGCCTGGCGTGAAGTGTATCCAGGCCGATCGCTATTTCTCCCTTGAAGCTGGACAGGCTGGAAGCATGTGCTTGCTGAAGCAGCCCGAACTGCTCCTCGAGGCCCAAATTCGCGACACGACCGGAGTAGAGGTGGAGCGTATCCTCGAGGATCTGGTGGGCCGTCTTCTTCTCGTCATGTACCCTTTCAACGATAGAATGTTCGACCTCATCGATGGCCTTCGACGAGGACGATGGCTGGTCTTGTTCGCCACGTGCTGTTCCCAGATCGGCGAGGTTCAAGTCTCGGGCAATCTTGTCGATGTCGAGGCTTGGGAAAATGTCTGCTCCCACCCTATAGTCGTGGTTCGCTTCCATGATCCTGTTGCGCAGTTTCTCGAGCGCTTCAAATCTCGCGGCCAACGTCGTAAACCTCTATGATCAATCTTCCGGAACGCGCCGTTGCGGCTTGCAGCGCGTTTCAGCGCGCGGCAAGCCTGCTATCGGCGTCTCTCATATCCGGCTGCCCCGCCTGGCAGAAAGCCATTCCCTTTGTGCTCGATAGTACATCGGCGAGCTGCATGCAAACTCAAAGGAGTGCCCCGCCCGGCCCTTCTATTCTGAGCCATGGATTCAACTGGCCACAGTATTTTTCGGATTCTCGTGCTTGGGCGAGGGCACCGCTACTGGTCGACCCGCCGAGGCTCTTGCTGCCCAGTATTGACGAGAGCGAGCCGCCCGCGCTCAGCAGAACTTTCTTGTACATGGCATTTGCCAAACCTAGACCTGCACGAAATTTGCGGTCATTCTCCCAGTGGGAGAAGCGGCTTGGACACATCTCGACACAACGGTCGCTCAGACCAGCGGCGGAAGCACAACGGCTCGGGACGACTGCGCGTTTGGCGTTGGACACGGATCTCGTTGCCGCTGGCCTTCGTGACAGTGGCTGCCGCTGCCGCCTTAGCCACGCAATTGGCAATGAGACACAGCGATCGAATTCCAGATATTGGAGTTTCGAAGTGGCTTGGCGCGAAACAAGAGCCAATCAACGGCGTTGCATCCGTCATCGATGGCGATACGATCGAGATCCATGGCCAGCGGATCCGCTTCAATGGCATCGATGCCCCAGAGAGCAATCAGTCCTGCGGTGACGCCAAGGGCTTCGAATATCCGTGCGGGCGCCGCTCAGCCGAGGCTCTGGGGATCTTCCTGCTGGCCTCCAGTCCGGTCAAATGCACGTTCGTGACATGGGATCGATATCGTCGCTTTGTCGGGGATTGCCAGCGAGCCGATGGTATCAACGTCGCCGCGTGGATGGTCGAGCATGGCCAGGCGATGGATTGGCCCCGCTACAGCCGCGGCGCGTACTCGGCGCAGCAGGCGAAGGCGGAGACCGCGAAGGTCGGCATCTGGGCCGGAGCCTTCCGGGCGCCCTGGGAATGGCGCGCACAACATAGCGAAAGCGCTCCTTCGTCGCAGCCCCTTGGATTCATGAAGCGCCCTCTCGTCGCACAAAGTGGCCATTCATGCGAACCACGGCGGTACTGCTCTCAAATCGGCTCGTGCGATGAGGCTCGTTGGTATCTCGAGAACTGTTCATGGGGTGGCAAACTCGACCGCGACAAAGACGGGGTTCCTTGCGAGGGGCTCTGCTAGCGATGCCTGCTGTGGATGGAAGCCGTTCTAGGCGGGATCTCAGAATGGGCGGATTGTAAATTCCGCGGCAGCCCTGGGAAGTTTTTTCAAAACCGACATCAAGTCTTCGAGGAACACCAGCGGCCGCAACGCCATCACAGATCATCGTCGCGTTTGACGCGCTGTAGGTAATCGCTATCAGATCTTTGTCAGCCGCGCTGTGGTTGCAGCTTGGTCCGACTTTGTACCACGGCCGTTCCGCTCTGCGGACGACGCGGTCTGCTGTCGACAGGGACCGGCACTTCGAGGCCTCGCTATGAATGAGAGATATAGGCCGCGCATCTCGACCTATGTTCTTCGTCGACACCGGTTTGCCGGACATTGACGCGGGCCTGCAAGGACCTACGGATCGACCGTAACGGCCATTTCTAGATAGCGGCAGAAGCCGTTAGCAAGTTGCATCTGGCGCGGCGTCCGGCACTCCGGCTCGAACACGTCCGGATTGGCCACGAGAATGCATAGTGCTTTGGCGCGCGAGGTGGCCACATTGAGGCGGTTCGCGCTGTAGAGGAACTCCATGCCACGCGGGGCGTCGGCATGACTGGACGTCGTGACGGAATAGATGACGATGGGCGCTTCCTGCCCTTGGAACTTGTCTACCGTTCCTATCCTCGCGCCAGGGAGGCGCGCCTGGATTTCAAAGACCTGCGCATTGTAGGGCGCGATAACCAGAATGTCGTTCAGGGTGAGCATCGCCTCGTTACCCTCGCGGTCGCGCCAGCGTGCGCCCGAGGCAAGGATCTCGCTGACAACATCGCGGATGCGGTCAGCCTCCTCCGGGCTGGAGTTCTGGTTCCCGCTGTGCTGCACCTCGATGTAGCGCAGGCCGCTCCCGCCAAGCGGGCCGTCCATCAGGATGGCCTGGTTCTCAAGACCGGGACGGGGAAGGAGGCGGCTTTCGTAGAACAGCTCGGAGGTGAAACGGCAGATATCGGGGTGGAGGCGCCAGGTCTGGTCGAGGAACAGGCCCTCGTCCTCGGCGATGGTCTGCCGTCCGCGGAGAAGGTGGTCGAGGGCCGAGACCTCCGTACCCTCGGGATGCGAGCCCTGCATTGGCTGCTCAAGCTGCTGCGGATCGCCAAGCAGGACAAGGCTGGCTGCGGCCGGTGATATGGCAAGCACGTTGGCGAGCGACATCTGCGCGGCCTCATCCACGAACAGCACGTCGACGAGGCCAGCCGCATCGGGCCGGGCCCACAGGAACCCCGTACCACCGAGAACGTGGTAGCCGCTTGCAAAGGCGCCGAGGGCCTCGGGATTCTTCGTGGTGAAGGTGAGGTGCGGGACATTGTCTTCGGCATCCGTGACCTTGTGCAGGCACTGCAGGTCGAAGTCTTCCTTCGCTGCTTCCTCGGCGGCCTTCGCGAGCAGGTTGCGAATGACCTTGTGGCTGTTGGCGGTCACCCCGACGCGAAGGCCGGCCCTGACCAGCGCAAGGATCGCGTAGGCGCCAGTATGGGTCTTGCCCGCGCCAGGCGGTCCCTGGATGGCGAGCACGCCCTGCAAGGCCGGGACGAGGCGGCAGGCCGCATCGACCGGGCTCTCGCCTGGCTGGCGCAGCGCCGCGCCGCCGGCATCGGGCGGCCGCCGCAGCAGCAAATCGCGCGCCGCCTTGTAGGCAACGGGACCGCCGATGCCATTATCGGCCACGTACTCGCCGATCTGCACCAGGGACTCGGCCAGGACAGCCGTGTCGATATAGGTATGGGCGAAGACAGCTTCGGGGTGAAAACCGGCGGTGTCGCCCCGCTTCTTGATGTCGATGAAGCGATGTTCCAGGTCGACGCCCTCGACCTTGCCGAACCGCTCGCCACCGACGCTGCGCAAATCCTCCCCGCCGCGAAACTCCGCGTCCTGCGGGGGAAATCGATAGCGGTGGATAGGGGCCTTGGCGGTTCCGCCCACGGTATCCACGAATTCGAGGCCGGCGATACCTGCCCGCTCGTCCTCCAGCTCGTCCTCGGACAGCGCCGCCAGCCGGAAATATTCCCACCAGATCGCCTTCTCTTCCCTGCGATGCCAGTCGAGCACGTTCGCCAGCACGTAGAGCGCCTGCTGCTCTGCGCTGCGCTCCGCGGAGTCCACCGGAATGCCATCGGTCAGCACGGCCACGACTGCATCGATCCGCGCCTGCCAGGCTGTAATATCCGGCGGAGCGTCCTCCTTAGGCGGAGCCGGCCGGGGGATCTCCACGCCTGAGGCGACCGCGTCAGTCCGCAGGTGCTCCAGCCAGTCCCGAAGCCGCTGCGTCGAGACGCAGTCATCTTGGTTGTAGCCCGTCACGACGGCCCGATCTTCCGCATTGATGCCGCCTGCATCCCCGAGCTCCAGGCAGGCCTGGACCTTGCTCAAGGCATAGTTGGCATCGGGCAGCGACACCGCACGTACGAATTCGTAGAGCGGCTCCAGCTTCTTGATGGAATAGCTCTCGACGCTGGCGCGGATGGCGTGGCGGACCACCGCGTAAAGATCGACCAGGACCTGCCCGCGCAGCAGAGCGTCGATCTCTTCCTCGCGCGTGGCGTAGCGCCCCATCAGGCGTTTGAGCGCACCCATCTCATAGGCGGCGTAGTGATAAATGTGCATGCCGGGATGGCGCGTTCGCCGCTCGATCACGAAATCGACGAAGCGTTCAAAGGCGGCCTTTTCATCGACCGGCGTAAGACACCAGTCAGCGATGTAGGTGAGCGCGTCCTCCGCGTCCTTGAAAGCATAACCGAAGAGATATTCGAGGCCGCCTTCGCCGACGAAAGGGTCGCCTTCAAGATCGAAGAAGATGTCGCCATCGTCCGGCTCCGGCAGTCGGCAGAGACCAAAGCTCTGTTCTATCGGCAGCGCTTCATGGAGCAAGTGCCCAGCCGCGCGCCCCGCAACCTGGATCCGGGCCTGCTCCCGAATGCGATTGTAGGACGAAGCGGCACCGCGCTCCGGCTTCCATTGTAGCGGCAGGTGGAGCTCGGCTAACGCGGTCATGGTGGCGACATCGTGGCCGGCAAGCTCGCCGCGCTGCACGGCCGTGATGCCGGCTACAAGGGACAGGTGATCGTCCTGGTGGCGCCGGTCGTCGCACTGGCCCCGCCAGCGGCAGATGTCGCAGTGAGCGATCGGCTCTGGATACGTGCCGCCATTTCCGTTCAAGGACGCGGCGAAGCGTTCTCGGACATTGCGGTAGTAGGCGGCATAGTCGCTGACCCGAAAGACCTCCGGCTCGAACCCGGTGAGGGGCGCGACAACGTAGGCGTATTCTGGCACGAGGCCCTGCATCTGCCCGACGAGGTCAGAATAGAGGCAGAGCTGCAGCACAGTCCCGCCCTTGGTTTCGCGAGCGAGCTTGGTGTCGATCACTTCATAGGACCAGGTGCCGAGGTCGCTTGGCGTCTCGACGCGCCGGAGGATGTCGGCCCGGCCGACGATGGGCAGCGCCCGTAGCGCCGCCTGCACGATGATCTGCTCGCCGGCGCGCATCGCCTCGATCGTGGCGGCCAGGGAGCCGTTATCTATGCCCTTGCCCTCGATGACCACGACCGCAAGGCCCGACGCACGCAGGTGATCGACATAGGCCGCCTCGTGAATGGCCCCGCGCTGCTGCAGGATCTTGAGCAGCGGGTCCCAGATCTTCGGCTTCTCAAGCGCGCCATCCGCAACCTGAAGGTCAAGCACCGTCAGATGGCCGCAGTTCAAGTAGCCGACCAGGTCGGAGGCACTCAACTGTAATTCGGAGCCGATTCTCAGCATCAATAAAGTGTGCGCAGATTGGTGACAGCTAGGCAATTCGACATCGCCCGGATTTGCGGTATCGTCTGCTGTCGTTCGCCGTGCCATGCCGTTGCACAACTTCGGGCGCCACTCTCATCGATCTTTTGCGCTAGGTGACTAGTCGAAGCCTTTTCGGCGCGGACCAAGCGTATGATCAAATTCTTCTATCGAGCCGCGGTCGAACGCCCGTATGTTCGTAACCGGAGACCGCCAATGGCATTTCGATTCGTACATACGGCCGATATTCATCTCGACTCGCCGCTGCGTTCGCTGGCGATGCGAAACCTCGATCTTGCCGAACTCGTCGGCGACGCCAGCCGCCAGGCATTCGTCTCGATCGTGGATCTCTGCCTTGCGGAGCGCGTCGATGCCCTGGTCATTGCCGGCGATCTCTATGATGGCGACCAGACGTCGATGAAAACGGCGCGGTTCCTGGCGTCACAGATGTCCCGCCTGCACCAAGCGGGCATCAAGGTTTTCAAGATCCGCGGCAATCATGACGCCCTGGCGCGCATATCGAAACAGCTGGTGTTCCCGGACACGGTCACGATCTTCGGTGGCCGTCCCCAGACCGTGCTGCAGACGGCCGGCGGGCTTGACGTTGCGTTCCATGGGTTGAGCTTTGCCAGCCCCAAGGCGCCCGACAGTCTACTCCCGAAGTACTCAGCGCCGCGTGACGGCGCGGCCAACATCGGCATCATGCATACAAGCCTGGCCGGATCGCCCGGCCACGACGTCTATGCGCCCTGCAGCGTCGCTGACCTGCACAGCCATGGCTTCGACTATTGGGCCCTTGGGCACATCCATGTCCGCCAGGTCCATCCCGGGGCGAGCACAGTGGTGATGCCAGGAATTCCGCAGGGCAGGGACATCAACGAGGCCGGCGAGAAATCCGTCACCCTGGCGACGATACGCGACGACCGAACCGTCGAGATCGAGGAGAGGCTAACCAGCGTCGCGCAATTCGAGCGGGTCAACGTCGACGTGACGGAAACGGTGGAATGGTCCGAAGTCGTCGGACGAGTCCGCTCCGCGCTCGAAGATGTGCGCGCCTCCGTCAGGTCACGCCATGCCGTAGTTCGCCTCGGCCTGACCGGGGCGTCACCTCTATCCTGGGCGCTGATCCGCGACCGCGACCTGCTGCTCGCGGAAGCCGAGCAGGTCGCGGAGCACACGGGAGACACCTGGGTGGAGAAGCTCGAGCTTAACGTCTCTCCACCCGAGGCAGAAACATCCGAGGGCGTCGCTGATCCGATTTTCGAACTCGCTCAATCCATGCGCGCTGATGCCGGCTCGGAAGCTTTCCGTGCCGAGGCGAGGGCGCTCGTCCAGAAGATGATCGCGGATCTGCCGCCTGACGGACGCGATTTCGCCGGCAGGGACGAGGCTGAGCAGGAGTTGTTCCTCGACAGGGTGCTTGCCAACGGCGCCGACCTAGTCACCGCCCGCCTCAAGGCCGGTGGGTCGCAATGAGGCTGCGGCGACTTGATCTCATCCGTTATGGCAAGTTCACCGACGCGACGATCGACTTCGGTCCGAAACCGCAATCCGGACCCGACCTGCATATCGTCTTCGGCCTGAACGAAGCCGGCAAGTCGACAGCACTATCCGGTTATCTCGACCTGCTGTTCGGCATCGAGGAGCGCAGCCGCTACAATTTCCTGCACGAGTACAGCGCCATGCGTATCGGCGGTGTGCTCGAACTCGGCGGCGCCGAGCACATTTTCACACGCACCAAACAGCGCGCCAACTCGTTGCTCAACGCGGCTGGCCAACCGGTCAGCGAAATGGCGATATCAGCGCATCTAGCCGGGCTGTCTCGCGACTCATACGAGACCATGTTCTCGTTGGACGACGAAACGCTGGAAGCAGGTGGAAAATCAATTCTGGAATCGCGCGGCGACTTGGGCAAGCTGCTGTTCACGGCCAGCGCCGGGCTCGGGCACGCAAGCGATACGTTGAGCCTGCTCGACGCCGAGGCGGATAGGCTCTATCGCAAGCAGGCACAGGGAACCGAGCTTGCGCTGCTCAAGAAGCGGCTTGCCGAACTAAAGTCGAGGAGGGACGCGATCGACACCCTGGCGTCGGCGTTCGAAACGCTCGAGTCAGAGCGCCTGGACGCGACGGAAAAATACGACCGCAGCATCGCCGAACGCTCGGTGCTGTCGGCCCGGCTCGAGACGATCGCAAAGTATCTTCGCGCGATGCCGATCCTTGCCGATATCCGGCGCAAGCAGGCCCAATTGGCCGAGTTGCCAGAGATCGCTTCACCGCCACGGACATGGACCGGCAGCGTCACTGAGATGATCGAGGCCGACGCCAGTCTGAGAACGCGGCTTTCCGCGAGTGTGGAAGAGCTCGAACGGGTGACGGCGAAAATCGCCTCGGTCGACGTGGACGCGGTGATCCTTGCGATTTCCGAACGGGTTCGCGGCCTGGCTGACAGAAAGGTGCGGCACGTCTCGGCCGGCCTGGACCTGCCAAGCCGCAGGACGGAGCTGCAAATCCTCGACAATGCCGTGGCGACCTGCCTTGGCGCACTGGGAAGGTCCTCCGAGCCAGATCCTGCCAAACTGCTCTTGCCTGCTGCAACCATTGGCGCTGTGCGCACCATGGTCGAGCAGCGATCCGGGATTGTGACCAGCGTGCGCGTTGCGCGCGAGGAGGCCGCGGCCGCTGCTGATGCGCTCCAGACGGCACGCGAGCGGGTCGGAGAAGAACGGGCTGTCCCAGAGCCTGCCAGGGCAAGGCTGGTTTCGGCTTTGTCTACGGCAAAAGCCAGCGGGTACATGAGGGAGACCAAGGCGGCACGCGAGGCCGCGGATGCGGGTGCAGTTCGATGGGAGGCCGCGATCGCGCGCTTGCATCCCTGGTCGGGGGATGCTCAGGCATTGGCCAGGCTCGCCATTCCGAATGCCGGACAACTTGGCGCATGGAAGGCGCTGGCAGCAGAGCTTGGGAAGAGCAGGGGTGTCTTTTCCGAACGTCTTGCCGAGCACCAAGGCAATCACGATTTGCTTTCGGCGCGGCTGAAAGCCCTTCGTGCCTCGGTCGATGTCAGCGACGATGATGCGGCGGGCGCCATCCGGCGCGCCCGCGACAAGGCGTGGGCAAGGCATCGCGGTGACCTGACTGGCGAAACGGCGGATGATTTCGCGGCAACACTGGCCCGAGACGACAGTGTTGGCGCAGGCCGTTTGGCCAACGCCCGGGAACTGGTCGAAATTCGCAGCACAAACCGCAACCTCGCAGAAACCGCGGCCACCATCGCGCATGCGCATGATCAACTTGCCCGCAACGGCTCAGATCGGGAGGCTTTGCTCTTGGAAATACGCACGGCCGCCAGAGAGCTGCTCGGACCGTGCCACGAAACATCCCCCGAACAGCTGATCGAACTGATCGAGGATCGCATCGCTGCCCGCATCGATGCGCTCGCGGCCTGGGAGGAGATCGAGCTTTCGCGCAAGAAGGCCGAGCGGGCGGTTGATGAGGAAGGGCGAATACGGCTGGAGTTGAGCGGCGCGCTGGCGAGCGTCGGCGTCGCTTCGGATGCTGGTGACAGCCTGGAGACGGTCATGGCCGTGGCAGAGCTGTTTCTTGAGAGACAGTTCAAGGTGGACGCAGAGCGCACCGAGGCGCTCAAGACGGTTGGAACAAGGCAAGAGGATCTGGCCGCCAGGCGCCGCGCTGTCGAAGTTGCGGAGCGACGTGAGGATGAATGGCAGGCCGGTATTGCCGAAGCGCTCAAGGGGACCTGGCTGAAGAGTGGCATCTCGGTGCCCGGCATGGGCGGCGTCCTTGATCAACTGGCTGAACTGTCCAAGAGCCTTCAGGACCGGCACGCCATGCAGCTCCGCATCGCGAAGATGGAGGCCGACAGGGACAATTTTCTGGTCGAGGTTTCCGCCGTTGCAGCCGAAGCGGGCGAGGCGGCCGACGACGACGAGCCGGAACAGCTGGCGATCCGCCTTGCCCAGCGCCTGGAGCGCGGCGAGCGCACGCGCGAGGCCAAGGCAAGTCTCGTCAATGACCTGCAGCGCCTACAGGATGCGCGTGAAATCCTCGATGCTGAGATTTCCGCACATGAGCGCCGCAAGAACGAGGTCCTGAGTGTCTTTGGCGTGGCCACGCTATCCGAAGTCGTGCAACGCGACGAACTGCTGCGCGACAGGGATCGCCTGCGCACAGCCGTGGCCGAACTCCAGGAGCAGGTGTCGTTCGAGCTTGCGGTGGAAGGGTTCGAGCAGGCGCGTTCGATGTTGGATGCTGTCGATCTTGACAGTCTCGCAATCGAGAAGGCCGGAGCCGAACAACGGCTTCGCGACCTTGACGAGGCGTTGCAGCACCAGCTCATTCGGAAGACGCGCGCAACCGACAAGCTTGACGCCATTGGCGGCGACAGCGCTGTTGCCCGCATAGATGTCGAACGGCGCACCGTCCTTCTGGAAATCGAGGAAAAGGCCGTCCGCTTTATCGAGCTGAAATTGGGAATAATGTCCGCTGGAAATGCTCTGCGTCTCTACCGCGAGCGTCACCGCTCTGGGATGATGGAGCGCGCATCAGACGCGTTCGCCCTCATGACGCGCGACCAGTACTCTGGCCTGACAACTCAACCTGTGAAGGGTGGGGAAGTGCTCATCGCGTTGCAGCGCGATGGGCAATCCAAGGTCGCCGATGCGCTGTCAAAGGGGGCGCGTTTTCAGCTCTACCTGGCGCTGCGGCTTGCCGGATACTACGAGTTCGCCCAGTTGCGACCCTCTGTGCCATTCATTGCCGACGACATCATGGAGACCTTCGATCATTTCCGGTCCGAAGAGGTTTTCAGGTTGTTTGGTCAGATGGCCAGCGCGGGTCAGGTGATCTACCTCACGCATCACCAGCACCTATGCGAAATCGCCAAGGCTGTTGTGCCGGGTGTAACGATCCACGAGCTCGCATAGTTGCCTGCTGTCGCGTGGCATGAGTTGATGCCCCTGCTACCAAGACGACTTCCGTAGGCCGAACCTTGGATGGCCCCTTCGCGCCAATGTCGGCCGTACAGTGTTTATCCGACGCTCCCGGAAGCCGACGTCGGCGATAGTGTGAGGGTCGCGCTCCCCTGCGAGCTTAGGCTGTTGCAACGGCGGAGGCGTCAACCCAAAGGTGCCAGAGAGCAATGGCACCTGGATCGTTCGCAGGCGGTGTCGTATGCGCATAGAGGAAGGACCGGCCGTGCCCGGATAGTGCGGCATCGCATGCACCCAATCCGAGGGACGTCGGGGCATTTTCGACCGCATAGTTGGTCGCTTGTGCCGGAAGCGCAAGGTAGGGCTCCAGGCGGGTCGCGATGGTGGTCCCGTCGCGCACATAAGCGATCATCAATGCCTCACGGCCACCCCAGCCATATTCCCCATTGAGGAAGCGCTGCAGGCCTTGGCTGCAGTAAAGGTGTTCCCCCCTCGTGACGTCGATAATCTTGGCTTCAGCGATCAGCGGGAATCGGCGCGTTCGAGCAGTGAGATGGATGGAAAGGTCTGGGCGCTTTTCCAGATGCGAGCCGTCAAAGCTTAAACTCTCTTTGCCGCGCACCACGGAGGCCACGAGCTGTCGCCAGACCTTGTCCTCTTCGATCATACGGTTGAGGCGGGCCTCTAGCAGCGCGGTCACCTCGGCTTCGTCGCCCGTTGCGACTGTTCGTGGGGCGCTCTGGCGGATGTCCTTGAATGCCTGGGCCACAACATCAGCGATGATGTGCAGGTGGATATCGTCGATCGCCGCCAACGGCAGATCGACACCACGGGTCAATTCCGCGATCTGGTCCGGACGGGGCACAAGCACTGGAGAACTCATCTGCGGTTGAGCCCTCTTAAGAAATCGAGGCGCGACCAGATGATGTGCTGAGCCAGCAGATGCGCCTGCGTGTCGCTCCAATACCGATTCTGGGCCAGACGGCCGATGAGGAGCGTGCCGCTACGATCTTCCACTATCATCTCTGTCGCCGCCGTTGCGTCGGCGACAGAGAGCAGTCCTTCCCAATCCTGTTCGATGCCAGCGTCAGGCTCCTTCGTTTCCGTATGCAGCAGAAGTCCCAGCCAGGGTGACGTCGGACGATCAGTCACCATGCGTACGCCTACTGGCGTGCTGAAGCGTTTCGCCCAAGGCTCAAGTTCGCCACGAAGCACCTTGCAAAAATCGGCCGTGGTTTTCGGGTCGGGCCGGGCTTGCGCTGTGATCTTCGTTTCGGCAAACGGCAGGTTGAAGGCGAGCGTGTCCGAAATGATCTGCAGATCGGTCGGGCCTAGCCCATACAGATCCGCGACCCAGCGATCGACATCGTCCCAGTTCTTCTTGGACAAGCGCAGTTCATCGAAGAGCTGAGTGATCTTGGCCAATGTGTCGGGCGACAGCTTGCGGAAATCAGGCAAGGGAATACGGTCGAGCGCAGCCTTCTCGATAACATCGCGCTCGAACCCGAACTCGCCACTCGTAATGAGTGCGAGCCACAAGGCGAACTTGCTGCCGAACACGAGCGCGAGATAGCGCACTAGGACGTTGGCACGCTCGAACTCACCTGGACTGTATCCGTAAAAATTCTCATTGTACGCAACGGGCCTGTTGGAAACCGCGATACGGATCCGGCCACGCTCCGCCGGCGGTGACTTGTGCACGATCGTGATTGGTGCCTCGAACAAGCGCGGATCTCGAGGATCGTGAACTCGATCGTGCTGAAACGGTTCGAGCTGATCGGTATCGATTAGAAGATCATCTAGACACTCGATCGTGACATCGGGCAGCCCGTGTAGGTACTGCGCTGGGGCGCCTGGTTGGCCATCGCCCTTCACCCTGGTCCGACTACTTGCCTTCAGGGTTTGATAGCCGCGCCCGGCACCCGCCATGCGGCCGCGGTCGGAAATGCCAACCGCGTCACGCCAAAACGCATCGAGGGTGGGAAATCCTTTCGTTCTGATCCGCTCGACAAGGCGGAGGTCCGCCTTCGTTCCCCTAAATAAGATCTTGAGTATGTCGGGCGTCTCGACCATCTGCTGCGTTGCGATGATCTCGGCAGAATGCACATCGATGCGCATGGCGCCCGACGCATTGAGTGCGGTT
The DNA here is from genome assembly GCF_055811815.1 of Mesorhizobium sp. WSM4836. Lineage (NCBI taxonomy): Bacteria > Pseudomonadati > Pseudomonadota > Alphaproteobacteria > Hyphomicrobiales > Phyllobacteriaceae > Mesorhizobium > Mesorhizobium sp. WSM4836. The sequence continues at coordinate 112,562 of NZ_JBVVQF010000023.1, forward strand.
TCTACCCTCGGGCTGATCAAGCGGAAACCCGTGCCGGTCTCCGGCATGCGATTGGTCGCGATCAGCAAACAGAAGGGCGCGGAGATTCCGGCCACACCTTGGTCTGTCGCAGCTCTACACCGTTGATAACCGATGTCACGTCGAGCGCCTGAAAGAGCATCCTGCGCGCGTCGACCATCCCGTCACCCTGCTGGAAAAGCAGACGGGCATGCAGCGCGAACGCGATCTGGGCGCCGGGCTTCGCCCACTCCATCGCGCGCCAGACAAATGGGAGATCGAGCACCTCGTTGGGGAGTGGTGGCGCGATCTTGGTACCTGTCCGTTCACTGGCGATGCGAGCGACTGTCGACAGCACCAATGACCAGTCCGGCAGCTTCGTGCCTGAGGACCACGGTGGGTTGCCGACGACCATGTCGTAGCGCCCACGATGTTCCTCGTCGACCAAGGGCCCGAGGCTGCCCAACGCCGCGCCGGGAGCGTCCGTATTCGCCCCGATCCGATGAAGCACTTTGCCCCTCAGATCGTCGAAGCGGAGCTTGTCGACCGGCTTGGGCTCGGGATCAAGTTCGATCGAAATCAGGTTAAGCGCCAGGGCCGCGAAGCGCAGCGCTGCTTCGTATCGAAGCCCGTGATCTGATCGTAGAGGATTTCGCGCAGGCGCTGCGTGTTGGGCCGCTTGCCGTCCGCGCGCCAGCGGGCGGCAACCAGTTCCCGGAATGCAGTGAGGAGGAACACGCCAGCGCCGGCCGCCGGATCAAGAATCCGCGCGTCGGCGGTCGCCCCATCACGCTCCAGCGCGCGAAATGACGCGCGCACGAGCAAGTCGGCGATGGGCCAGGGGGTATAGTATCCGCCTTCCTGTCTCTGCTTGGCAGGCGCGTGGCTGCGCAGATAGAGTTCATAGGCTTGGCTGAGCACGCCGACGGGAATGTGGGCGAAATCGAGCCTATCCCAGCGCTCCGCCCATCCCAGAAAGAGTTGGCCGCCTGGCGCGCGCATCATGATGTTGCCAAGAACGTGATAGGCTTCGGACGGCAGGTGATCGAATAAGTCGACCGACAAGGCCAGAAGATCGCCGTTGAACGTCTCGTCGAGCCAGCTGCAAGTCGCACGCGCATTGTCGGCATTGTCGAACATCGCTGCAGCGACGTCCGGCGCAGCCAGATTTGCCGGCAGGAGGTCACGATCCCCCAAGAAGCGGGCGAAGAGGGCTCGGCCCACGAGCGAGATCGCGTCGCCGTGCTCAAGGTCAAGACCGATCAGGCAATCGATCGCCTCGGCAAGGAGGTTGAGGACGACGTTAGAAATCCAACTCTGCTTCGTTCGCGCGGCCCGGGGTCGGCGATTGGCCAGATGCGGGAACAAATCCTTGACCGTTTCGGTCGACCCGTCGATAGCGATACGCGCTTGGGCAGGCGTTTTGCGATCGAGCGCGATGGCGTAGACGTCGAGCCGACCGGAAGCGACGATGCCGAGATATGGCGCGTCGCCTCGCATTGCCAGCAAGCGTCGCAGTTGGTGGATTTTTTCGTTGCCGTCGATCTGATCAGCGTCGACTAGGAAGACGAGCGGTGCATCCTGCCATTCATAGACGGCGCCGACGACACCCAGGATCGAATCCTGTCACGTCGTGCGCTGGTCAGCGTGGCATAGGGCAGAAGCTCAGGCCCGTCGGCATCGAGCGAGTGCAGCGCCTGCCGGTCGGCGCCGAAGGGCTCGAGCCGGGCCAGCCAGTCAGTCATGGCTATGGCCGTTTGCCAGTGGTGCGCTCACGAACGTAAATCCAGACTTGCCTGGCGATCGCCGCCGAAACGGCCGCGACGAGTAGCGCCGCGCGGCTTCTTCGTCGGCGCAACCTTGGCAATCGCGGTGCGATAGTCGACCCCGCTAGCGGCCATTTCCGCGACGAGCACGGCAACAAGGGCGATGTGCTGCGGCAGGGCTCTCCGTTTTGCATAGTTCGTGATCGAATTGGGGTTCATACCAATCAACTCGGCAAAGGTCCGCACACTGAGGCCGGCGCGCTCAAGTTCGGCAAGGAAGTCAGCGTAAGGCACCGCACCGCTTCGTCTCAGCACACTATTTGATGTGTCATAGCACACAATACGATGTGTACAATGGCACTCGCTCGACCTTCCAGGCAACCGGTAAAAGCCGAAGAAGCAGAATGTTCGCATCTGCAGTCTTTGGGACGTGTGCTGTCACTCCGGTTTTGGCTGACAAAGCGGAAAACCAGCCCTTCGTTCCTCATAGAACCATGATGCTTATCCTAGTGGCATGGCAGCTCTGGTGCGCGTCGACGGGACATTTTGAAGCTGCCCATCGCTTCCCGAAACAATCGTGTCAATCACGAGTGGGGGGATCGCTGCGCGTTCATCCCCCAGCTTCGGTATTCCACGCCTTGGGGAGGGCGTCCGCCGCAGTGTGCATCAGGCATGCCAGCACACGGACTGCCGCGCCAAAAAGAGCGGGACGAGGCATGAATTCGAGGTGGATGCCTGGAAACTCAACCCAGGGAACGCCAATCCGCCGCGCAATTTCGACGGATGGCCGGGCATAGAACAGCCCGCGGTCAGCTGAACCCGCGCCGAGAATTATAGGGAATTTGGCGCTGCGCAGTGCTGCCTCGTCGGGAACAAAGCGTCCCCAAGCCGCCCATTCATTCCCAAACAGGTGGTCGGCATTCCCAAGGAACCTCGCCTGGAGATCTTCCGGCCAGATATATGTGCTTTCGCTGCCCTCGCCCCGGACGGCCTGGAGGAACTCGAAGACAGTAGCTTGAGCGCCCGCTTCACGGTAGCGCGCGCCGATGCGGTCGAAAAAACCCCGCAACGGGTCCCCGTCAGCGAGCATCCCGGTGACGGGCGGCTCATGCGCGATCACGCCGCGCAGGACATCGGGGTGACGGGCTGCAATATCAAGCGCGACGATCGCTCCGGCGCTGTTTCCAAAAACCAGGGCCTTGCCGCCGGCAAGCTGGTCGATCAGCGCGCGCGCATCATCCGACTGCTGCGCGACCGTGATCGGCGTCTCAGAGCGGCCCGTACTGCGTGAGTTGCCCCGCCTGTCGTAATTTATGACTGTGAAGGCGCTGGCAAGATCCTCAGCCAGACCTGAGAAATACCCGGCGTCACCGCCGGCGCCCGAAATCAGCAGAAGATGTGGACCGTTTCCACGAACTTCATAATATATCTGAGCGTCGCCACGGTCGGCCATTCCACTGAGCATCGTTTACTCCTCAAGATTACTTCTGAGAACGAGGGAAAAAAGAAAGGTTGACAACCGGGAAGTCGAGCCCATTTTTCCGTCTCGCCCTTGCCCGCATCACCCGGTGGGACAACGCACGTCGGCCCGCCGGCATCGTGACCGGCGGCCAGGTGATCTCCCAAGACCTCGGCATCAAGCTCGAGAATGTCGGCATCAACATGCTCGGCCGCGCCAGGAAGGTGTCGATCCGTCTTCTCTTTGGTCGGGCACGTGTTTTCGAATGACGGGCGAGGCTGGGCTGGGCCCCTTGTAGCTCGCCAGGGCCTGCAGCAAATCCGTTAGAAGGTGCTGTTTCAGTCCGTCCTCTCAAAGACGGGCACACGGGTTCAACGGAAGAGATCATGCTCGTCTTGCCGGTCCGCGTGCAGTCACCCTGATTCAGTGTCGCACTTCTATGTGCAAAGCCCGTGCCAGCGCGCTCAGCGCGCAGTAAGCGCATGGATATGCTTTGAAAAACCTCCACAGTGCCCAGATGGCGGGTTGTAAGAACCTGACATTTTCGCCAATGTTTGTTTTGAACTTGGCATTTTGTGTGCCGCTGTCAGGTTGTGGACACGCATCACGCGCCTCGCGGCGCCAGAACAGCGTGGCCCGCCCGCGCGGTCGCGAAGCGCCAAGACCATGAGGGCGCGTGCGGCACGCAGCCTCTGCCCGTCTTCCCGAAGCCGTTCGTTGCGCGATACCGGGCTTGGGTCGCGTGGCTCAGGGGTTTCGCCGCCAATGTTGATCGCGGAAGGGCTGGCGCAGCAGGAACGGGATCGTATCGTCCATCGCGCCAACATGGTGGCCGCGTTGCGTAGCCGCGAACCTAACGGCACGAACAAGCCGCCGTGAAGTATGAGCCAGCGCAAAAGATTCTGGCTAAGCACGGCCTGTCTTTTCAGCCAGGTCGAAAGCCGGTTCCACCGCAGGCCTATCACGAGCTCGACCATGACCTCACAGGTGGTGACGAATAATGTTCGTCGATGCATGTGCGATCGTCTCGATAATGGCGGGGAGGACACGGCCGACGCCTATGAAGCGGCGCTGCTCGATGCGGCATCGCCGCTCACATCGACACTTGCTCCCTGGGAAGCCATCATCGTCCTTTCACGGCCGGATCAGTTGAATTGCGCCTACAAAGCGGCTGAGGCGGTTGTCGTCGAATGGCTCGAAGCACGAAAGATTCGGCTCCGCGAGCCCGGTTCGCCCCGACGCGTCCTGTCCTACGCGGTCGCCGTCGCCGAACAGCACGGCATAGGAAAGCGGCGCCTCAGCAATTTCGGTCGCTTCCACTACGCCTATGCCAAGGCGATGCGCTCGCCGCTGCTCACCCTGCACCAGCTTTTAGGTCGAACAGACGTGGCAACCTTGCCGAAAGGATCCGATGACTGAGCGTCGTCGAAAAGTTGACTGAACTGCCGGAATTGACCGGGGCTCGTTGCCGAGCAGGTAAGCGAGGACATGGCCTGCCGAACGGCCCGGGCAAGCTGTCGAGGTCCGACCGGGCTACATAGCCGAGCTCCGGCCATCCCATGCCAAGGTCGCAAACACCGACGGCGACTCCGGGTTCGCGGTCGAACTCGGTCAAGAGCCAAGTCGCGCGCCCGGTTGGCAGGAGAAGCTTCACGACGGGCTCGTGATCAAGCTCGGGCTGTTCGACCTCGCGGGCAACGCAATTCGCTTGGTGATGGCGCTCCAGGCGGGCGTCATTTCTGCCGGAAGGTGAAAGAGGATCTCGTTTCGTCTCGATGACGGGAGGGGCGTATTTCGCGCGCGACAGGGAGAAGTACGATCCGATGTCATTGAGATGGGCAACCAAGGCCGCGACCAGCCTGATCGAGAGCTGGCCACCGCGCCTCCATCGCTAGCCCGCTCGCAATCGTCCGGTTGGCGGCGTGGTGCTTACCTCAACGTAACGAATTCGGACCGGCCCGGCATCTGGCGATGTCATGCTTTGTGCGCGATGTTGCAACCAAGTTCGAATGTCGCGGCGCCAGCAAAGTAGAATGTCGCATGGCGGTGGGGACGGCCACAACGGGAGCGCGCGACTCGCGGCCGACCTGCATCTCGGCAACCATCTCCAGGGCGGCGTCCAGCCGCTTGTTCTCGACGATCGCCGAACGGTGAACCGAGCGCAGCTCATCGAAGGCTCTGTAGGGCAGGGCGACACCCTCATGCATGATCTCGAGACGGCCATCAGCATAGTCGCAGACGACCACCTTCTTGCAGGCAAGCTTCTTCGCCAATTCGGTCGGGTGGAGAATGAACATCACCTTATCGTAACGCAGCGTCAGAGCCTGCGTCTGCGTGCGGACCTCCTTGCGGCACAGGGCCATCAAGAATGCGGTTCTTGGAGGGACGGCCACGCGCCTTGTGGCGAAGAGCCGGCGCGCCTTCAGATTGAAACGTCTTCATTAGCCGCTGGACTTGCCTGGCCGAGACGCCGAGCAAAGGCGCTCGCGCAATGCGGCGAGCGTGGCGATCTCATAGAGCCGGCGATCAGGCTTCTGCTGCCCAAAGATCAGTT
>NZ_JBVVQF010000024.1:0-115731 GCF_055811815.1 Mesorhizobium sp. WSM4836
GAAAACCCGCAAAGGTCGCCATCACCGCATTGATGCGAAAGCTCATCATCCTCGCAAACGCTCTCCTCAAGGCGCAGCGAAAATGGGCCCCTAAAACCCCTTGATCAAAACGGATACTTTAGGTAGTTTCCCGTAGGGACATAACCGAATTTCGCGACCTGCGGATTCGCGCGATTGCTGTGCTACGGATCAACCGGGAAACAGCCATGCACGCCCAATCGACCTCCAGAATTTCACTGCCGTCGCACCCCCTACAGTCGAGCCTGCCTGCGGCATTCCATCCGACACCGCTACAGCCGGTCAGCTTCTTTCCCTCCGGTTCGGAAATCTATGCGCAAGGTGAAAAGGCCGGAGCCTTCTATCAGGTCGAGTTTGGCGCCGTGCGTGTTTACCGCCTGCTTGCGGACGGTCGCAGGCAGATAAGCGCCTTCCATCTGGCTGGAGAAACATTCGGTTTCGAGGCCGACACCACCCATCATTTCTTCGCCGAAGCCATCAGCGCCACGGGTGTCCGCGTCTTCCGCTTTGCCACTGGTGCAGATCTCTCCCGCCAGCTGCTGCCGCTGGCTCTCAAGGGCCTGACGAGAGCGCAGGAACATCTCTTGGTTCTCGGCCGCCAAAATGCCATCGAACGTGTCGCCGCCTTCCTGGTCGACATGGGGGAGCGGCAGGGCGGGTTGCGGCAGATCGAACTGCCGATGTCGCGCATGGATATCGGCGATTATCTCGGCCTCACCATCGAGACCGTGTCGCGGGTTTTCACCCGGCTGAAGGACAAGGGTGTCATCCGCCTGCTCAATCTGCGCAGCATCGAGATCATCAAGCACGACGTGCTTCATGCGATGAGCGAGTGAGGCTACTTGGTCGACGCGATCTGACTAATTGGCCACGTAGACCATTTTGGGCAGCCACAGCGTGATGGCGGGAAAGACGATGCACAGAGCGACGCCGATCGCCTGCAGGCACAAAAACGGTACGGCGGACCGGAAGATCGTGGCCATGGTAATCTGAGGCGGGGCGACGCTCTTCAAGTAAAACAGCGAATAGCCGAAAGGCGGGCTAAGGAAGGCCATCTGCATGTTGACCATGAAGATGATGCCGTACCATAGCGGTACGTCTGCGGGGTCGACCCCGGGCAGGCCAAACAACCCATCGAACTCCAGGCCCTTCAATATCGGCAGGAAGATCGGCACCGTAAGAAGTAGGATGCCGACCCAATCGAGGAACATGCCGAGCACGAACAGGATCACCATCATCAGAACGAGCACTCCGTAGGCCGCCAGCCCCGTGCCGAGAATCGAATCAGCGACGAAGGTCTGGCCGCCCTTGAGAATGAAAAAGCCCACGAACATCGTGGCGCCAAAAAAGATCCACATCACCATGGCGGTCGCCTTCAACGTGGCGATCGCTGCATCGCGAATGGTGTCCCAATTAAGTTGCCGGTGGGCTGCGCACACTATTAAGGCGCCGAAGGTACCGATTCCCGCCGCTTCCACGGGTGTCGCGATGCCGAGGAAGATGACACCGAGGACGAGGATGATGAGCAGGATGGGTAGCATGGTGCGGCGCAACAGCTTGAGTTTTTCAACGAAGTTGACCCGCTCGTCCAGCGGCAGCGCCGGACCCAGCGCAGGGTTGACATAGCAGCGCAGCGTCACATAGGCGACGTACATGCCCGACAGCAGAAGCCCCGGGAAAACCGAACCGACCAGCAGCTCGCCTAGCGATTGCTGGGCCACAACCGCATAGACGATTGCCATGACGGAGGGCGGGATGAGGATGCCGAGCGTGCCGCCGGCGAGCAGAGAACCGCAGGCGAGTTTCGCGTCGTAGTTTCGCCTCAGCATCGCAGGCAGCGCGATCATGCCCATGGTCACCTCGGTCGCTCCGACGACACCAACCATGGCGGCAAGCAACGTGCACGAGATGACCGTGGCCGAAGCGAGGCCGCCTTTGAGACCACCAAGCCATTTGTAGACGACATCGAACAGCTCCTCGATGATGCCGGCCTTCTCCAGGATTGCCGCCATAAAGATGAACAGTGGCACGGCGGAAAGCTGGTAGTCCGTCATGAAGGGGAAGATTCTCGACGGCAGCATGTTCAGCATCGCCGAATTGCCGAACAGAAACAGGAAGAGCACGGCGAGGCTGCCAGTGCAGAACGCCATCGGCAAGCCGAGCAGCAGAAGTACGCCGAGCCCCCCGAACATGAGTACGCTCAGCCACAGGATGGGAAGCTCGAGCCCCATTTATTGGCCCCTTCCCGCCACGGTGGCGATATCGCGCAGGAGGCGGGACAGGCCCTGCAGAATCAGCAGGGCAGCGCCGATGGGCATGGTGAGTTTAACCGGCCAATACTGGATGCCCCACTCGGTGAAGGACCGCTCGCCAATGGCGATCGCGTCGCCGGCAAAACGCCAGCCAGTCACAAGCAAGGCGCCAGCAAAAAGAAAGAAGAAGAAGGAAGTGATGATGTCGCATACCGCGCGGCCGCGCGCCGAAAGCTGGCTATAGACAATGTCGACCCTGACATGCGTTTCGTCCCGATAGGCATACGCGCCGGCGAGCATATATTGCATGCCGAACATGAGGAACATGCTCTCGTGGACCCAATTGGTCGGTGAATTGAAAATATAGCGGGCGACCACCTCGTAATAGTAGGCGAAGACTGCGAGCACGGCCCAATACGCGACGAGTTCGCCCGTCACTCGCACAAGCCAGTCAACCGACCGAAAAAACGGCGCTGGCGGCTTGACCGCGCTGTGGGGCACGCCTGTCTCCAGTGGATGGACCATTAGCGGCGTAGGCGTGGTCTCGCGTTGTCGCCGCCGCCTCACAAGGCCTGGCAGTAGGAAGGCGTCGCCGAGAAGAAGAAGCCCAAGCAGGATGCCGGCGATGCGTGCGTATGCGTTCGCGCGACTGAGACCAGCGGTCGAGGCGGCGAAACGATCATGCGCTGGGGCCGCCTCGGCTTGAGCTCTGGCAAGACGCTGCGCTGCGCCGGTCTTGCTTGCGGCGAGGTCGGATTGGGCGCGCGCGAGCTGCCGTTCAGCGTGCTCGGCCTCGGAGCGGGCCAGCGACACGCTTTCGCGGGCAATGCGTATCTCTGCGCTGGTCCACAGGACCGCAAGGAAGAAGGGAATGAAGACCAGACCCCAAGCATTCTTGAGGTAAAAACGGTGCATCCCAAGAAAGCCGGCGGTGACCAAGAACAGGTAAGCCAGGAACAGGCCCGGTCGGCCGGCGTCGCGCCGCTTTTGCTCGCGAGACACCAGCCAGGCCGCAACCAGCGGGAACACCGCCAGCGTCGACCAGTAGAGCCAGTGCGGCATGACGAATGTCAGTGATGGCATGGACAACTGCCGGTGTTGAAGACCGAGCGAAAGGAAGCGCCCGCCCCTGGCTGGACGGGCGCCGATGTCTACTGGTTGATCGACAAGCCTTGATACATATCGGGCGTGACGTAGCCTACCGTTGGGTTTTCCATGACTTCCAGCTGCAGCTTGAAGATGCGGCCGGCGTCCTTGTCCTTGTTGGCCCATTCAAACCAGATCGGAACGGCAATCTCCTGGAACCTCTGCAAATCGTCCGCGCTAAGGCGATTGATCTCGGTGCCGGCATCGATGAATTTCTGCCAGGCTTCCATGTCGGCTTTCTGGATGGCGCCGAAATGGGTATTGGAATAGACTTGGACTTCGCCCTCGATGAACTGCTTGAGGTTGTCGGGAAGCTTGTTCCAGACGGCCATGTTGACCGCGAAATCCATCAGGTCGACGGGTTGGTACATTGACATCAGGCCGGGAGGGCCCATGGAAATGTACTTCGTCACCTGCTGGAAGCCGAGCGCCCAATTGACCGCTGGACCGGTATAGTCCGCGGCGTCGATAGTGCCCTTCTCCAATGCCGAGAAAACCTCGCCGCCGGGCAGCAGTGTCGTCTTGGCGCCGGCTTTGGCGAAGGTCTCGGCGATCATGCCGCCCGGAACGCGCAGCTTCAGATCCTTGAAATCATCAAAGGAGCGGATCGGCGTTTTCGAGTGGATGATGTTGGCCCCATGATGGATGCGGTTGACGTAGTAGAGGCCCTGCGCGGCGTAGATGTCGCGACAGACCTGCAATCCGCCCTTTGAATAGAAGAAGATGTCCCATTCATGCGGATAACGAAGGCCCATCGTATAGGAGCTCATGAAAGCGGTCGCCGGGAGCTTTCCCGCCCAGTACAGAGAGAACGAGTTCATGGCCTCCAGAACGCCGTTCTTGACCCCGTCGAAAAGCTCAAAGTCGCCGACGATGTCCTTAGCCTTGAACGGCTGGAGTTCGAGCTGCCCGTTCGTTTTCTCCTTGATCGTCGCGCACCATTTCTGGAACGTCTCCAGACCGACGCCAGCCGGCCACGACGTCTGTATCTTCCAGGTTATCGTCTCCGCCGCCTCCGCCTTGCGCACCCAGGGCGCTGCAATTGTAGCGGTCGCCGCACCGGCAACGAGACTACTGGTCTTTAAGAAATTCCGTCGTGTGGTGGGTAGCTCGTCCTTCTTCATCTTATTTCTCCTCCTTAGTTCGGCGGACTCCGAACTTCAGAACGTCCGTCGGACGCGACATTAAGGCACATGTAGGCCTCCAAGCCAATGTCGAATGAGCGCTGCGGCGCCAGACCCAGGCTGGCAAGATGGAGCTTTCATCGACGAGTTGAAGTCGAAAATGAATATAACTGCCCGCGTCCGTCAGAGGCGATAAGAATAGAGGAGTTCTTGGGATTCCACTCGGCGTGAATACGCTCACGGGAGACTTACCGAGGAACCGTTCGCTTCCCCGCTTTTGAACCGGGAAGACGAGACTGAGCAACAGCAGAGCCGGAATAGGTGGCCAATGTTGCGAGTCCGTTCTGCACGACGCCGATACCGATTTCTGGGGATGGAAATCTTTGGTCGGATAGGCAGGCTCGCGGTGAGGAGTTGTCTGCCATGAGCACACTGACCTACTGACTTGCGGGGGACCACCGCGGAAACTGGATGGTCGTCTTTGAGCCCGACGAATTGCATCTTTACGTTCGGGCATTTGGCACCGGCGATCAGAAGTGAACCGACCAACGGGATGAGCGTTGCCGACTTTCGCCCGGCGGCCGACAAGCCCCGCTCACAGGCAGGCGATCGAACGCCTGGTCGAATTGCTGCGGCGCGCCGCCGGCCTCGGGGCATAAGTTCCTCATTTTCCAAAGACCGTGTGCTTGCGCTGCAGCTGCGGTAAACGCTTTTACGGGATGCTTCCATTGCCTTGGTCTGCCAAAATGTCGTAATTCCAGGCGGTCATTTCGCTGAGGGGGCGAAAGTTCATGGAAATGCAGCAGGTCCGCTATTTTCTGGCCCTGTCCAGCACGCTGAACTTCACCAGGGCAGCTGAAGAGTGCAACGTCACGCAGCCCGCGCTGACCCGTGCGATCAAGACACTTGAAGACGAGTTGGGCGGTGAGCTCCTTCGGCGTGAGCGCCAGCATTCCCATCTGACCGAGCTTGGCCGGCGCATGTTGCCTTTGCTGCAGCAGTGCTACGATGCCGCCAACTCAGCGAAGTCGCTCGCCAGGGCTGTGCAAAGCAGCGACGTGGCTCCTCTCAACGTCACCGTTTCCAACAGCGTCAACATAGCGCTGCTGGTTTCGCCGTTTACAGAGCTTTTCCGGGCCTATCCGGGAGCCCACCTCAAGATCAACCGCGGCTCGCCGATGGCTGTCATCGATGCGCTGAAGAACGGCGAGGTCGAGCTGGCCATTGCTGGTCCGTTAGGTCAAGCCTGGGACCGGCTCGACGCTTGGCCGCTCTTCCAGGAAGGCATAGAGCTCGTCGTGAATTCCGATCATCCGCTTGCCCGCCGCAACGAGGCCGATGTCGCGCTGAGCCAGCTGGCTGCGGAACCTGTGCTCAGCCGGATCGATTGGGAAACGAACGAGGAGCTGTCGCGTTGTTTTTCCGCGAAGGGCCTGGCGCCGCGGACCGCGCATGAAGTCGAGACCGATCATGATCTGCTGGCGTTGCTGGAAGCCAACGCCGGAGTTGGCTTCGTCTCGATGACCGCGCCGCGCTCGCCGAATGTCCGGAGGCTCAAGCTCCGCGACCTGGACATCTCGCGCGTCGTCGCCGTCTATGCCGTCGCCGGCCGCCATCGTTCGCCGGTGGCGACGACGCTGCTCAACCTGTTGCGGTCGACCGACTGGTCGACCTTTGGCGTCAGCGAGCCCGCCTGAGCGCCGCGATCAGGTCGACTAAGTCCATGCGTCGGCGGTAGTCGGGATCGACGAAGCGATCGGTGATGATCCCATCTGTTCCAACGATGAAGGTCGCGGGGATCGGCAGGAACCAACTGCTGTTGCCCTGATAGCTCGGGAGGTCATAACCAACACCCATCAATCGCTCCATCTCAGCCCCGACCCAGATGGCAAGGTTGAGTGAGAGGGCGTAGCCGTTATCCATGTCGGTCAGGAATGGGAACCGGGCACCTACCATAGTCTTCATCGCCTTCGCAAATTTGCGTCGTTCGGGCATGATCACCGCGACTTGGCCACCCAGTGCGGCAATCTCCTCCTGCACCTCTACGATCCCGATCGCATTCAAGCGGCAATAAGGGCACCAGTGACCCCGCTGGAACGTTATTGCCGCCGGTCCCTGCTTCAGGAGGTCCGCCAATCCGATCAGTTTGCCGCCGTCGTCAGGCAGGAGGAAGGCTGGCATGAGATCGCCAGGTGCCGGCGCCATCGCCCCTGCCCCCTGCTCCTGCAAGCGTGCCACCAGGCGGTCGACCGCGTCGGCAAAATCGCTGTTGAGGCGGCGAACAGCCCTTGCGACCACCTCCAGCCGCTCGTTCAGCGGCGCGTCGAGTTCGACCGCAGCCTGCACGGACTGTTCAAGTGTCGTTATCTGGTCGTCGGCTGACATTTCTGCACTTTCATAGCTTGCACGCAGCCTATCATCGAAGGCACGCGGTCGTGGCCATACCTTTTTTGCATGGATTCGATAGCCTGCGTGCATCGAGCGCAAGCGTGGGTTCATATCTGTTCGCCGCCTCCGCTCAATCCGTTACATCATGTTCCTGATATCCGAGGAGAAGGTCGGGAACCCGTAGACCGTGTCGGACAGCTGCGATGCCGTGATGCCGTGTTTCATGGCAAGTGCGAAGATATGGATCAGCTCTTCGCCGGCATGGCCGACGATATGGGCGCCGACGATCCTGTCGGCGGTTTCCTCCACAATGATCTTCGACCACGCCACGGTCTCGGCGTAAGTCCTTGCGGACAGCCAGCCCTGCATGTCGTTCACGTGGACTTCAACGCCAAGACCATGCTCCTTCGCTTTGGCCTCTGTCAGGCCGACGCTGGCCAAGGCCGGGACAGTGTAGAGGGTCGCCGGTATCTGTCCATAGTCCGGCCGGTGTCTCGGCCCATCGACGATGTTTCGTCCGACGATGCCGCCCTCATAGGTCGCCACTGGCGAAAGCTGCGGAGAAGTCCACACCGCATCACCACAGACATAGACGTCCGGATTCGATCGTGAGTGCAGGTGATCGTCGATTTCGATATGGCCTTCGCGGTGCATGATGACGCCAGCGCCAAGATCGAGCCTCTCGACATTGGCCACGCGCCCGGCGCAATTCACAACCCTGTCCGCATCCACGGCGTGCTCGACGCCTTCAGCTACAAAGCTGACGCGCAATCGTCCGCCAGCTTTGTCGATCTTTTTGACCCAGGCCAGGGTGCGGACACGAATGCCTATGCGTTCGCTTTCGCGACGGATCTGAGCGACGGCGTCGGCGTCGAGTGTTCCCAGCAGATATGGCAGTGCCTCGAGGATCGTCACCTCGACGCCGGCACGCGCATAGACGTGGCCGAGTTCGAAGGCAATGACGCCGCCGCCGACGAACACGACCGCGCGCGGCAGCACCGGATCGCTCAGGACATCGTCGGAAATGATCATATGCTCGGCGCCCGGAATTGGCAGCGCACGCGGCTTCGACCCGGTTGCAATAACGATGTTCCTGGCTTCGAGTTCGCGGTCGTCGACGCTGACGGCATTGCGGGCGATGAACGCGGCCTCGCCGACGATGACATCGACGCCGCGTTTGGCCATCAATCCGGACAGGCGGGACGGGATATCCCTGATCATATCCTGTTCGCGGTCGATCAGAGCCCGCCAGTCGAGCCTCGGCATATCGACCGTGATGCCGTGCCGGCCGGCTCGTTCGATCTCATGGAGCGTATGTGTCGCCGCGACGAGGACCTTCTTCGGGGTGCAGCCGCGATTGGGGCAGGTGCCGCCGAGGTCGCGAGCCTCTATCATGGCCACCGACAGTCCGGCGGCGCGCGTGGCCACGGTCACGGCCATCCCGGCGTTGCCGCCGCCGAGGATCACGACGTCATATTTTTCCACCGTCTTGCTCTCCTCGGATTCAATGCAGTTTAACTCGCGGTTTGGTGTGGTTCGCCAGGATCCCGGCGATCGTGTCCAGCGCGGTCTTCAAGGTGCCGTTGACCGTCTTGAGATGCATCTTGTGGAGCGAGCGATACATCAGTCGGGCAAGCGGCCCTTCGATCTTCAGTCCGCCAATCAAAGCGCCAAACGAGCCGTAGTCGGCGAGCGAAACAAGGGAGCCGTAGTCGCGGTAACGGAATGCCGGCGCGGCCTGTCCCTTGAGGCGCGCGGCGACCACCTTGACCAGATGATCAGCCTGTTGATGGGCTGTCTGGGCGCGCGGCGGCAGGGGATTGTCCTCTCCGGGCAAGACGCAGCTCGCGCAGTCGCCGATCGCAAACACGTTCTCGTCCCCTCTGGCTTGCAATGTCGCATTCACGACGAGTCGATTGATGTGATCGGTCTCGAGGCCATCGAGATTTTTCAGGAAATCGGGCGCCTTGATCCCAGCGGACCAGACGACGAGTTCGGCCGGCACGAACAGCTTTTCGCCAAGCCGGATGCCGTCTTCCATCACTTCGGTGACCTTGGTCCCGCACCGTATCTGGACGCCTAGATCAATCAGCAGGCGGGCTGGAGCGCGTGCGAGGTGTTCCGGCAAACCCGGCAGTATACGCGGCCCCGCCTCGACGATAGTGATGCGGATCAGCCTTTCGAAATCGATGTTGTCGAGGTTGTGCGACGCGATTTCCCGCATTGACTTGTGCAGTTCGGCAGCCAACTCGACGCCGGTGGCTCCGGCGCCAACGATGACGCAATGGAGCTGTCCCGGCGAAAGCTGGTCGTATTGCGCATTGGCGCGCAAGCATGCGTCGATCATGCGCTTGTTGAACCGGACCGCCTGATCGGCCGTATCGAGCACGATGGCATAACGGGCCGCCCCTGGCGTGTCGAAATCGTTGCTGACGCTGCCGACGGCAAGCACCAGCGTGTCGTAGCCCAGCACACGTGGCGGGATGATCTGCCTGCCATCGTCATCGAAACTGGGGGCCACAAAAACCTGGCGCTTGGCCCGGTCGATTCCGACGACTTCGCCGATGCGATATCGGTAATGGTGGCGACTGGCGTGGGCGATGTATTCGACCGCATTGTTCAATGTGCTCAGTGCGCCCGAAGCGACCTCATGCAGAAGCGGCTTCCAGACATGGGTGCGATTGCGGTCGACAAGCGTAATGGAAAGACGCCGTTTGCCGAATTTGCGACCGAGGCGTGTTGCCAGTTCGAGTCCGCCCGCACCGCCACCGACGATGACCACGCGATGGAGGGAGCTATCGGCATGGGATGGTGTCTCCGGTATCGTGCGAAAAAGCGCGGCATCGTTGGCGAGCACGGCCTCTGGAACCAGTCGCATTCCCCGAGTGATGATTTTCATTGGTATTCTCCGTCAGTTTCCTCGGTCACGCCGCGCTCGAAAAATCACTCTTGCGATTCGTGGATCACGATGCCTTGCAGCATGTCGACCTCGCATTCCCACGGCTTCTCCGAGAGAACGCGCATTCCATGCTCGTATCCTGCCTGCCAGCGCGTGCGGATGCCTGCGCGGGTGAAGTCGATGTCTTTGGTGTGGTCCTCGCCGTCGAGGCGCGGTGAAAGCAGCCGAACCAGGTGCATGACCGAGGGGCAGCCGTAGGACGCGAGTTCCCTGAACATCGGATCCTCGCGCCGTTCCTCGGGGACGAGCTTTCCCATTTCGCGCACGATATGCCGCAAGCGATGCAGTTGCTCCTGCCGGGCTACGTGGCTCCGGCCTCGGCTGGCGTATTGAAGGTCCTTTTGCCGCCCCATGACCTGCCAGATCGATTTCGGCTCGGTAGCGCGCGGCTGCCACATGTTGACCGCGAAAATCAGCGCATCGCGCCGTGGACGCGCGTCCAGCACGACCTCGATAGGCGTGTTCGAATAGATGCCGCCGTCCCAATAGGGCTCGCCGTCGATGCAAACCGCCGGAAATGCTGGGGGCAAGGCGCCCGATGCCATGATGTGTGCCGGCGACAGCGTTATCTCGCGGCTGTCGAAATACTTGAGTTCGCTGGTGTTGACGTTCACCGCGCCGACTGTCAGCCGCGTGTGGCGCCGATTGAGATAATCGAAGTCGATCAGATTGCTCAGAGTCATTTTGAGCGGATCGGTGGTGTAATAGGATGCATTCTCCACACCCACTTCGCGATTCATCCCGAACATGGCGCTTGGGTTCGGTTCGAAGAACCCCGGTATGCCGCGCATCACCGTGCCCATATTGGCAAAGATGTTGCTTGGAACCATTATCCGGAAAAACTCGTCGAGCGGGCTGCTTCGGCTGACGCCATCCCAGAACTCGCGCAGCCTCGGCAGGCGGTCTTGTGGTTCGTTTCCGGCAATCAATGCCGCGTTGATGGCGCCGATCGAGGTGCCGATGACCCAATCCGGTTCAATCCCGCCTTCGACGAGCGCCTGGTAGACGCCGGCCTGATAGGCGCCGAGCGCTCCGCCGCCCTGGAGCACCAACACGGTCTGGCGCTGCGTGGAACCATCGGCCACACGGCCGGCCTCCGGAACAGGTTCTGACGCCGAAGGATTTCGGGTGATCTTGTTCATCATCTTTCGCTCCTCGTTGAGATTTAATGAGCCGTCCAGCCGCCTTCGATCGGCATGATCGCACCGGTGATCGAGGCCGCGTCATCCGAAGCCAGGAACAGGCAGAGCGCCGCAACCTGGGCAACGGTTACGAACTGCTTGGTCGGCTGGGCGGCCAGAAGCACGTCCTTGATCACCTGTTCTTCGGTGATCCCGCGGGCCTTGGCCGTGTCCGGTATCTGCCTCTCGACCAGCGGGGTGAGCACGTATCCGGGGCAAACCGCATTGACGGTGATGCCCTGTTCGGCGACTTCCAGCGCGACCGTCTTGGTCAAGCCGGCGACCCCATGCTTGGCGGCGACATAGGCGGATTTGTATGGCGAGGCGACAAGCGCGTGGGCCGACGCAACGTTGATGATGCGGCCCCATTTGCGCTCCTTCATCGCCTGCAGGGCGCGGCGGATCGTATAGAACGACGACATCAGATCGATCGCCACGACCGCCTCCCATTTCTCGATCGGGAAATCGTCGATCGGCGCGACATGCTGAATGCCGGCATTGTTGACGAGGATGTCGACGGCGCTGAACTCGGCGATCGCCTTGTCCATCATAGCGGTAATCGCGCTGCCCTTGCTCATATCCGCATTGTCGTAGCGAACCCTGACCCCATGGTCCGCGGCAAGCTTTGACCGCAGCAACTCTATCTCATCAGCGTTGCCGAAGCCGTTCAGAACGATGTTGCAGCCCTTGGCCGCGAAGGCTTCGGCAATGCCTTGGCCGATGCCGCTGGTCGAGCCTGTGATGAGTGCGGTCTTTCCTCTGAGCATCGTCGTTTCCTTCGGTTGGAGCCGCGGCTGGAATGACCGGCAAGCGGCTGCGGAGAGCGGGCTTCAGCGCCCAGGTCTTGAGTTCTGGAGCAAGTATGGCGAACCGCTCGAAGCAGCGGAAATGCCGTTGAGACATGGATTCGATAGACGACGGTCAGATCATAAGCTCGGCGTCGGCAGCGCATGCCCGGGCTGCGGATTTCCGGCACATGTCCGCGATCAGTTCTTTTTGATTGTCGAGGTCACGGACTGGATGACTTCGGTCGCCATCTTGAACTGGGCCTCGCGGTCGGCAATGCCATGCCGTTTGGCGATCCAGCCGAAATCGCTGTAGGCGGCGTAAACCGCGCCATCCGCGGTCTGGTAAACCAGCACACGCACTGGCCAGTCGAGACCGGCTTCAGGATTGGACGTGATGAAGGTCGTGCCAAGCGCCGGGTTGCCGAACATCACCAGCCGCGACGGCCTGACATCGTTGCCGGCATTGTTGCCAAGCCTTGCCTGGTCAATGACGCCGAAGAACTTGATACCCTTCTTGAGGACATCCTTCTTGATGCGGGCGACGGTCTCGGCGACGGAATAGTCACTCTTCACCGTGACGACGCCGTCCGAAGCGGCAGCCGGGACGACGATCGCCACAATCATGGTGGCGCCGGCAAGCAAGGATTTCAGGTAAGTGGTCACGTCAGTCTCCTTTGTTGGATGGTCAAAATCTTGGGAAGTTAAGTCGTTGGCGTTTGAAGCACGCGCGCGACCATGATCGCGCCGGCTAGGACCGTGACGAGCACGGCCACGCATGCGGTCCAGCCGATCCGATCATAGATCTGTCCAATGACGAAGCTGCCGGCGAGCCCGCCTGCATAGTAGCAAGCAAGATAGATGCCGCTTGCGGCGGCGCGGTCGCGCGAGGCTGTCCGGCTGACGTGCCCCGTGGCTATTGCCTGCGCCAGGAAGGTGCCGATCGCGACCAACGCCATCCCGGCTAGAACGGTCGGAAGGCTGGTCGTGAGCAACAGCAGCAGACCCAGGATCGCCAGCGCGAGCGTCGCGCCGATGCCTATCCTTGGGCCGAGACCCGCGGCGACACGGCCAGCGAGCGGCGTGGTCAGCATCGAGGGCAGGAAGACGAAATACACCAGCCCCAGTGCCATCGGCGACAGCGACAGCGGCGCGGCGACCAGCTGGAAGTTCACATAGGTGAACGTGCCGATAAAGACGAAGAGGATCAGGAAGCCGATTGCGAAACAGGCGCACAGCTCGGTGTTTTGCAGCGAGCCCTTCCAGGCAGCGCGGGCAGGTCCGCCCGTCGAATCGGCACGCATCATTGCCGATGTCTTCTGCAGTGTGAACCAGACAAGAGCGGAGCCAAGTAGGTTGAGGGCGGCGAACGTCAGGAAGTTGGTGGAGATGCCGAACGTGTCGGCAACGGCGGCCGACATCAGGCGCCCGAAGAAGTTGCTGGCAACATTGCCGGTCACATAGGCCGCAAGCGCACTCGTCGTTTGCCGCGCGGAAAAATGCTCGGCCAGGTAGGCCATCGTCAGCGTGAAAGCGGTCGCCATGCACAAGCCCTGAGCGACACGCAGCAAGGCAAAGACGACGATGCTGTCTGTTTGTGATAGCAGCGTAGTTGGTATCGCCAGCACCGCAAGGCTGATCCAGATGCCGTTGCGGCGATCGAGGTTGGTGCCAAAAAGTGCCACCCCAATGCCGGCCACAGCCATGCCGAAAGTGCTGGCATTGACGGCAAAGCCCATTGTCGCGCGGCTGACGCCGAACTTTATCACCAGCGAGGGCAAGATAGCCTGGGTGGCGAAGAGATCGACAAGTGTCAGGAAGGCGATCACCGCGATGATGCCGAAGCGCCAGCTGTCCGCGGCAGCCATTCGGAGCCACGTCGAGGAGGTCTGTTCCGCGGTTGTCATCATGGCCAGGCTCCTTGGTTCACGTCCCCAGGCAATCACCTGAGGACGCACTTTGAGTTGCTGATGGTAGAAAGTGCCGCCGCGAGGCGAGCTCACATCGTGTGATCGTCATTGGCTGCCGGCGGCAGGATGTCGGCCGAATAAAGCACCGCCGGCACTTTGCCATTGTTCTTCCACCAATGTGCGAGCTGGCCGAATTCGGCGGTGACGTCACCAGCTGGATGCTCTATCCCCACCTTGCAGGTGCTGCTGTATTCGGTGATTGAGCCCTCGACGATGAGTATGTTGGCCGGACGAACCGTGTGTTCATGCCAGGGCACGACGCCGCCCGGCTGAACGACGAGTTTGCGCAGACGCAGCATGTTGCCTTTCCAGGCCTGCCCCTTCGGGCTGAGCTCGATAGCCGAGAGGACATCGTCAGTAACGCCTACCGGCTTGCTGGGATGCTCCTGCATGTCCATGGTCGCGGCCTGACCGGCTGGGCAGTCTCCTGCAAAAGCCGGTGCGACGGAAAACGCCGCGGTTGCGGAAAGAAGCCCGAGCGCTAACGCCACGTTAAGTGGCGCGCAGAATGCGATTGCCTTTGAAGCCATGTCTTGTTTCTCCTTTGTCAGTGCCCAAGCGCGGGAGGCGGGGCATGGCAAGGAGATTGAAGAGATCAGGGACGAAAGAGAAATGCTGCCTGGCTCTCAATTCGATACCTGAAAATTATAGTAATCCAGTCGTGCCGACATATTGGAGACGCCAGAAGCGTGTCGGGAGAATGGAAACTCTTTGACTATGCTTCAGGCCGCTGTCTTGCGGAGTTCCAGCGGTATGGCACTTTCTGGCCAGCCATGCGCCTTGACACTATTTACGAAGGCCGAGGCCGCGGGCGAGAAGCGACGTCCCGCAACCACCACAAGGCATACCTCCCGCCAAACCTGAGGGTCAATCACAGGTCGGACCTGCAGGCCCGGGATTACCGCGCTGAATTCCGGGATGAAGCAGATACCAAGCCCTCCGGAAACCATGTTCTGGATCCAGTCCTCGCGCTCGCTGGCGTAGGAGATCCTGAGCTTCACGCCGCGATCGTTGCATAGACCCGCAAGATGATCGCGATATTCGCAGTTAAGACGCCTGAGATAATTTTCACCGTCGAGTTCGGAGATGGCGACATTATCATTGCGGGCTAGCCGATGGCCATTTGGAAAAGCGAGAACAAAGCGTTCGCGATAAAGTGGCGTGACATCGAATCTGTCCGGAAAGCTGTCGCTCGATGCCATGATGGCGACGTCGATCTCACCCGACTCGAGCAGTTGGGAGAGCGATGCCGGCACGCCCTCGACGAGTTGCAGCTGGATGCCCTGCTGGCGTCGGTTGAACTCGGTCAGCAGGCCGGTGAAGCGGCGCGGACCGATCGTGCACATGACGCCGACCTTGAGGTTGGCGTTTTCCAGGCACAAAAACCTCGAAGCCTCCTGCCGCACTCCGGTCAGCTCGTCGAGGATCTGCTGGAACCGGGGGCGCAGCAGCACGCCCAGATCGGTCAGGTGGGTCAGGTTTCGTTCGCGGCGAAACAACAGGCCGCCGACCTCGTCCTCAAGCTGCTGGATAGCACGCGACAGCGCCGGCTGGGTGACATTGCATTTTTCGCCGGCGCGCGTGAAGTTTCGCGTCTCGCAGACGGCAAGAAAATATCGAATGTGATGGATATCCATACCGATTGCTCCGGACTGCGTTGGTCCTATGCTCATCCGGACCCTGCCGCAAAACGGCATTCTCATGCCAATGCACCGCCGCTATAAAGTTCATAGCGTGCCGTCATGGTCAGGCGGACCCGCCACCGCGAGGCTTTGTAGGGCTGACGTAGAATGATGATGGCGAGCAACTTGCTCGCCATCACGTTCGTCTCCAAACTAGAAGGCCAGGGCAACGTTCAGCTGTTGCCGCCGAGTTGATGGACTTTCACGCAAAACTCGGCATGCGGCTTGCTCATCGCCGCGTCGTTGCATTCCTTCTTCATGGCGTCCCGCTTGTCCTGCGACATTGCGTTCCAGGCCGCTTTGAACTCGGCATCCGGCTTCATCGTCTTCATGCTGGCGTCGGTAAAAAAGGGCTGCATGTTCGACGGCTCGTCGAGCGCACCGGCGAACGCAACGCCGCTGAGAACCGAAAGTGCAAAAGCGCCGAGCCAGATAGCTTTGATATTCATGATATGATCCTTTTCTGAGGTTGAGGAGTCGTCCCAATGATCGGCAGGAATTTAAAGACTCTTCGGGTTCTTCGTTGCCGAGATTGACTTTGCTGCAATCGGTTTCCAACTTACCAACGCCATCTGCCTATGGAGTTTATGCCTGTTCTGCATTCCGTGGATGCTTGGTGGCACCACCGCTAATTGGCGGCGCCCAAAGCAAGGACGTTGGCGCAGAATGCGGCATGGGGCTTACTCATTGCCGGATCGTTGCACGCGGATCTATGCCTGCCTTGCAAACCCTCCGCCGCGCAGGCGATCGCACCCAATGCAATCTGCCTATGGAGTCCATGCCACCTTGGCATTTCGCCAACAGGAGATGATGCGGCAGTCTTTCCATCGACGCCTCACCTGGCGTTTTGGGATGGAGACTGAAACATGCGTATCCAGACCGGAACCGAAATCGACCAAACCGTCATTGCAAGACCTGCAGTGGAAGAGCGGCAGCCCGTCGACATTGTCCTGGCAAGCGACGCACACGGCGCCTTTGTCTGGGGTGTCCTCGACCGCTTGCTGGACGAGCCCGGCCTTTCCTTGGGCAACATCACCGCTTCCGGCTTCGGCGCGATGGAAGCCGCGGTCCTGGCCTACGGCCTGGCCCTGGGCGGCCGGCGTGGCGCACGGACGGCGCTCACCAACTTCTGGCGACGCATCAGTCATGCAACGAATTCGCTGAGATCGGTGCTGGAACAGTCGATCGATATTGCGGAGATCCGCAAGGAAAGCTGCCCGGTGAGGCTCAGCATCCTGGCTTCGAATGCCCGCACCGATACGGTGAAGACTTTCACCAGCGAACAATTGTCGATCGACGCGATCCTGGCGGCGGCCACTGTCCCCTTCCTCTTCCCGGCCGTCGTGATCGACGGCGACCCCTATTGGGGCGATGGCGACGTTTCGGCTTTGCCGCTCGTCCAGCCGTTTGAAACCGGCCATCGGGTGATTGTCACCGGCAACCCCGCATTGTTCATGACGCCTTGTGCGGATCGCCGTCTCGCCGCCATTCCTTGTGCGCTGACGTGCACGCCAATTCACACCATCTTCGACAGCCAGCATCGGGCCGCCTCGGCGCTGTTCGCAACGCCATGGACCGACTGGGGTGAGTTGACCGACATGCGCGACAGAGGCCGGGAACGAGCCGACGGCTGGCTTCTGGCGGATCATCTCTTTCAAGAGGAACGCCCGACCGCCAACAGCAAAACCCGATACGTCTAGGCGCCTACCTCCCGCCTAGCCGCGCCTGCTTCGCCCCGCAAACGAGCGCAGGCGCCGAGCCCTCCGGTTCCCCGCCGGAGGGCTTTTTGCGTCTGGATCCGTCAACATAGTGACTGCGTATCAAATCCATGCCGAGACAGCATTTCAGCTCGGCCGCCGGATCGGGGACACTGCTTGCAGACAGGCCGCAAGGTCAGTCTTTCCCTCGAAACGCAACCAGGAGACACGACCGTGATCAACACCAAGACCCTCATCGGATCGGCCCTCGCGGCCGCCACTTCGCTGGCCGCGACGGCGGCCTACAGCGGCCCGGCCGCCCAGCCCAACTTCTCGTTCGAGAAGTGCTACGGCGTCGTTAAGGCCGGCCAGAACGATTGTCAGACCGCGACGCATTCCTGCGCCGGCACCTCCACCGCCGACAACCAGCCGGATTCCTGGCTCTACGTGCCTGCCGGCAGCTGCGCCAAGATTACCGGCGGCAGCGACAAGTCGAAAGCCTGACCGACCCAGACTTCGAGCCAACCCCTTGGAAAGGAACAGACCGATGTCCCGTGCATTTCAGCGCCTCACCATCCCGGCATCCGCGGGCATCGGTCTTCGCTCTCCTCACATAAGTGAAATGCTGACCCGCAGACCCTCCGCTGGCTGGCTCGAAGTGCATGCCGAGAACTACATGGGAGACGGCGCCGGCGTCGAGGCGCTGGAACGGCTGCGCCAGATCTATCCGCTGTCGGTACATGGCGTTGGCCTGTCTCTCGG
Source organism: Mesorhizobium sp. WSM4836 (assembly GCF_055811815.1). Taxonomy (NCBI): domain Bacteria; kingdom Pseudomonadati; phylum Pseudomonadota; class Alphaproteobacteria; order Hyphomicrobiales; family Phyllobacteriaceae; genus Mesorhizobium; species Mesorhizobium sp. WSM4836. The sequence goes on from NZ_JBVVQF010000024.1 coordinate 17,965, forward strand.
CAGTGCACGAGGATTGGACCGCGATCATCTGGACCGGCTGCGCAAGGTCTGCGAGCGATTCGAGCCGGATCTCGTCTCGGAGCATCTCGCCTGGAGCGTAGCCGACGGCGCCTATCTCAACGACCTGCTGCCGCTGCGCTACGATGAAGAGGCTCTGGCGATCGTTGCGCGCAATGTCGATACTGTCCAGGACACGCTGAAGCGCCGTGTGCTCATAGAAAATCTGTCCGCCTATGTCGCTTTTGCGGACTCCTCGATGACCGAGGCAGAATTCCTGGCCGCGCTCGTCGGCCGGACCGGCTGCGGCCTGCTTTTGGATGTCAACAACGTCCACGTCTCGGCGCACAATCTTCAATACGACGCAAAAGCATTCATCGACATGCTGCCGGCCGAGGCCATCGGCGAGATCCATCTTGCCGGGCACGCGACCAATCAGGTTGGGACCGACACGGTGCTTATCGACGATCATGGCTCACGCGTACCGCCGGTCGTCTGGACGCTCTACCACTATGCGATAAGCCGGCTCGGTCCCCGCCCGACACTGATCGAATGGGACACGGATGTCCCTGTTCTGGATGTGCTGCTTGGCGAAGCCATGTGGGCCGACATGCTGTGCGCGTCGATCATGTTCAATCACGAGCAAACCGCGAGACAAGCCGTGGCTGCCAAACCCCGTCCGCCGGCCAATCTCCTCCCCTTCGAAAGCGTCAGGACCAGCATGCCCGTGCTTGCTGCATTTGCTGCCGCAAAGGCTGGATCGGCCGTTCCTGCCACGATGCCGCCAATCGAGGGAGGCTACCATGCTGCCGCTTGAACATCTGCAGACCACCATGGCGCGCTCGGTTCTCGCGCTTGAGCCGTTCTCCATCACGAAAGCGCTAACGGCCGGCAAAGCCGATCCGTCGGCCCGCCTGCGTATCTACCAAAACAATACGCGCAGTTCGCTTACCGCGGTGCTGATGGCGGTGTTTCCGGTGACGGTTCGCCTTGTCGACGAACGCTTCTTCCGTTTCGTGGCGAGCGAGTTCATCCGAGGGCACCCGCCGGTCGAGTCGCGGCTGGCGCGCTACGTGCCGGTTTCCCGCGCTTCCTGAAGACGATCGATACGCTGTCCGATATGCCGGTCGTGGCCGAAACGGCGCGGCTCGAATGGGCCATTGCCGAGGCGCTCGACGCGGCCTCGCTGCCGCCCCGCACTCTTGCGGAATATGACAAGGCCGATCTCGGACCTTCGCCCGATATCCTGCTGCAGCCGTCGCTGCGGCTGATCGTTTCTCATTGGTCGATCCTGTCCGTGTGGACGGCGCATCAGCAGCAGGCTGCTCTTGACCAGTCCCATGACTGGACAAGACGAGCCGAACGCGTGGCGTTGTGGCGGACCGGGGACAGCGTTCGCCTGGCTCTTCTCGACCGCGTGAACTTCGCGTTCCGGCATTCACTGAAACATGGCCTCGGCCTGGAACACGCGATAGGCCGCGCCCTCGCTCTCGACCCGGCGTTCGATCTCGTTTGCGCGCTCGTGCGTCTGTTCGGCGACGGGCTCGTTACCGATGTGCGGATTCCGACATCTTCCTTCCCAAACTGACGGAGACAATCATGACCGCGATACCAGAGTATTCCTCGTCCACTCCCGCCGGGCTTATCGGCCTCTACAGGCGTGTCATCAAGCTGCCAGAGCGCATCCCGTTCTCGCTGGTCCAGCTCGCCGCCCGCATCGCGGTTGCACATGTCTTCTGGCAGTCGGCGCAATCGAAGCTGGCATCCTGGCCGGTGACGCTGCAGCTGTTTGCCAGCGAATACAATCTGCCGTTCATCGCTCCGTCGATCGCGGCACCTTTGGCGACCACCGCCGAAATTACCGGCTCGGTGCTGCTATTTCTGGGGCTGTTCTCGCGCCTCGGCGCGCTGATGCTGCTCAGTGTCGTATCGGTTATCCAGATCTTCGTTTTTCCGGAGAATTGGGCCGAGCATCTGCTGTGGGCCTCGTTGCTGCTGCTGGTGGTGACACGGGGGGCCGGCGTGATCTCATTTGATGCTGTTGCTGATAACCTCTTTGCAGCGAGACGCCAGAGCTAGCTCGCAGACAGTACGACCGGAGCAATCCCGGCGAGATCGCAATCGTCCCTTCCGGCTGGCCCACCGGGACCTGCAGTGCGGCCGCCAATAATCTCCGGTTTCAGGTATAGAGGTCGTGGCTGTACCCAAGGGCCCGGTCGATGGCGAACAGCACGTCACGGCTCCGCTCCCGATGCCTATGCGCAAGGCCGAACCCTGGCGGCGATCCACCGGGCCGGTCAATCGTTTGCAGGTCCTGAAAGTCGAGTTCAGCTCGATTATCAGCATCTCGTGGCCCGCCCTCTCGCCGCGCTTTTCGCCCCCCGTCAACGGCCAATTCCCGACATCTGGTCTCGCCCAAGCCCAGCCTTTCGATTTCGTGAAGCAGCTGCCATTGTGCAGCGCGGAAAATCTTTCTAGACAGGCGGCGCATGTTATTGAAGCGCACCTTGTCCGACGAGATTGATACGGCGCGCTTCCAAGTCTTTGTTGTACATGTCGTGATCCCAAGACCGCTACCGGTTTGGGCGCGCATTAGGAGTGCCGATGCTTCGCGGACTTTACGACTGGACCTTGTCGCTGGCGGCGAGCAAATCCGCCGAATGGTGGCTGGCCTTCATCGCCTTCGTCGAGAGCTCTGTGTTCCTGGTGCCGGCCGACGTCCTCTATCTGCCGATGGCGCTGTCGCGGCCGGATCGCGCTTACCGTTATGCGCTGGTTGCCACCGTCTCATCGGTGCTGGGCGGCATCGCCGGATGGTTCATCGGCCATTACGCCTATGATGCAGTGGCGCGGCCGATCCTCGAATTTTATGGCAAATATGACGAGTTCGAGGCGATGCGCGTCTCGTCGGGTGTCGGCTTCATTATCCTGATGCTGGTCACCTCCGGCCTCGCCCATCTGCCGCCGATCAAGGTGGTAACGATCCTGTCCGGCGTCATCGGCGTTCCTTTGCTGCTGTTCATCGTGCTGGCAATCGTTGCCCGCGGAGCCCGCTTTCTGTTTCTCGCCTGGCTCTTGCGCCGCTATGGCGAGCCGATCCGCCACTTCATCGAAAAGCGCCTTGGCCAGATTGCCGGCGCTGCCGCCGCTGCCCTGATTTTGCTCTATATCGTCGTCAAATACGCCGTCTGAATGGCATCGAACCGAGTGGACTGAGTCCGATGACAGCGACCGTGAATGCCGATACCGGACGCCAGCGGCTGCGCACCGCTCTGTTCCTTGCCGTCGCCATGGCGGCCACGGTCGGCTCGGCGCTGGCCTTCCAGTATCTCGGCGGCTACATCCCCTGCAAGCTCTGCCTCGAGCAGCGCACGCCTTACTACGTCGGCGTGCCCTTGATGCTGCTGGCGGTGCTTGCGTCGGCTCTTCACGCGCCAGCCTGGATAAGCCGTGGCCTGCTGGCCGTTGGCGGCCTGCTGATGCTCTATGGCGTCTATCTCGGCGTTTATCACTCCGGCGTCGAATGGGCGTGGTGGCCGGGCCCGACCGACTGCACCGCAGCCGCCGGGCCAGTGGACATCGGCGGCAAGGGCGTGCTCGACGCGCTCGACAAATTCGTCCCGCCCTCCTGCGACAAGGCGGCGCTCCGCATCCTCGGCCTGTCCCTGGCCGGCTGGAACGCCATCGCCAGCTTTGTCCTGGCAGTCGTCGCCTTCCGCAGCGCCTTCGCCCACGATTGAGCGGCTCGCTCCTTGCGCCAACGCGAGATCATTTAAGAATTCGGCAGGCTGAGTCGTGTGGAGCGATTGTCGAGAACCGAAGCGGAGCGGACATCGGGGCCCGTGAGCATCGACCTACGCCGGCCGTAGCCTTAACTGCTACACCACAACCGCTCATGAATGCTTCGGCCGGCGAAGTCGGGAGCGCAGAAAATCGCTTCACGCGGCCAGCATCCCGAATTCTCGATTGATCTCAAGGTTCGAGTTCGACATCCCAGTAGAGATAATCCATCCAGCTTTCGTGCAGATGATTGGGCGGGAACAGCCGGCCGTTATTATGCAAATCATGCACCGTCGGCTGGTAGGGCTTCTGCAGCGGCCACATCTTGGCGTGGGCCGGCATCATGCCGCCCTTCCTCAGATTGCAGGGCGAGCAGGCAGCGACGACATTCTCCCATGTCGTGGCGCCGCCGCGATGGCGCGGAATGACATGGTCGAACGTCAGATCGTCTGGCGTGCCGCAATATTGGCACTGGAAACGGTCACGCAGGAAGACGTTGAAACGGGTAAACGCCGGATGCCTCGAGGGCTTCACGTAAGCCTTCAGGCTGACGACGCTGGGCAGCTTCATCGAAAAGGTCGGCGACGAGACGGCGTGTTCGTATTCGGCGACGATGTTTACCCTCTCGAGGAACACAGCCTTGATGGCATCCTGCCAGGACCAGAGCGACAGGGGATAATAGCTGAGCGGACGGTAATCCGCATTCAGCACCAGCGCTGGAAGCCCATCCGGAGATACGGCAACCGTCACGTCGTTGACCTCCTTCACCCTAGAACCGGTCGACGCGGATACTGTAAGCCCGACATGACAGGGATGTGAAGCGGATTGTCGATCATGCCGGGGCTCAAAAACGCATGATTTCAATGCTTTTTTGCGGATTCAGCCCGGAGGCGCGGCATCCCTGCCCTTCAATTCGCGATAATAAGCCCAGAAAAGCCGCGATGCGACACCGCGCCACGGGCTCCATGATTCGGCAAGCCGGATCAGCATTTTCTCCGGCGGACGCGGCTTGATGCCGAGCGCATGGCCGACCGCGCTCTGCAAAGCAACGTCGCGGGCCGGAAAGATATCTGGATGTCCGGCGGCAAACAAAAGGTAGACTTGAGCCGTCCACGGGCCGATTCCCGGCACCCTGGTCATGGCCGCGATCGCCTCGCTTGCATCGAGCCGGCAAAGGTGATCGAGGTCGAGCCCGTCGGCCACCGCCTGGGCGACGGCAATCAGGCCGCGCTGCTTGGGCCGCGACAGCCCGGCCTCGCGAAAGACCGCCTCATCGGCGACAAGAATCGCCTGCGGCGTCAGCGGGTCGAGCAGTTTCGTCAGCCGGCCGAAGATGGCGTCGGCGCTCGCGCGGGACACTTGCTGTGAAACGACGATCGACGCAAGGCTCCTGAACCCCGGCTCCGACAGCCTGAGCGGCACTTCGCCGGCCATGCCGCGCACTCTTTCGAGGCGTGGGTCGAGCAAGCATAGCCTATCCAGCCCTTGCGCAATGTCGTCGAGACTGGCGATGCGTTGCATGTCTGCTTGTTCCAAAATCAAAAGTGCCGCACGCTTCGTCACGTGTCCCTCTGGACGCACGACGCCGCCGGCGCAAAGTAGCAATTGGCGAAAGAGCCGCACAACCCGATTGCCGCCGGACAATGACACTGCTGACATTCCGCTTCGCGCCGAGCCCGAATGGTGAACTGCATCTCGGCCATGCCTATTCGGCGCTGCTCAATCAGAAATTGGCAAAGGCGGCGGGCGGACGCCTGCTGCTGCGCATCGAGGATATCGACACGACGCGCTGCACGCCGGAATTCGAGGCAGGCATTTTTCGCGACCTGAAATGGCTCGGGCTTGGCTGGGAGGAACCGGTGCGCCGCCAGTCCGAGCATTTTGCCGAATATCGGGCTATGCTCGAGCGGCTGATCGAGGAAGAGCTTGTCTATCCGGCCTTCATGAGCAGAAGTGAGATCCGCGCCTTTATCGCCGACAGCGAGAAGCGCGGCCGCGACTGGCCTCGCGACCCGGACGGCGTGCCGCTCTATCCCGCCGTCGACAAGGCGCTGCCGGCAACTGAACGCAAGCTGCGCATCGCAGAAAATCTGCCATTTGCTTGGCGGCTGGACGTCGATGCTGCAATGGCGCGCGCCGGCAAGGACCTGTCATGGGCCGAATACACGGACGAAACGCTCTCCGCGACGCGTCGTGTCGAGGCCCATCCGCAGGATTGGGGCGACGTGGTCGTGGCGCGCCGCGAAATCCCGACCAGCTATCATCTCGCCGTCACCACGGACGACGCGCTGCAGGGGGTCAGCCATGTCGTGCGCGGCCAGGACCTTTATTCCGCGACCAGCGTGCAGCGTCTGCTTCAGCAACTGCTTAGGCTGCCGCAGCCGGCCTATTTTCACCATCGCCTGATCCTCGGCCCGGAAGGACGAAAACTGTCGAAGAGTCTTGGTGACGCTGGCCTTGCCACCCAGCGCAAGGCGGGCGCATCGGCAGACGATGTGAGGCGGCTGGTCGGTCTCTAGACCGGTGAGCCGACGGCCATCAACGGCTCCTTCAATTCAAAATCAGTGTATGGATCAACATCAGTGTATGGATCAACGGTTTGGTTTTGCCTGCCGGTCCGAACCGCATTAAGCAGTCGCGACAGTCGATCCCTCATCCGAATTCACCGCGGCCTCCGGAAAATGCACAGCCTTAAGCGGTTCGTCCCCGCCTCTTTCGTCGTCCTGTGGGCGACCGGCTTCATCGGCGCGCGCTACGCCATGCCGTGGGCGGAGCCCTTTACTTTCCTGGCCGCGCGCTTTGTCCTGGCCGCAATCCTGTTTGTCGCTCTGATGGCAGCACTTGGTTCGAGCCGCGCCACCCGGGACGAGGCCCTGCACGCGACCGGTGCCGGCATCCTGATGCATGGGGTCTATCTCGGCGGCGTGTTCTGGGCCATCCACAGGGGCATGCCGGCCGGGCTTTCAGCCCTGATCGTCGGCCTGCAGCCGCTGATCACGGCAGTGCTCGCCGGCCGGCTTCTCGGCGAGGGCATCCTGCCGCGCCACTGGGCCGGTCTCGGCCTCGGGTTGATCGGCGTGGTGATCGTGCTCTGGCCGAAGCTCGGCGCGCTCGGCGGCGGCGTGACGGCCGAAACACTGGGCGCCTCGCTGGTCTCCGTACTCGGCATGAGCGCCGGCACGATCTGGCAGAAGCGTTTCGCCTCCGGCGGCGATCTGGTAGCTGCCACGTTCTGGCAATATGTCGGCGGCGCATTGGTGATGGCCTTGGCCTCGCTCGCCTTTGAGACCCGAACGGTCATCGTCAATGGCGAACTGATCTTCGCCATGGCCTGGCTCGTGCTGGTGCTGTCGATCGGCGCCATCTTCCTGTTGATGGTGATGATCCGCGACGGCGAGATGTCGAAGGTCGCCTCGCTGTTTTACCTCGTGCCGGCCGTCACCGCGGTCATTGCCTGGGCGTTGTTCGGCGAGCAATTGAGCCCGCTGCAGATTGCCGGCATGGCGATCGCGACGCTCGGCGTCGGGCTGGCGACGGCTCAGCCAGCAAAAGCATGATCCCAAAAAGTGGGAACCGGTTTTCGGAAAAGATCATGCTTGACTCAGCCGACTCTCGCACGCGCCTCTAAATAGCGGCTGATCGCGGCGTTGAGCTCGCCACCGAGGATGAAGATCGCCGAGACGATATAGAGGAAGACGACGGCGATCATGATCGAGGCGAGGCCGGCATAGGTCGTCACATAGGACGAGAAATGATCGAGATAGGCGGCGAAGATGGTCGACCCGATGAGCCAGCCAACCAGCGTGAAGATGATGCCAGGCACGATCGAAACCAAGCGGCGCTTGCCCGCCGGCAGCCAGTAATGCACGGCGAACAGGCCGCCGATGATGACGACCGAGGCGATGACGTAACGCCACAGCGTGATCGTGCCCATATAGGGTTTTATCCATTCAAAATGGGATTCAGCCAGCCGCGCCAGCAATGGCGCGAAGACCAGCAGCACGCTGATCACCAAAAACCCGGCCGTCGCGATCAGCACGAAGACGATACTCTGCACCCGCCGGTAGATGATGCCGCGCGTTTCCGAGACACGATAGGCGCGGTTGAGCGAGGTGCGCAGCGCCTCGATGCCGTTGGAGGCGAAGTATCCGGCAAGCACGATACCGTAGGTCAACAGGTCGCTGCGCCGGACGGTAAGCACGTTGAGCACTTCGCGCGCGATCGGTTTGGCGATCTGCTCGGGCCATGTGTCGAACACAAGGTGCACGGCGGTGTCGGCGAAAGCCTGCGCGCCGAAAAAACTCGCCAGCGTCGTGGCGAAGATCAGGAAAGGAAAAAGCGCCATCAGCGCGGTGATCGCCAGATGGCTGGCCATTGCCCAGCCGTCGTCGGTGTTGAAATGGCCGAGCGCGTCGTAGAGGACGCGTTTGAGGGCTACGATCTTCCGCAACAAGAACCGCGTTCCCTTCGATTGTCCCGACGCCGCGAATATGGGAAGGGTTTGCGGTAAATGACAACCCTAGGTCAAACCACCAGTCCTCCCGAAGAAGAGTTGCGCACCATCATTGTCACGGGTGCCTCTTCCGGTATAGGCGCCTATTGCGCCCATGCTCTTAAGACGGAAGGCTGGCGGGTGTTCGCAACCGCCCGAAAGCCCGAGGATATCGCCGCGCTCGAGGCCGACGGCATCGAGGCCTTTTATCTGGACTACACCGAGCCCGGATCGATCGAGGCGCTGGTGGCGTCGGTGCTGGAACGAACCGGCGGCCGGCTCGATGCGCTCTTCAACAACGGCGCCTACGGGCAGCCCGGCGCCGTCGAGGACCTGCCGGTCGAGGCTTTACGGCAGCAGTTCGAGGCCAATGTCTTTGGCTGGCATGATCTCACTCGCCGTGTCATCCCGGTGATGCGCCGTCAGGGTCATGGCCGTCTCGTTCATTGCTCTTCGATCCTCGGCCTGGCGCCGGTGCCTTTCCGCGGCGCCTACTCGGCATCGAAGCACGCTATCGAAGGGCTGATGCTGTCCCTCTATCAAGAGCTCCTCGGCAGCGGCATCCATGTTTCGCTGATCGAGCCGGGGCCGGTGAAATCGAAGATCGCCAGCAACAGCCTCGGATGGTTCCTGGCGAATATCGATCACGAGAATTCCGTTCATCGCCTCGCCTATGCGGCGCAACTCAAACGGCTGCGAGCCGGCGGCAGCACATCGCGGCTGAAACCCGGGCCGGAGGTGGTTTATGCCGCCTTGCACCATGCCCTTCTGTCGCGGCGCCCGCGCCCGCATTATGTGGTAACAGTGCCGGCCAGGATCGGCGCGATCCTTAAACGCATCCTGCCGTCATCGGTACTCTACCGTCTGCTCGCCAAACGCGCCTGAACGCAATCCAACTGGAACACACCATGGCAACCGTCTTCAACATCCTCGCCGTTCTCGTCATGGTCGCCGTGGTGATCGTGCTGTTCCGCGGCCTCATCAACATGATGCGCGGCGGCTCCAGCGTGACCTCCAACAAGCTGATGCAGACGCGCGTGCTCTTGCAGTTCGTGGCCTTGGTGCTGATCATGCTGGCAGTGTATTTCACCCGTAAGTGACGCAGCAGCCACCAGCCGGGAGGTAACCCGTGGTCAAGCTCAACAAGATCTACACCCGCACTGGCGACGATGGCACCACCGGCCTCGGCTCTGGTGAGCGGCGGCTGAAATCCGACCTTCGCATCGACGCCTACGGCACCGTCGACGAGGCCAATGCCTGCATCGGTATGGCCCGCATTCATACAGCGGCAGTAAATCCGGCGATCGATGCGATGCTCGGCCGCATCCAGAACGACCTTTTCGATCTCGGCGCCGATCTGGCAGTCCCCGACAATGGCAAGCCGCTCGACTACGAGCCGCTGCGCATCATCGCCTCGCAGACTGACCGCATCGAACAGGAGATCGACCTCCTCAACAAGGACCTCGAGCCGCTCAAATCCTTCGTGCTCAACGGCGGTACCCCTGCAGCGGCTGCCCTTCACCTCGCCCGCACGGTGGCCCGCCGCGCCGAACGCATCATGGTGTCGCTGTCGCAAGATCCAGACGAGCGTGTCAACCGCGAGGCGATAAGATACATGAACCGTGTCTCGGACTTTCTGTTCGTCGCCGCACGCGCGCTCAATGACAACGGAAATGCCGACGTGCTATGGGTTCCCGGCAAGAACCGCTGAATCCACCGAAGCGGGAGAGGCCCGATGTTCATCCCGCTTTACGACACCAACCGGCTGCGGCACATCAAGCAGCAATATGTGACGATCAGCCTGATCGCACTCAACGTGCTGATCTACTTTGTCACAACGCTTGGTGGCGAGGATTTCGCCAACGCCGCGGTGCTGGGCCTCGGTTTCATCCCGTCGGTTGTGCATGACAGGGTCGAGCTCGATCTGCAATTTGTCGTCATTCCGGAGAGCCTGAGCTATCTGACCTATTCCTTCCTGCACGCGGATATCTTCCACCTCGGCGGCAACATGCTTTTCCTGTGGGTGTTCGGCGACAATGTCGAGGATGCACTCGGCCATGTCCGCTACCTCGTCTTTTACCTGCTTTGCGCCATCGCCGGCGCTTTCTTCCAGGGTCTGGTTGCCTGGGATTCGCAAATGCCGCTGATCGGCGCGTCGGGCGCCATCGCCGGTGTCGTCGCCGCCTATCTGATCCTTTATCCGCGCGTAAAGGTATGGGTGCTGGCCTTCGCCCGCATCCCGTTGCGCATCCCGGCCTTCATCCCGCTCATCCTGTGGATCCTGTTCCAGATCTTGATGTTCGCGCAGGGGGGCGAGGATCAGGTTTCCTGGGCCTGCCATATCGGCGGCATCATCGCCGGAGCCGTGCTGGTGCTTGTCTTGCGCAGCCGCGGGGTGCCGCTGCTCGCCGCTGCGGATGAAGAGGCTGTGGTGGTCGCCGGCCAGGTGCCCGTAGCCGCAGAGCCGGCGCCAAGCGAAGCACAACCTGCGCAGCAGGCGCCGCGCTGGGGCCGGGGAAGCGTTTCCGGTCCGGACTGAACGACTTGAGTGCTTCGCCGATGATCCGAGTGCGCTCCGGATATTGACGCGCGGGGTCGCCGCAACTACGGAAGCGCCACCCCAGTGGCGTGGCGAAGACCAGAATTCCGTCCGGAATGTCGGCTTTCGACAACTCCGAAGAGGTGCACGCTGCTATAGCGCGCCCGACGAGCGTGAAGAGACTATCGTGAAAGAGGTGACAGGCAAATGAAGATCCTTGTGCCCGTGAAGCGGGTTGTGGATGCGAACGTCAAGGTCCGGGTGAAGGCGGACGGTTCGGCGGTGGAACTCGCCAACGTCAAGATGGCGATGAACCCGTTCGACGAGATCGCGGTGGAAGAGGCGATCCGGCTGAAGGAGGCTGGCAAAGCCGAAGAGATCATCGTCGTGTCGATCGGGCCGCAGCAGGCACAGGAGACCTTGCGCACGGCGCTCGCCATGGGCGCCGACCGCGCTATCCTGGTCAAGACCGACGAGCAGACCGAGCCGCTGGGCGTCGCCAAGGTGCTGAAGGGCGTCGTAGAGGCAGAACATCCCGGCCTGGTCATTCTCGGCAAGCAGGCTATCGACGACGATTCCAACCAGACCGGCCAGATGCTGGCCGCACTTCTCGGCTGGGCGCAGGGCACCTTCGCCTCCAAGATCGTGCTCGACGGTGACAAGGCCACGGTGACGCGCGAGGTCGATGGCGGCCTGCAGACGCTGGAACTGAAGATGCCGGCAATCGTCACGGCGGATCTGCGGCTGAACCAGCCACGCTACGCGTCGCTGCCCAACATCATGAAGGCCAAGAAGAAGCCGCTCGACGAGAAGAGCCCTGCCGACTACGGCGCCGACGTCAAGCCGCGGCTTAAAGTGATCAAGACCGAGGAGCCGGGCGGCCGCAAGGCGGGCGTCAAGGTCAAGAGCGTCGCCGAACTGGTCGACAAGCTGAAAAACGAAGCCGGCGTGCTGTAAGGCCAGGAAGGGATAAAAAATGACAATTCTTCTGATTGCCGAACACGACAACGCTGGGCTTTCCGACCAGACCGCCAAGGCGCTTTCGGCGGCGCTGCAGATCGGTTCGGACGTGCATGTGCTGGTTGCCGGCAAAGCCGCCAAGCCGGCAGCGGACGCCGCCGCAAGGCTCAAGGGCGTCACCAAGGTGCTGCTCGCCGACGCTGACGAATTGACCGAGCGTCTCGCAGAACCGCTGGCGGCACTCGTCGTTTCGCTTGCTGAGCCATACGAGACGATCATCGCGCCGGCGACGTCGTCGGGCAAGAACGTCGCACCCCGCGTGGCGGCGCTGCTCGATGTCGCCCAGATATCGGAAATCATCGAAGTCGTGTCGCCCGATACCTTCAAGCGGCCGATCTATGCCGGCAACGCCATCCAGACGGTGCAGTCGAGTGACGCCAAGAAGGTCATCACCGTGCGCACTGCTTCCTTCCAGGCAGCACCCGAGGGCGGTTCCGCGCCGGTCGAGACGGTCCAGGCGGCGGCCAATCCCGGCCTGTCGAGCTTTGTCGAGAACAAGCTCTCCGAGACCGACCGTCCAGAGCTGACCTCGGCCAAGATCATCATCTCGGGCGGCCGTGCGCTGGGCTCCTCCGAGAAGTTCCAGGAGGTCATCCTACCGGTCGCCGACAAGCTCGGTGCGGCGGTTGGCGCATCTCGCGCCGCCGTCGATGCCGGCTATGCGCCGAACGACTGGCAGGTCGGCCAGACCGGCAAGGTCGTAGCGCCCGACCTTTATATTGCCGTCGGCATCTCCGGTGCCATCCAGCACCTTGCCGGCATGAAGGATTCGAAGGTGATCGTTGCCATCAACAAGGACGAGGAAGCGCCGATCTTCCAGGTTGCCGACTACGGCCTTGTCGGCGACCTCTTCGTCATTCTGCCGGAACTGCAAAAGGCGCTTTGACGCCTTCTGCCAAAGCGTATTAAATTCTGAGGGGTGGGGTAGACGAAGTCGCCCCGCCCTTTTAGTTTGCAGTGCACAAAAAAACGGGCCGCAAAGGCCTCGACGGGATCGGGTAATGAGCAAGATCGAGACGATCGGCATCATCGGCGCGGGCCAGATGGGTGGCGGCATCGCCCATGTGTCGGCGCTGGCGGGCTATAAGGTGCTGGTTTACGATATTTCGCCCGACCGCATCGAAAAGGGCATCGCTACGATCAGCGGCAACATGGCCCGTCAGGTCGGCTCCGGCAAACTCGACGAAAAGCTGCGCAATGAGTCGATGGCGCGCATTTCGGCGGCACCGGCCATGGCCGACCTTGCGGGCGCCGATCTGGTGATCGAAGCAGCGACCGAGGACGAGACGGTCAAGCGCAAGATCTATGCCCAGCTCTGCCCGCAGCTCAACCCCGAGGCCATCCTGGCGACAAATACGTCATCGATCTCGATCACACGGCTGGCTTCGCAGACCGACCGCCCTGAACGCTTCATCGGCATACATTTCATGAATCCCGTTCCGGTGATGAAGCTGGTCGAACTGGTGCGCGGCATCGCAACAGAGGACCAGACTTTCGAGGCGGCAAAAACCTATGTAAAGCAGCTCGACAAGACGATCACCGTCTCGGAGGATTTCCCGGCCTTTATCGTCAACCGCATCCTGCTGCCGATGATCAACGAGGCGATCTACACGCTCTATGAAGGTGTCGGCTCGGTCGATGCCATTGATACCGCCATGAAGCTCGGCGCCAACCATCCGATGGGGCCGCTGCAGCTTGCCGATTTCATCGGGCTGGATACCTGCCTGTCGATCATGCAGGTGCTGCATGACGGGCTGTCGGATTCGAAATACCGCCCTTGCCCGCTGCTGGTCAAATATGTCGAGGCCGGCTGGCTCGGCCGCAAGACCGGACGCGGCTTCTACGACTATCGCGGCGAGCATCCCGTTCCGACACGCTGATCGCCACCGCTACCAGCGCACGAAAAGCCGTCCGCCGAGCGCCCCAAGCACGGCAAGGGCGCCGATCGCGATCGTATACCAGGTACCGACGAAAAGCGGCGAATCGTCGAAACAATGCGCCGCATAGAAGGTCGCCGACAGCCCGCCGGCAAGCAGGCCCGCCGCGGCACCGGCAAGCACCGGCCGTGTCGGCGCGCCATGACGCAGCACCGCGAGAAAGACGGCAAGCGGGCCGATGCCGATCAACGGAATGAAGGTCAGGCAGATGACCATGTTGGTGCCGACCAGGCGTGTGCCCCAGTCGGACGCAGGCACGGCGAAGAGTTCGAGGATCACGGCCACGATCACCAGCAGCGGCGCGGCGATCATCCAGCTCGCCGCCCGGCCAGTCGATGCACCGGGCGTCGACAGCGCGCGGACGAGGGCAAAGGCGCTGCCGGCAAGAGCGATGGTGAAGACGAATTTGGACAGGAACCGCATCGTGTGCATGGCGATGGCGATGTCGGGGCGCGGGCCGATCGTCAGCCAGAAAACCACACCAGCGATCACGATTGCCGCCCCGGTTGCAAGCCACCAGGCGGCGCCCAGCGACAGCGCCTTGCTGTGGGCGGCGTCGGCGTCGAGCGCCTTGATGAGATCTTCGGTCCTCATATTATTCCCGCCCCGCCCCGAACCGTTTGGCAATGGCGGCAAGCCCGCGGTGCAGCGACACCCGCACCGCTGTCTCGCTGATGCCGAATTTGGCCGCGGTCTCGCCGATTGACCGGCCCTCGACCGACACGGCCGAGACGACGGAACGCTGCGCTGGTGACAGACTGTCGAGCGCCCGGTTGACGTCGCGCTCGCTCACCGTCTCCGATTCCGGCTCGGCGAAGGTCTCGGCGATTTGGTCGATCTCGACCTCGATCCGCCGCCCGCGCCGCCGGAACGCATCGATCAGCTTGAAGCGGGCGATTGCATAGACCCAAGGCAGCACTGGCGCATCATGGCGCCAGGTATGTCGTTTCACATGAATGGCCAGCAAGGTTTCCTGCACGACATCCTCGGGATCCACTCCGCCCTGCACGATCTTGCGCCGGGCAAAGCCACGAACGAGCGCGGCGATCCGGTGCAGAAAGTCGGCATAGGCCCTTTCGTCTCCGGCGATCGCGGCCCGCAATAGCCGTGAAAGCTCGGCTTCGTCCTTGCCGCTCACAAGAGTCCACTCCCGATATTCGCGTCTCGGCGCTGATTTGTTACGGGGCCGGCGAAATAATGTCCAAGGCAAATTAGCTGAGCATCACGAAAGTTTGCTCCTTTTGAGCGATTGAGCGGGCCAGCAATGTTGACTGCACCAGTCAGGTATTGCTAGGTGCAGCTTGCCAAGCCAAAGATCATCGAAATCGAGGACGACGCCATGAAATATGCTCTTTCCGCCCTTGCCGGTGCGACAGCACTTGCAATCAGCCTGATTGCCGGCCCGGCAATAGCAAAGGACGAGGGCATCGTCGTCTACAACGCCCAGCACGAAAACCTGACCAAGGCTTGGGCGGAGGGATTCACCAAGCAAACCGGCATCAAGGTTACCGTCCGCAATGGCGGCGACAGCGATTTCTCCAATCAGATCGTTGCCGAGGGCACCGCCTCGCCCGCCGATGTATTCCTGACTGAGAATTCGCCGGCCATGGCGCTGGTCGAGGCGGCCGGCCTGTTCGCGCCGGTCGACGCCGAGACGCTGGCCCAGGTTCCGCAGGAGGACCAGCCGGCGAGCGGAAAATGGGTCGGCGTCGCCGCGCGCAGCACCGTCTTTGCCTACAACAAGACCAAGCTGACCGCCGACCGGCTGCCCAAATCGCTGCTCGATCTCGCCGATCCGAGCTGGAAAGGCCGCTGGGCCGCTTCGCCCTCCGGCGCCGACTTCCAGGCGATCGTCAGCGCGCTTCTGCAGCTCAAGGGTGAAGCAGCGACGGCCGACTGGCTGAGGGCGATGAAGGAGAATTTTACCGCCTATAAGGGCAACAGCACGGTGATGAAGGCGGTCAATGCCGGCGAGGTCGAAGGCGGCGTGATCTATCACTATTACTACTACGGCGATCAGGCCAAGACCGGCGAGAACAGCAAGAATGTCGAGCTGCATTATTTCAAGCACCAGGACCCCGGTGCCTTCGTGTCGGTTTCCGGCGGTGGCGTGCTGGCCTCGAGCAAGCACCCGAAGGAAGCGCAGGCTTTCCTGAAATGGGTCACCGGCAAGGGCGGCCAGGACGTGCTGAAAACAGGCGATTCGTTCGAATACGCAGTCGGCAAGAGCGCCGAGTCCAATCCGAGGCTGGTGCCGCTGGCCGATCTGCAGGCGCCGAAAGTCGACGCGACGACGCTGAACTCGAAAAAGGTGACCGACCTGATGACGGCGGCCGGCTTGCTTTAGCCGGCGTTCGTCCTAAAAGGGCAACCGACTGCGCTCCTGTGGAATTTCGCTTTCCGCGGGAGCGCTCTGTTTTCAAGATGGCATTTGCCTATGACCATAAGCTGCTCGCCGCATTGGCCGACGATCGTTTCCGCCTCCGGGCGGAAACGGCACAACGTCTGATCTGATGCAGTCGGCGATCGATCTCGCACCTTCAGGCTTGCCGGCCGACACCACGGCCGTGCGAGCACGTCGTTGGTCGGTCTCATGGATTTCGCTGGCCGCCGTCTTTGTCTCGCTGTTTGCCCTGCTGCCGCTTGTCTTCATCGTCTGGGTGGCGGTGCAGACCGGCTGGGAAACGGTGGCGGCGCTGGTGTTCAGGCCGCGCGTCGGCGAGCTTCTGGTCAATACCAGCCTGCTGGTGGTGCTGGCGGTGCCGATCTCGATCGTGCTGTCGGTCACTCTGGCCTGGCTGACCGAACGCAGCGATCTGCCGGGTGCCCGCTTATGGGCCTGGCTGTCGGTGGCGCCGCTCGCCATTCCCGCCTTCGTCCACAGTTACGGCTGGATCACCATGGTGCCCAGACTGCACGGCCTGTGGGCCGGCGTACTGGTGTCCGTCATCGCCTATTTCCCGTTCCTTTATCTGCCGGTGGCGGCGGCATTGCGCCGGCTCGATCCTGCTCTCGAGGATGCAGCGGCAGCCCTTGGCCTCGGCCCGTGGCGTGTGTTCAGGCGTGTCGTGCTGCCGCAGCTCCGGCTCGCCATTTGCGGCGGCTCCCTACTGGTCGGCCTGCATCTCCTGGCCGAATACGGGCTCTATGTCTTCATCCGCTTCGACACCTTCACGACCGCGATCGTCGACCAGTTTCAGTCGACCTTCAACGGTCCCGCCGCCAACATGCTGGCCGGCGTGCTGGTGACCTGCTGCTTCGTGCTGCTCGGGCTGGAGGTGCTGGTGCGCGGGGAGGAGCGCTATGCCCGCGTCGGTTCGGGTGCTGCGCGCCACCAGCAGCGCACGAGCCTTGGCCGCGCCACCATTCCTTGCCTGCTGCTGCCCGCCGTTACCACGCTGCTGGCGCTCGGCGTGCCGTTCGCCACTATCGGCCGCTGGCTCATGGCCGGTGGCGCCGACGTCTGGCGGCTCGACGAGATCGGCCTGGCGCTTGGCCAGACGCTGTTCCTGGCGATTGCCGGCGCTCTGCTCGCCACCGTCGCGGCAATGCCGATGGCGTGGATCTCGATCCGCGCGCCGGGAAGGCTGCAACGCGTCCTGGAGGGCTGCAACTATATCGTCGGCGCGTTGCCCGGCGTTGTCATCGCGCTGGCGCTGGTCACCATCGCCGTGCGTATCGCCATGCCGCTCTACCAGACCCTGTTTACCATCCTGGTCGCCTATGCGCTGATGTTCCTGCCGCGCGCCCTGATTAGCCTCAGGGCGTCGATCGCACAGGCGCCGGTCGAACTCGAACGCGCCGCCTCCAGTCTCGGCCGGTCGCCGCTCAAGGCGCTGTGGTCGACGACGATCCGCCTGTCGGCGCCGGGTGCGGCGGCCGGCATGGCATTGGTTGCGCTCGGCATCATGAACGAATTGACCGCAACCCAGATGCTGGCGCCCAACGGCACCCGCACGCTGGCCATGGCGTTCTGGTCCTACAGCGGCGAGATCGACTATGCGTCGGCGGCTCCTTATGCCCTGATCATGGTGGCGATGTCGCTGCCCTTGACCTGGCTGCTCTACGTCCAGTCGAAGCGGATGGCCGGGCGATGAGCTTTCTCGAGCTGAGCGGCATCTACAAGCTCTACGGCCCCGTGACAGCACTTGCCGGCGTCGATCTCAGCGTGGCCAGCGGCAGCCGTACGGCGATCGTCGGGCCATCCGGTTGCGGCAAGACCACCTTGCTGCGGCTGATCGCTGGCTTCGAGGCGCCGGACCAGGGCCGCATCGTGCTCGATGGCGAGGTGCTGGCCGATGGCGACACGGCGGTGCCGGCGCATCGCCGCGGCATCGGGCTGGTGGCGCAGGACGGCGCTCTGTTCCCGCACCTGAGCATCGCCGCCAATATCGGGTTCGGCATGGGCCGTCACGAGGAAAAGCGGAGCGAGCGCATAGCTGAGCTCGCCTATGTCGTCGGACTGGACAAAGGGATCCTGAAGCGCCGCCCGCACGAACTCTCCGGCGGCCAGCAGCAGCGCGTCGCGCTCGCCCGCGCCATGGCCATGAAGCCGCGGCTGATGCTGCTCGACGAGCCGTTCTCGGCGCTCGACACCGGCCTGCGCGCCTCAATGCGCAAGGCCGTGGCCGAGCTCCTCGAAACCGCCGGCATCACCACCATCCTGGTCACCCATGATCAGGCCGAGGCGCTGTCCTTCGCCAGCCAGGTCGCGGTGATGCGCGACGGCAAATTCTCGCAGGTCGGCACGCCGCGCGAGCTCTATTTCAAGCCCAAAGACAGGATGATCGCAGAATTCCTCGGCGACGCCATCGTCCTGCCGGCCAGGATCGCAGACGGCTTCGCCATCTCGTCGCTCGGCCGCATCGCCGTCGACAGCTCGGAGCGGCGCGACGTCGCCCGCATCATGCTGCGGCCGGAGCAGGTGGTGCTGAAACGCACATCGCGTGAAGGCATGTCCGGCACGCCGGACATGCTGTTCGGCGAGGTGACGGAATCGGAGTTCGCCGGCTCGATGTGCACCATCGCGGTGCGTCTCTTGAACAGCCCCGATCCGCCCGATGCTGCCGCCATCGGCAACACGCCGTTGATCCTGCGCAAGCCGGGCATGGACGCGCCGGCGATCGGCGAGATCGTCCGGCTGACCGTGTCGGGCAAGGCGCATGTGTTTGCCTGAACGGTTTGCACGAGACCAACCTCAATCGACCCGTTTACCGGCCTGATCGAACCAGTGCAGCTTTTCGGACCTGGCCACGACGCGCAATTGGTCGCCTGGCTTGGCGCTGGCGCGGCCTGAGACGCGCACGACGATACGGCTGCCGGCTGCCGCGCAGTGGAGAAAGCTTTCGGCACCGACCGGCTCGACTGCTTCCACTGTCGCCGGCAACGCGAGCGCGCCGGCCGGCGCCTCTGCCGCGAAGGTGATATCGGCATCCTCCGGACGAAAGCCGAGTGTCACCGCCTTGCTTTGTCCAGGCGTCGAGCCAATCACCGTCCCGTCCACCAATACCGAGCCTGGAGAGGCCCCTGTGAGGGCCAGCAGATTCATCGGCGGCGCGCCGATGAAGGAAGCAACGAAGGTCGAGGCCGGCTTCTCGTACACGTCGAGCGGCGCGCCGATCTGCTCGACCAGGCCGGCGTTCATGACGACAAGGATGTCGGCCAGCGTCATCGCCTCAAGCTGGTCGTGGGTGACATAAACCGAGGTGACGCCAAGCGAGCGCTGCAAATTCTTGATCTCGACGCGCATCTGCCCGCGCAATTTCGCATCGAGATTGGACAGCGGTTCGTCGAACAGGAAGACTTTCGGGTTGCGCACGATGGCGCGACCCATGGCGACACGCTGGCGCTGACCGCCGGAAAGCTCGCGCGGGCGCCGGTCGAGCAGCGCCGAAAGCTCCAGCACCTTGGCTGTCGAGCGCACCCTGCTGTCGATCTCGTCCTTCGGCGTACCGCGGTTGCGCAGGCCATAAGCCATATTGTCGTAGACCTTCATATGCGGATAGAGCGCGTAGTTCTGGAACACCATGGCGATGTCACGCTCAGTCGGGCCAATGGTGTTGACCACCCTGCCGTCGATGGCGACTGTACCGGCAGAAATGCTCTCCAGCCCGGCGATCATCCTCAGCAGCGTGGACTTGCCGCAGCCGGAGGGGCCGACCAGCACGCAAAGCTCCTTGTCGGGAATTGCGATGGAAACGCCCTTCACGGCTTCGACGCCGCGGGGATAGACCTTCTTGACATCCTTCAGATCGACGGTCGCCATCGGCTTCTCACTTTTCGGATTCGACCAAGCCGCGCACGAACCAGCGTTGCATCAGCACCACGACCAGGATCGGCGGCACGATGGCCAGCATCGCCGTGACCATGACCAGGTGCCATTGGGTGTCGGCATCGGCGAAGGAAACCATCTTTCGCAGCGCGATGACGATGGTGTTCATGTCGTTGCTGTTGGTGACGAGCAGCGGCCAAAGATACTGCGTCCAGCCGTAGATGAAGAGGATCACGAACAGCGCGGCGATGTTTGTCCGCGACAGCGGTAACAGAATATCGAAAAAGAAGCGCCATGGACCGGCACCGTCGACACGCCCCGCCTCGACCAGTTCGCCCGGGATGGTCATGAAGAACTGGCGAAACAGCAGCGTTGCCGTGGCCGAGGCGATCAGCGGGATAATCAGGCCGGCATAGGTGTCGATCATGCCGAGATCGACCATCACCTTGTAGGTCGGCAGAATTCGCACCTCGACCGGAAGCATCAAGGTGATGAAGATCAGCCAGAAAAAGGTCATGCGCAGCGGAAAGCGGAAGAACACGATCGCGTAGGCCGACAGGATCGAGATGAAGATCTTTCCGACCGCGACGCCGAGCGCGGTGATCGTGGTGTTGAGGAGCAGCCTGCCGACGCTGACCCCGCCGATACGACCGATGCCGCCGAACAGCGCCTCGCGGTAATTGTTCAATAGCTGGCTGCCGGGCAAGAGCGGCAGCGGCGGCCTGAGGATCGTTTGCAGCGTGTGTGTCGAGGCAACGAAGGTGTAGTAGATCGGAAAAGCCACGACCAATATGCCGAGGATGAGCACGGCATGGGCGATGAAGGTGCGGAGCGGGGACTGGCCGATCATCGCTGCCCTCAGCCGTAATGGATTTTGCGTTCCACATAGCGGAACTGGATAGCTGTGAGCGCAATGACGATGGCCATCAGGATGACCGACTGCGCCGCCGAGTCGCCCAGGATCAGATTGACGAAGCCGTCATTGTAGACCTTGTAGACCAGCGTCTCGGTCGTCTTGCCCGGCCCGCCGCCGGTGACGGCATGAACGATGCCAAACGTGTCGAACAGGGCATAGACGGTGTTGACGACCAGCAGGAAAAAAGTTGTCGGCGCAAGCAGCGGGAAAACGATGGTCCAGAAGCGCTTGGTTTCGCCGGCGCCGTCCATGGCCGCCGCTTCGATCAGCGTTTTCGGCACCGCCTGAAGGCCGGCGACGAAGAACAGGAAGTTGTAGCTGATCTGCTTCCAGGCAGCAGCCGACACCAGCAGGATCATGGCGTGGGTGCCGTTGAGCAGCGGGTCCCATGCGATGCCGAGGCTCCTCAGCAAATAGGCCAACGAGCCGATCGAGGGATTGAACAGGAAAAGCCAAAGCATGCCGGCAATCGCCGGCGCCACGGCGTAAGGCCATATCAACAGTGTGCGGTAGAGACCTTTGCCGCGCACGGCCTTCTCGGCCATGACCGCGAGCAGCAGGGCCACAACCATGGCAACGATCGCGGTCGCAAGCGAGAACACCACTGTGACCTTGATCGAGTTGAGGTAGGCCGGATCGGCCAGCACCTTCCGGAAATTGGCAAACCAGACGAACCTGCTCTTCAGCCCGAACGGGTCTTGCCTGAGCATCGACTGGTAAAGCGCCTGACCGGCCGGCCAGTAGAAGAAAACCAGGGTGATGGCGAGTTGTGGCGCCACCAGCAGGTAGGGCAGGATCTTGTTGGGAAAGACGACGCGTGGAGACAGGCTGATTTCCCTCGCTATCCAGGCATCGCCCACGCGCGCTCGCGTGGGCGATATGCCAACCGACTAACCGAGATGATCTCGTTAGTTGTCCAGAGCTTCCTTGATTGCGGCGTTGCCGCGCGCGACCGCATTGTCGAGTGCCTGTTGAGCGGTTTGCTGGCCGGCCAGCATCTTCTCCAGCTCCTCGTTCTGGATATCGCGCACCTGCGGCAGATTTGGCAGGCGCACGCCCTTCGAGTTGTCGGTCGGCGACTTTCCGATCATCTGCAGGATGGGTGTCTCGCGACCGGGGTTCTTGTCATAGAAGCCTGATTTCTTGGTCGCCTCATACGCGGCGAGCGTCACAGGCAGGTATCCCGACTTCTGGTGCAGATATTCCTGCACATCGGTCTTGGACAGATAGGCAAAGAAGGCGGCGACGCCCTTGTATTCCTCGTCCGACTTGTTGCCGAACACCCACAGGCTGGCACCGCCCGGCGTGGTGTTCTGTGGTGCGCCCTTCGCGTCGCTGTCGTACGGAAGCTGGCCGATGCCATAGTTCATGCCGGACTTGACGATATCGCCGAGGCCGCCCGACGATTCGGTGAAGATGCCGCATTCGCCGGCGAGGAATATCTGCTTGGCTTCCGAGGTGCGCCCGCCATACTTGAACGTGCCGTCCTTGGCCAGGTCCGCGAGCGCCTGGAAGTGGTTGACGAAAATTGGCGCATTGATCTTGAGTTCGACATCGCCGCCGGCCAGGCCGTTCTGCTGAGTGGCCCAAGGCACGTCATTCCACGCCGCGAAATTCTCCAGATGGATCCAGGTCAGCCAGGTCGAGGTATAGCCGCAAGGGGCGGCGCCGCTCGTCTTGATCTTCTTGGCAGCTTGCCACACCTCGTTCCAGGTCTTGGGCGGGCTGTTCACGTCGAGGCCTGCCTTCTGGAAAATGTCCTTGTTGTAGTAGAGGATCGGCGACGAGGAGTTGTAGGGGAACGACAGCATGGTACCGTCCGGCTTCGAATAATAGCCGACGATGCCGGGCAGATACTGGCTCTTGTCGAAAGTCATCCCGGCGCCGCTCATCACATCGGCCACCGGCTTGATCGCCCCCTCGGCTGCCATCATCACGCCGGTGCCGACGTCGAACACCTGGAGAATATCGGGCGCCTGGCCGGCGCGGAAAGCGGCGATGCCGGCATTCAGCGTCTCAGGATAGGTGCCCTTGAACACCGGAACGAGCTCATAGTCGCTCTGGCTGGCGTTGAAATCCTTGGAGATCTTGGCGACGACCTCGGCGTTGGCGCCGGTCATGGCGTGCCACCAGCTGATCTGCGTGACGGCGAAGGCGGAGGTGGTGGAAAGCAGGGTCAAGGTGGCGGCAACACCGGCCGCGAAGCCGAAGAACTTCATGTTTCATCTCCCGTTGTAATTGGCGAAAGGGGGCACTCTCGCAAAGCCAATATGTGGCGCTGATGACAATCGGACAACGGTTTTGTTGCAGGTCAATGAACATCGTTTCCGGCTAATGTGCGCTCGCTAACGAAAGCGGCACCAGGGAATGCATCACCGCCTTCGCGGCGGAGCGCATCGGTTTTCCCCCGAAAAGACCCGCCGCATGGCCCACGGGTTAACCATTCGTTAAAATCTCCAAGAGCTAATCGGTCACACCTCCCCTGTTAGTTTTGGCAGACCGAGTGAACCAGGATGCTGACGGTCTATAATTGTATTGTAAGTCAGCACGACCTGAGACTGGTTGCGCTTGCCGCACTCGTCTGCGGAATTTCTTGCTTCTCAGCGGTTAATCTCCTTAAGCATGTCGGCCGATCGACCGAGCGAAACCGGCTTGCCTGGCTGACGATCGCCGCGGCCTCGACCGGATTCGGCATATGGGCGACGCATTTCATCGCAATGACCGCGTTTACGCCGGGAATACCGAACGCATACAATCCGGGATTATCCGCCTTTTCGCTTGCCGCCGCCGTCATCCTGACCGCGCTTGGGATGTGGGTCGCCACTTTGCGCCGCGGCATCGACCATTTCCTCGTCGGCGGCGCCATTCTGGGCGGCGCCATCGCGACGATGCACTACATCGGCATGGCGGCTTTCGAGGTCGAAGGCCGGGTCGTATGGAACCTGCTCCTCGTCGCGATATCGCTTCTGGCCGGCGTGACCCTTGCGGCACTGGCCCTCCTTGTCGTCTTGCGCCGCCCGTCAGCGCTCGCGACTCTCGGCGGCGCCGCGCTTTTGACGCTGGCGATTTGCAGCTTGCATTTCATCGCGATGGCCGCGGTGTCGATCATTCCGGATTCCTCGATTGAAATATCGGAACATTCCATCGAGCCAATTTCGCAGGCTTTTGCCGCAGCGGTCGCCAGCCTGGTAATCCTTGTGCTGTCGGGTGCCGCGCTGTGGATCGACCTCCGCTTTCGCCGCCAGAAGCTCGAGGCCGACCGTATGCACGATCTCGCCAATGCCGCGGTGGAAGGTCTGATCGTTTGCGATGGCACCCGCATCGTCAGCGCCAATGACAGTATGGCGAAGCTGACCGGAACAGCGACAGCCACCCTCAATACGATGCAATTCGGCGAGCTTTTCGACGGACAGAGCGCAGCCGGTATGTCCGGCTTCGGCGAACAGGCGCAGGAAGCGAAACTAAGGGGCAGCGACGGCACGACAATCCCTGTCGAGCTGATCACCAGGAAGATCACCTACTGCGGCAGGCCGCATACGGTGCTTGCCGTTCGCGACATCCGCGAGCGCAAGAAGGCGGAAGAAGAGATCCTCCGCCTCGCGCATTTCGATCCACTTACCAGGCTTGCCAACCGGCGGAGCTTTTCTTCCCGGCTGGAAGCAGAATTCGCCTCGATGGATCGTGGCGGCAAGGATGGATATCTGGCGCTCCTGCTGCTCGACCTTGACCGATTCAAGCAGGTCAATGACGTCTACGGCCACGCCGCCGGAGACGCCATGCTTCAGAAGTTGGCGCACTGCATTTCCGGCATCCCGCGCCAAGGGCAGTTGCTCGCGCGCCTCGGCGGCGATGAATTTGCCATCATAGCTCCTAATCTCCCCGACCCCCTGGCCGCGGGCCGGATAGCCGAGGACCTGCTGGCGGCGATCCGGGAGGAGAACAGGGTTTCGGTCGGCTCCGGCCTTGTCTCGGCCAGCATCGGCATCGCATTCTATCCGCTGGATGCGGAAGATCAGGCCGGCCTGATCAGCCATGCCGATACGGCACTCCATCGCGCCAAGACGGAGGGCCGTGACACCTATCGGTTTTTTGAGATAGCCATGGGCACCGCGGCCCGCGACAAGCGCGTGATGGAGCATGAATTGCGCCAGGCCATCGCCCGCAAGGAGTTCCACCTTGTCTACCAGCCGCAGAAGGAAATCCGCGGCGGCAAGATGATCGGCTTCGAAGCCCTGGTCCGTTGGCAGCACCCGGAGCGCGGTGACATTTCTCCGGCCGTTTTCATCCCCGTGGCCGAGGACAGTGGCGCGATCGCCCAGATCGGCGACTGGGTGCTAACGACGGCCTGTAACGATGCTGCCCGCTGGACAAATCCGCTAATGGTCGCCGTCAACGTCTCCGCCGTGCAGCTTCACAATCCGAACTTCAGCCGCAAGGTGCATGACGCACTGGCGAGGTCCGGCCTTGCACCCAGCAGGCTGGAACTGGAGATCACCGAAACAGCCCTGGTGAAGGATATGCCCCGCGCATTGGCAACCTTGAGGCAGGTCAAGGCGCTTGGCGTGCATGTCGCGATGGACGATTTTGGCACCGGCTATTCTTCGCTGTCCAACCTTAGCGCCTTTCCCTTCGACAAGATCAAGATCGACGGTTCGTTCATCAAATCGGTCGACAAGAACGGCCAGTTCGCGGCGATCGTCCGGGCCGTGCTGGGGCTTGGACGCGGTCTCGGCCTACCGGTCCTTGCGGAAGGCATCGAGACGCCGGGTGAATTGCAGTTCCTGGACGCCGAGGCTTGCGAGATCGGGCAAGGCTACTACCTCGGCAAACCGGCTCCGATCGAGACCTTCGGCGAACTGACGGGCGTGGGCGCTCCGGCAATCGGCACAACCAGCCGGCGCGGGGCAAGCATCGCCGTGCTCAAGCCGCGCTTGCGCACGGTCTGAGCCTATCCCGGCTGTAGCGCCGCCTCGACCAGACGTTTGGCATCCGGCCCCGACCATTCGGCCGGGCCGTTCATATGCGCGATCAGGCAGCCTTGCCCATCAATCAGCATGGTGACCGGCAGACCGAGCGCCAGGCCGCGCGTCTTGACGTCATTGAACAGGGTCATCGTGGCATCGCGATAGTAGCCGAGCGACTTGACGCCGGTGTCCTCCAGGAACTTCTTCGGTTTGGCATCGTTGCCGGCATCGACGTTGACGGCAACAACCTGAAACGCATCGCTGCCCATCTCCTTCTGAAGCGCATCGAGCGCCGGCATTTCGGCGCGGCAAGGTGCACACCATGTCGCCCACAGATTGAGCAGCACCGTCTTGCCGGCATGATCGGCGATCGTCGTCGGCTTGCCGTCGGGGCCGTTGAAGGTAAGGCTTTTCAGCGATTGCGGCGGATCGGCCGGCAAAAGCGCGGCAACCTGGCCGGTAGCGGCGGCGGCGATCTTCTTGGCGCGGTCGGTCTTGGCGGCGCAGGCGACGTCGTCCTTGCCGCCGCCGGCGGCCACTTGCGCGGGCGCCTTGTTGCCAGAACTGCTTTCCCTGACATATACCGCGACCGCACCAGCCAGCACGCCCGCAACCAAAGCGGCGAGGATGAGACGCAAAGCCGGGAAAAATCTATTGCCGTCTGCCATTTTTCAAAAAACTGCTCCGGAGCACGGGTTATAGCGATGAACGACAAGAAGGCCAGCAACCAGATGTGGGGCGGACGTTTTGCCTCGGGTCCGGCCGCAATCATGGAAGCGATCAACGCGTCGATCTCGTTCGACCGCAAACTCTATGCGCAAGATATTCGCGGCTCGATCGCCCATAGCCAGATGTTGGCGCAAACGGGCATTATTTCGGCGGCCGATCAAGAAAAAATCGCTCACGGGCTGAACACGATCCTGGCAGAGATCGAGGCCGGCACGTTCGCGTTCTCGACCAGGCTGGAAGACATCCACATGAATGTCGAGGCCCGTCTGGCCGATCTGATCGGCCCCGCCGCCGGCCGCCTGCATACCGCCCGCTCGCGCAACGACCAGGTGGCGGTCGACCTCAGGCTGTGGGTCAAGGACGAGTGCTTTCGCGTCGCCGAGGCGCTTAAGGGCCTGATCACCGCGTTCCTGGAACGGGCCGAGGAGCATGCGGCAACGGTCATGCCAGGCTTCACCCACATGCAGGCAGCGCAGCCAGTGACCTTCGGCCACCACTGCATGGCCTATGTCGAGATGTTTGCGCGCGACCTGTCTCGCGCCCGCGACGCGACCGAGCGGATGGATGAAAGCCCGCTCGGCGCTGCCGCCCTCGCCGGCACCAGCTTTCCCATCGACCGGCACCAGACCGCGAAGGCGCTTGGCTTTCGCGAGCCGATGCGCAATTCGCTCGACAGCGTTTCGGACCGCGATTTCGCGCTCGAGTTCCTGGGCGTAGCAGCGATCTGCGCGACGCATCTGTCGCGGCTGGCCGAAGAGATCATCATCTGGTCGACGCCGCAATTCGGCTTCGTCAGGCTGTCGGATAGTTTCTCGACCGGTTCGTCGATCATGCCGCAGAAGAAGAACCCCGACGCTGCCGAACTGGTGCGCGGCAAGACCGGCCGCGTCACCGGCCATCTGGTCGGCCTGCTGACGGTGATGAAGGGCATGCCGCTAACCTATGGCAAGGACATGCAGGAAGACAAGGAATCCGTCTTCGACGCTGCAGAGACGCTCGACCTGATGCTGGCGGCGATGACCGGCATGGTGCGCGACATGACGGTGAACACCGCCGCGATGAAAAAGGCGGCCGGCGCCGCCTATTCCACTGCGACCGACCTCGCCGATTGGCTGGTGCGCACGCTCGGCCTGCCGTTCCGCGAGGCGCACCATATCACTGGCCGGGCGGTAGCGCTGGCCGAGGACAAGAAGCTCGGGCTCGACAGGCTTTCGCTGGAGGACCTGCAGTCCATTCACCCCGGTATCAGCGCCGACGTGTTTTCGGTGCTTGCCGTGCAGAATTCTGTAAAGAGCCGCACGAGCTTCGGCGGCACCGCGCCGTCCGAGGTGCGCAAGCAGATCCGCTACTGGAAGAAGCGGCTCGCCAAGGCGTAGAACGCGGGGTGCAATGGCCGCAAAACTCGGCTAGAAGCGGCTGCGGGCAACAGTTTCGGACGGATGGCACGATGACCGGAAGCAGGATTTTGGTGACGCTGACGCTGCTGGCGGCAATGGCAACCGTTGCGGCCTGCGGCAGGAAGGCTGCGCTCGATACGCCCTACGCGGCGGCCGTGCAGGCCCGCAAGGACGCCGAGAAGGCCAAGCAACCTTTGCCGCCGGAGCCGGAAAAACCTGTCGAGGACAAGAAATTCATCCTCGACCCGCTGCTCTGATTTTTTCGGACCAATCTCGTGAACCATTTCGACTACCGCGACGGCGCGCTGCATGCCGAGGACGTGGCGATATCAGACATCGCCGCCAGCGTCGGCACGCCGTTCTATTGTTATTCGACGGCGACGCTGACCAGGCATTTTCGCGTCTTTACCGATGCCCTTGCAGGGCTCGACGCTCTCGTCTGCTATGCCATGAAGGCGAATTCCAACCAGGCCGTGCTGAAGGTGCTGGCAAGGCTCGGCGCGGGCGCCGACGTGGTCTCGGAGGGCGAACTGCGCCGCGCTTTGGCGGCCGGCATCCCGGCAAGCAAGATCCTGTTTTCGGGCGTCGGCAAGACCGCGCGCGAAATGGATTTTGCGCTCTCGGCCGGCATTCTCTGTTTCAACGTCGAATCCGAACCGGAGCTGGAGCTGCTGTCGGCCCGCGCCACCGCGCTGGGCAAGATCGCGCCGATCTCGCTGCGCATCAATCCGGATGTCGATGCCAGGACGCACAAGAAGATTTCGACTGGGAAGGCCGAGAACAAGTTCGGCATTCCCTGGCAGCAGGCGCGAAAGGTTTATGCCCGCGCGGCTGAGCTGCCGGGCATCAAGGTCACCGGCATAGACACCCATATCGGCAGCCAGATCACCGAATTGCAGCCCTTCGAGGACGCCTTTGCGCTGCTGGTGGAGTTGGTCGGCGCCTTGCGCTCCGACGGTCATGCCATCGAGCATATCGATGTCGGCGGCGGCCTTGGCATTCCCTACCGCGTTGACAACAACCCGCCGCCTTTGCCCGATGCCTATGCCCGGATCGTCAGGAAACATGTTGCCAAACTTGGGCTGAAGGTAATGTTCGAACCAGGCCGGCTGATCGTCGGGAATGCCGGCATCCTGGTCTCGGAGGTGATCTTCGTGAAGGAGGGCGACGCCAAGAACTTCCTCGTCGTCGATGCCGCGATGAACGATCTGATCCGGCCGACGCTTTATGACGCTTTCCACGACATCAAGCCGGTGGCGCAGCAGCCGGCCGCGGCACCACGCATGAAGGTCGACGTCGTCGGCCCGGTTTGCGAGACCGGCGACTATCTCGGGCTCGACCGTGACCTGCCCCGGCTGAAATCCGGCGACCTGATCGCCGTCGCCACCGCCGGCGCCTATGGCGCCGTCCAGGCCGGCACCTACAATACCAGGCCGCTGGTACCGGAAGTGCTGGTCGACGGCGACCGCTTCCACGTTGTGCGCCCGCGCCAGACCTATGACGAGCTGATCGGACTGGATTCGGTGCCGGACTGGTTGAAGTAGAACTCTGCAGCTACAGCCGGTGCTGAATGAGCGCCCTGGCGTCGGCGATTCTGTCCTCGTTTCGGCGATAGAATATCCACTGCTTGATGCGCTTGCTGCGCAAAAGCCCTGCCTGGGTGAGCACGCGCATATGCTCGCTGAGCGTTGCCTGGGTGATCCCCAGCTTTTCCGCGATCAGTAGCGCGCAGACGCCGTCCTCGACCAGATCGCCGTCCGTCTGTGGCGGAAAATGCGCGCGCGGATCCTTGAGCCAATCGAGAATCTGCAGCCTGCGCTCGTTGGCAATCGCTTTGAAGACGTCGACCTCTTGCATTTAGGCACTTTGCCAAGTTACTAAGTAATGTCAACTCTGAATGTCAGCTCTGGGGAGTGAAAGCATGCTGCACGGCCACAAGATCACACGCGAGCGCATCGCTGCAATGGAGCCGCGCATCCGACCCTACGTGCGCCACACGCCGGTGCTGCGCGTCGACATGGCCGATTTTGGCCGCCCGCCTCTGCCTGTCGACCTGAAGCTCGAGTGCTTGCAGCATTCCGGCTCGTTCAAGGCGCGTGGCGCGTTCACCAATCTCCTCGAACGGCCGGTTCCTGCGGCCGGCGTCGTCGCCGCGTCGGGCGGCAATCACGGCGCCGCCGTCGCCTATGCCGCCATGCGGCTCGGCCACAAGGCGACCATCTTTGTTCCCGAAGTGAGCCCGCAGGCCAAGCTGGACCGCATCCGCGGCTACGGCGCCGAGCTGATCGTCGGCGGCGCCCGTTATGCCGAGGCACTGGCCGCCAGCGAGAGCTTCGCCGAAAAATCCGGCGCGCTGCAGATCCACGCCTTCAACCAGGAGGAGACGCTGGTCGGGCAAGGCACGCTCGGCCTCGAGATCGAGGCCGACCTGCCGAAGCTCGACACGCTGCTGGTCGCCGTCGGCGGCGGCGGGCTGATCGGCGGCATCGCCGCCTGGTTTTCCGGCCGCATCAGGATCATCGCCGTCGAGCCTGAGGGTGCGCCGACGCTTCATCGCGCCTTCGCGGCGGGCCGACCCGTCGATGCGCCGACCGAGGGCGTTGCCGCCGATTCGCTCGCGCCAAAGCGTGTCGGCGAAATGATGTTTCCTATCGCCGAGGCATTCGTCGAGCGCTCGATCCTGGTCGGCGACGACGACATTATCGCCGCCCAGGCGGAGCTCTGGGACCGCGTGCGAATCATCTCCGAACCGGGCGGTGCGGCCGCCTTCGCGGCGCTCCTGTCCGGCCGCTACGCACCGGCTGCAGGCGAGCGCGTTGCCGTACTGGTCTGCGGCGCAAACGCCAATTCGGCGAAATTCTGACAATATCCGGGGCATTATTGTTCACGTTTTGGGGAACCGCCTCGCCTTCGCCGTGTTTGTTGGTATCCTTAGGGTGATGTGCATCCGCTTGGACGCACGAAGTACGCGCTAAGATTTTAGGTCTTCGCATCGTGCTTCCCGAAGATCGACTTTTCGGGCCCATGCGATAGACTCGTGAGGCCCGGGCTATTCCGCCCGGCCAGGAAGGGCCGATGACGCAACGACCCATCTTCACCAGCGATCGCAGTCTGGCCAGGCGCCTTGCCTTGAGCCGGCTGGGGACGCAGGTCTCGATAATCGTCGAACGCGGCTGGCCATTGCTGCTGCCGCTGATCATCGTCGCCAGCCTTTTCCTCAGCATTTCATGGCTCGGCCTGTTCCCATTTTTGCCCGATCTGGCGCGGATCGGTCTAATCACGGCATTCGGCGTCGCAGCGCTTGCCGCACTCTACCCGCTGCGTTTCTTCCGCGCGCCATCCAGTGACGAGGTCGACCGCCGCATCGAGGCGGCCAACCGATTGCTGCACAGCCCGGTGCAGGTCCAGACTGATCGCCCGAGCGGCAAGGAAAGCATTTTTTCGCAAGCCCTGTGGCGCGAGCATCAGCGGCGCATGGCGGACCGGCTGGGCGAGCTTGGCGGCGACGTGCCGCGAACACGCGTGCCGGAACGCGACCCGTGGGCGTTGCGCGCCGTTGCGGCGCTTTTGTTGGTCACTGCCTTTGCCTTCTCCTTCGGGCCATCGGGCGGCAGGCTGAGCGACGGCTTTGTTGCCCGTGCCGCCCGCGACGTCGTGCCGCCGCGCATCGATGCCTGGGTGACGCCGCCGGCCTATACCGGCCGGCCGCCGGTATTCCTCAACGCCCCAGCACTTGCCGACAACGCCAATCAAGCGGCGCCGACCTTTACCGTTCCGGAAGGCAGCGATGTGTCGCTGCGCGTCACCGGGGGTTCGGGCGAGGAAACGCTGAGCTACGCCGACACCGGCGGCAACAGCCGCGCTATCGATCCGACAGGGCCGCAATCCAGCAAGCCGGAGGCAAAGACGGCAACGCCTTCCACCGTGCGCCAGTTCAGCGGCAAGTTGACGGCCGACGGTACGCTGACGCTGCAGTCCGGCGACGGCGAGCTCGGCCGCTGGGCCTTCGCCATAATTCCCGACAAGCCGCCGCAGATTCGCTTCGTCGGCGAGCCGAAACGCGCCGTCAACGGTGCTTTCGAGCTCAACTACCAGATCGACGACGACTATGGTGCGGCCTCCGCAAAGGCGGTTTTCGCACCGGCCGATCCGCAGGCGCCCAACGCGCATCCACTCTATGGCCCGCCGGAAATGCCGCTGACGTTGCCGCGCCGCGGCGGCAAGGCCAATGCCGCCAAGACGACGAAGGACCTGACCGACCATGTCTGGGCCGGTGGCAACGTCAAGCTGTCGCTTGTCGCCACCGACGGTGCCGGACACACGGCGACCAGCGAAACCAAGACGCTGGTGATGCCGGAGCGGCCATTCTCCAATCCATTGGCGCGGGCGGTGGTCGAGCAGCGCCGCCTGCTGGCGCTCGACGCCTATGCCAAGGACCGCGTGCTCGACCTGATGGATGCGATCACGCTCAGGCCCGAGGATACGTTCGACAACATGACGCATTACCTCGCCATCATGAGCGCCCGCACCCGGCTGAAGATGGCAGACAGCGACGATCAGCTGCGCGACGAGGTCGCTTACCTCTGGGAGATCGCGCTCGGCATCGAGGAAGGCAACCTTTCGGCGGCCGAGAAGCGGCTGCGCCAGGCGCAGCAGGCGCTGCAAGACGCGATCAAGAACGGCGCCAGTGACCAAGAGATCGAGAAGGCGATGAAGGAACTGCGCGAGGCGATGAACCAGTTCCTGCAAGAATTCGCGGCGCGGGCGCAGCAGAATCCGAATGCGCCACAGATGCAGCAGAACGGCCAGGAACTGCGCCAGAGCGACATCGATCGCATGATGGACCAGATCGAAAACCTGGCGAAATCCGGCAATCGCGACCAGGCGCAGCAATTGCTGTCCGAGCTGCAGGACATGATGAACAATCTGCAGGCAGGCCGCCAGCAACAAGGCGGTCAGCAGGACAGCGAGATGCGCCAGCAAATGGACAAGCTGGGCGAGATCATGCGGCGCCAGCAGGAGATGATGAACGATACTTTCCGTATGGACCAGATGCAGCGCGGCCAGCAACAGCGCGGGCAGAACCGCGACGAGCAGCTCGGCGAGAACGGTGACCCGGGCCCGATGGACGAAGAGGGCAAGCCCGGCCCGGGTGACGACCGCGATCCGCTCGGCCGGCCGAAGCCGATGACACCGCAGGAATTCGCCGATGCGCTGAAGCAATTGCAGGAAGGCCAGGGCAAGCTGCAGAGCGAGCTCGATCAATTGAGGAAGAGCCTCGAAGGTATGGGCCTCGACCCCAATGAGGGGTTTGGCGAGGCCGGCAAATCCATGGGCAATGCCGAACAGGCGCTCGGCGAGGGCGAAGGCGACCAGGCCGTCGGTCACCAGGGCCGCGCGTTGGAAGCCTTGCGCAGGGGCGCCAAGGACATGATGAAGCAATTGCAGGCGATGCAAGGCGACCAGGGCGGCAACGGCCAGGGCGGACGCCAGCAGAATGCCGACCGTGACCCGCTCGGGCGACCCCGCACCAGCGAAGGTCCCGATGACGGAAGTTCGGTGAGGGTGCCTGACGAGATCGACGTGCAGCGTGCCCGTCAGATTCTCGAAGCGATCCGCAAGCGGCTCGGCAATGCGCTTAGCCCCGACATCGAGCGCAGCTATCTCGAGCGGCTACTGGAGCTGAAGTAGGGACTGCCCCCTAATCGCCGCGGGGTCCGGGGTGGCTGCCACCGCCGGACTGGGCGGCACGCTTTAACGGTTGGTGAACGCCTCGCGGATCGCCTCTTCCATGCCGTCGATGGCCTCGCCGGAAGCGTTCGGATTGCGCCGCAGCACTACGTTCGAGGAATCGATGTCTCCGAACCCGTCGGCGGCCGCAAGCTCGCGGCAGCCGGCCGGGATGTTGCTGCGCGAGATCGGCGCAATCGCCAGCCCGGAGGTGACGGCGAGCCGCAGGCCGCCATTGGTATCGCTGGTGTAGGCGACACGATAGTCGAGACCGCGCTGTTCCAGCGACTTTATCGCGAAATCCTTGCACCAGCCGGCGCGGTTGTAGAGTGCGATCGGCACCGGCCGCTCCTCATGCATGTGATGCAGCTCCGACGTCACCCATACGGTCGGATCATGCATCAGCACCTCACCGCCTGACAAATCCTGCCATTCGAACACCACCGCCAGGTCGAGCTCGCCGGCGGCGAGCGCCGCGATCTGCGCACCGGAATGCGCGTAGCGGACGGTGATGTCGACCTGAGGATGGCGCTTGGCAAAGGCGCCGAGCGCGCGCGACAGGATCGCGTGGCCGTATTCCTCCGGGATACCGATGCGCACCGGCCCGCCAAGCGGCGCCGCGACCATCGATGCCGCCGTCTCGTCGAGCAGTGACACGATGCGCCTGGCGTTGCCGATGAGCTCGCCGCCGCGCCGCGTCAGTGCCACACCGCGCGAGCCGCGCTCGAACAGGTTGTCGCCGACCATGCCTTCGAGCTTCTTCATCTGCATGGAGACCGCCGACTGGGTGCGGCCGGCCCGCTCCGCCGCCTTGGTGAAATTGCCGGTGTCGGCGACCGCCACGAAGGTGCGCAACAAGTCGCTGTCGAGATTGGGTCGCATGTGCCCGCCATAAGAAAATCTGATTGCTGGCATCATTCCAATTCGTTTGCAACATGTCAAACGGCGGACGATAGTCGCCTCACCCATTGGATATGCGGCCGCGAAATCGGTCGCGGACCAATCAAAGTCCTCACTCGTACCCGCTGCCCGAAACGGTGGCGGGTTCTTTTTACCCGGATGCAGGCCTGCTTTCGGCCGTCCACGCGGGAGCCAGGAGCGCATATGCAGAATCGGCTTGTGCTCGGCATCCTCAGCCTTTGTCTCGGCGTGTTGGTCTTTTCGCTGCAGGACCCGCTGGTCAAGGCAGTGTCGAGCCACTATCCGGTCACCGAGGTGATGGCGATCCGCTCGATCGTCGCCCTGCCGATCCTGGTTTTCCTGGTCGACGCCGATGTCGGATTGCAGGCGATCCTGTCGAAGCGGTTCGGCATGCTGACGATGCGCGCCTTCATCCAGTTCACCTCCTATACGGCCTACTATTTGGCAATCGCCGCCCTGCCGCTGGCTGATGCGGTGGCGCTCTATTTCATGGCGCCGCTGTTCATCATGGCGCTGGCCGGTCCCTATCTCGGCGAACGCGTATCCTGGCAGGCGCTCGCCACCGTCCTGGTCGGCATGCTCGGCGTGCTGGTGATGGTGCGCCCGGGCGCCGGCTTGTTCGACTGGGCAGCGCTGCTGTCGCTAGGTTCGGCTCTGCTCTACGGTTTCTCGCAGCTGATGGCACGCAAGATCGGCGACACCGAATCCTCGAGCGTCATGGCGTTCTATCAGAACGGCGCCTATCTGGTCGGCGCCGCCTTGGTGGCGGCATTGTTTTGGCTGGCGGGCATCGACCACGCCGTGCATCCGAGCCTCGAATTCCTCGTCCGGCCATGGGTCTGGCCGACGACCCCGGATCTCCTCAAGATGGGGGCATGCGGCTTCGTAGCTTCGGCCGGAATGATCCTGTTGTCGCAGGCCTACCGGCTGGCGCTCGCCAACAGCGTCGCCACCTTCGAATACACCGGTATCATCTGGTCGCCGCTATGGGGTTTTCTGTTCTTTGCCGAAGTGCCGCGGCCGGCGACGGCGGCCGGCGCAGCCCTCATCATCGGCGCCGGCCTGTTTGCACTCAATGCCAGCCGGCGCCGGAGCGGCGCGCCAGCCATTGCGGCGACCTGCGACCCTGCTTGAAGGCGGTCGGCCTTGGGCTTTAATGCATGTCGCGCAAAAGTGTGCAGCGGTTTTGCGACAACGACATGCATAAAAAAGAAGAACCTAAAGCGAGTCGCATGAGGCCGACCGAACGCGACGCGCTTTAAGCGAAGCAGGCGAGCGCCTGTTCGACGCGGGCGCGGATTTCAGCCAGCGTGAACGGCTTTTGCACGACGTCCAGAATAATGCCGTCCAATTCCTCGGCGCGCTCGCGCTGGTCGGCATAGCCGGTCATCAGCATGATCTTCATCGCCGGGAACAGCGCCGCTGCCGCCTTGGCCATCTCGATGCCGTCCATTTCCGGCATGCGGATGTCGGACAGCACAAGGTCGTAGCTCCCTTGCGCCGCCCGGATCAGAGAAAGGCCGTGTGCGCCGTCGGCGGCAACAGTGACGTTATGCCCGGCGCGTTCGAGCGCACGGGCGGCGAGAGTGCGGACGGATTCATCGTCCTCGACGATCAGGAGCTTTGCCATGGGCAGGATATTTGGCGGGGAAAAGTTGATGTTTCCTGAACCGCGAGCGGCGACGCGCTTTTAGGCGTCGCCCTTGACGATGCCGACGAAGGGCAATTCGCGAAACGCGTGGGCGACGTCCATGCCATAACCGACGACGAAATAATCGGGGCAGTCGAAGCCGACATAGTCGGCGTTGAGCGTGGTCTGGCGGCGCATACGCTTGTCGAGCAGCACGGCGATTGCACAGCTCCTCGCGCCGCGAGACAGCATGAGGTCGCGGGTGAAACTCAACGTCTTGCCGGATTCCAGAATGTCGTCGATGAGAAGCACGTCGCGACCCGCGACCTCGTTGTCGATGTCGCGCAGCACCCTCACCTCACCGCTGATTGTCCCGGCGCCATAGCTGGAGATGAAGATGAACTCGACCTCCGGCGACAGACCGACATCGTGCATGGCACGGATAAGATCGGCGGCGAAGATGAACGATCCCTTCAGCACCGAGATTACCAGAAGGTCGTGGTAGTCGTGCCCGGCGATCTCCTTGGCAAGTTCCAGGTTCCGCCGCGCGATGGCGGACGCCGAAAACAGGACTTCGATGTCCTTGCCGCGCACAACTGGCATTGGCTGCCTTTCCAGAAAAGATCGCCTTGCAGGCGAAGCCGACCGAAACGGTCTTCAACCCCGTTTCTAGGCATGTCGAGCCGGCTGGCAAGGCCAAATCTTTGGCGGGCGCGCCCGAACGGTCGATGTCCCAACGCGCCGCGAATCGTTTATCTGGTGATCTGTTGATTTTCTGGCGCCGCTCTAACGAACCAGCGCATGGCCGCCCGAAATCCAGAAGGCTGCAAAAGCGGCACCGGCGCCGGCAATCCAGAAGATCGGCCCACCGTGCACCCACAACGGCCGTTGGACGGCGGTTTCGGGCTTGCGCAACATGTCCATGCCTTCGATCGAAGGCGTGGACATCATGCGCGCAGGCGGCGGCGCAAAGTCTGGACGTGTAAAATGGCGGGCCAGCACCTCATAGTCGGCATCGATAACGTCGGCGGCCACGTCGCGCATGATGCGTTCCGGTTCGGCGGCCGGATCGGTCATGATTTCGCCGGAAACCGG
Source organism: Mesorhizobium sp. WSM4836 (assembly GCF_055811815.1). Lineage (NCBI taxonomy): Bacteria > Pseudomonadati > Pseudomonadota > Alphaproteobacteria > Hyphomicrobiales > Phyllobacteriaceae > Mesorhizobium > Mesorhizobium sp. WSM4836. The sequence goes on from NZ_JBVVQF010000024.1 coordinate 55,383, forward strand.
GCGCGCGGTTCGATCCTCAGCCATCATGGCCCAACACTACGGCACCTGTTCGCTGTTCGTTTCTTTTGGTAAACGCAAATGGTTAACGCTTCCCCACCGGAACCCCTGTGAGTCGCTCGAAAAGCCGCCAAATTAACCCTCGGTTAACCATGCCGGCCGATGGTCTTTCCACAGAAAGGGCTGGCATCTTGCCGCCGGGAATTTCAGGTCGTCGAAAGTGATCCGCTTCGAAAATGTCGGCCTCCGCTATGGCATGGGTCCGGAGATTCTCCGCGACATCTCCTTGCACATTCCGGAGCGCTCCTTTCAGTTCCTGAGCGGACCTTCAGGCGCCGGCAAGACGACGTTGCTGCGGCTTTTGTTCATGTCGCTGAAGCCGACGCGCGGTCTGATCACCATTTTCGGCAAGGACCGCTCGCGCATCTCGCGTACCGAACTGCCGCATCTGAGACGACGCATCGGCGTGGTGTTCCAGGATTTTCGCCTGCTCGATCATATGACCACCTACGAGAATGTGGCCTTGCCGCTGCGCGTGCGCGGCCGCGAGGAGGCGAGTTACCGCACCGACGTCACCGAGCTGCTGAAATGGGTCGGCCTCGGCGAGCGCATGCATGTGCTGCCGCCGGTGCTGTCTGGCGGCGAGAAGCAGCGCGCCGCGATCGCCCGGGCATTGATCGAGCAGCCCGAGATCCTGCTCGCCGACGAGCCGACCGGCAATGTCGACCCGCCGCTGGCGCGACGCTTGCTGCGGTTGTTCATCGAGCTCAACCGGCTCGGCACCGCCGTGGTGATCGCCACACACGACCTCGGCCTGATGGAACAGGTCGACGCACGGCGAATGATCCTGGCCGGCGGAAGGCTGGACATCTATGACTGAGCTCTCCGTCGAACATTTCGAGGGTCAGGACGCGGCCGCGGCCAAGCCCCGCGTCCAGCGCAAGCTGGCGCCGATCGTGCCGGCGCAGAACATCGCCGGCCGGGCGCTGGTGCTGGTTATCGCCATCATGACCTTCCTGTCCTGCCTGACGTTTGGCGCCGTCACGCTGGTGCGCGACACCGCCTCCGTCTGGGAGAACCAGATCTCGCGCGAGGCGACCATCCAGATCAAGCCGGTCGACGGCCTCGACATGGAGGCTGCACTTGCGCGGGCCTCGCAGATCGCCGGCGAATTCCCTGGCGTGAAAAGCGCCCGGATCGTCGACCGCGAAGCAACGGCCCGGCTGCTCGAACCTTGGCTGGGCTCGGGCCTGAACATCGATGAGCTGCCGGTGCCGCGTCTGATCATCATCACCATCGACGAGAACAACCCGCCCGATTTCGCCGCACTGCGCGCGGCGATCACGCCGAAACTGCCGAGCGCCTCGCTCGACGATCATCGCACCTGGGTCGACCGGCTGGTTGCCATGGCCCGCACCACGGTAACGATCGGTATCGCAGTGCTGGCGCTGATGCTGTCGGCGACGGTGCTGACCGTGGTGTTCGCGACGCGCGGCGCCATGGCCGGCAATGGCCACATCATCGAGGTGCTGCATTTCGTCGGCGCCGAGGCGCGCTTCATCGCGCGCGAATTCCGCCGGCATTTTCTGGTCACCGGCATGAAGGGCGCCGCGGCAGGCGGCGCCGCGGCGATCCTAGTCTTCATCGTCTTCTCCTGGTGGTCGTCACGCAACATGGCAACGCCGCAGGCCGACCAGGCGACCGCCCTGTTCGGCAATTTCGCCATCGGCTCCGCAGGCTATCTCGGTGTCGCCGTCATGGTGCTGGTGATCGGAGCGCTGACGGCGGCAACCTCCCATTTTACCGTGGTTACCTATCTCAGCGACATCGACATTCGCCAGCCGGACGCCGGCTAAAGGAAAGGTCGATCACGGATGAAAACGCATCGTCACGAAAATTGCATTTTTTTCCTACCAAAGGCCGTATTTCGGGATTAACCATTTCATGATGGACGTTCGGGACTCGACCGATACCGCTGGGTGCATGCCAGTGCTGGTTGCGCGTCCGCATGAATTCGCCGGGCCCGATGAATTTTCCAAGCCGGATCAATTCGCCAAACCGGATCAATTCGCCAAAGATCAATTCGCCGGACGTGGGCGGCTGCTGGCAGCTCGCTCCTTGCGCCTCTCGGCTCTCCTTCTGCTCGCGCTTGTGGTGTTGTTTGTCGCCGGCTTCGGCTGGTTCGCCAATACCGTCAGCCATCTGACGACGCCCGCCAATCCGGCAAGGGCCGACGCTATCATCGTGCTGACCGGCGGCCAGTCGCGCCTCGACGCCGCAATGGGGCTGCTTGCATCAGGCAAGGGCGAACGGCTGCTGATCAGCGGCGTCCATCCTTCCGCCAGCCGCCGCCAGCTTCAGGCCGCGACCGGCGGCGACAAGAGGCTGTTTTCCTGCTGCGTCGACATCGACCGCGCCGCGCTCGACACGATCGGCAATGCCGAGGAAAGCGCCAAATGGGTCGAAGACCACGCCTACGGCACCGTCATCCTCGTCACCAACAATTATCACATGCCGCGCAGCCTGCTGGAAATGGGCCGGCTGCTGCACGGCGCAAGGCTCCAGCCCTATCCGGTGGTCAATACCAACCTCGAGAATGGCGGCTGGCTGACCAAGCCGGAAGCCCTGCGCGTGCTGTTCACCGAATACAACAAATATCTGCTGGCGCTGGCGCGCGGCATCATGCCAGTGAAGCAACCCGACAGCGTGACGCTGGCCGACGCCGCAGGCGGAAGCTGAACGGCACCGGCACTTTTTATTCCCTGGTTCTTATTCCCTGGCTGCTGCATCCGATCGCAAGCGTGCGATCTCCTGTTCGAGCCGTTCGATGCGCTGGTCGCGTTCGCCCAGAGCCGCCGCCACGTCGGCCGCTTCGAAGCGCTGCGGGATGTGCTGCGAGCAATTTGAATCCCAGGCAGAAACGGTAAACAGGATGACCTGCTCGGGTCGCGCTTTATAGTCTTGCGGCATCAGCCTTGCCGTCAGTTCGGCATCGCCCTCGACGACCTGCGCTTTGCCCCAGATCTTGATCCGCTGCCGGTGCGCGTAATCGATCAGGAACAGGAAAGCCTGTGGGTTGTCGCTGAGGTTGCCCTGGGTGATGAACTGCCTGTTACCGGAAAAATCGGCAAAGCCGATCGTCCGTTCGTCGAGCACCTTGAGGAAACCGGCAGGCCCGCCGCGATGCTGGATGTAAGGCTGCCCGTCCGCATTGGCGGTCGACAGAAAGACGCTGGTCTGCGCCTCGATGAAGCCGGCGAGATCGGGCGTGATTGCCGCCTGCCAGCCGCCACGCTCTTCGACACGGGCATAGGCGTCACGTGAGCCTTTGCGAGCCTGGATCGCCTTCACCGTCGGGGTGAAGGCGACATCGCTGGTGAAAGCATGAGCATTCATGGCAAGCCTCCTTTAAAGGCCGAGTTCCGTCAGAGAGGGATGGTCGTCCGGCCGGCGGCCGAGCGGCCAATGATATTCGCGGTCGGCCTCGCGGATCGGCAGGTCGTTGATGCTGGCGATGCGCAAGCGCATCAATCCATGTTCGTCGAACTCCCAGTTCTCGTTGCCGTAGCTGCGAAACCACGAGCCGCTGTCGTCGTGCCACTCATAAGCAAAGCGCACGGCAATGCGATTGTCGCGGAAGGCCCAGACCTCCTTGATGAGCCGGTAGTCGCGTTCGCGATCCCATTTGCGCGTGAGGAAGGTCTGGATGGCGCCGCGCCCTTGCAGGAACTCGGCCCGGTTGCGCCAGCGGCTGTCGATTGTGTACGCAAGCGCAACCCGTGTCGGATCGCGGGAGTTCCAGGCATCCTCCGCCATGCGTGCCTTCTGTGCGGCGGTCTCGGCGGTGAATGGCGGAAGCGGCGGGCGGCTTTCAGACATGGGAACTCCTTGCGGCGCGGGCGGGACTGCGACCGGCAACGCAGTGGTCATTGAACTCAGGCTGCCTTGCGGGCAGAAACCACCGGAAAGTCGATCTCTGTCCCGGCGACCTCATTGATATAGTTGGTCCAGACATTGAGAGCGACATGTTGGACGATTTCGATGATCTGCGCATCGTCGTAGCCTGCGAACCTGACGGCGTTGAGATCCTCGTCACCGATACGGCCGCGGTCGCGCGCGATCTTGGCCGCGAAACGCACGGCTGCTGCAGCCTTGGGTTCGTTCGACCCGCCACCTCGGTTGGCCACCATCTCAGCGCCATCCAGATTGGCGAGGTTCTTGCCGAGATAGGTGTGGGCGGAAAGGCAATAGCTGCAACCATTAATTTCGGCGACGGCCAGCGCGATGCGCTCGCGCGTCGGCCCGGGCAGGCTGCCCTTGGCGAGTGCCCCGGACAGACCGAGATAGCCTTCCAGCGCGGCCGGACTGTTGGAAACGAGCCGGAACAGGTTCGGCACGAGCCCGAGTTGTTGCTCGACGGCCCGCAGCGCGGCCTGCGACGCAGCGGGCGCGGCCGCTATGGACTGAGGTGTGGGGATACGGGACATCGGCATTTCCTTTTCGTGCACCGGTTCTGTCCGCCAAATATGCGATCTTCCATATTCCGGATGTAGATGGCATATCTGCAACTCGCCCTTCCATTTTACGGGAGAAGTATGGATCGCCTCGACGCCATGTCGCTTTTCGTCGCCGCGGTGGACGCTGGGAGCCTTTCGGCCGCCGGGCGCCGGTTCGGCATTCCGCTGGCAACCGTCAGCCGCAAAGTCTCCGATCTGGAGAAGCACCTGAAGACGCGGCTGTTGAACCGCTCGGCGCGGCAGCTGTCGCTGACCGATGCAGGCCACGCCTACCTCGCCGCCTGTCGTCGCATTCTCGATGAGGTTGGCGAGGCGGAGCGAATAGCCGCCGGCGAGTATACCGCCCCGACCGGCGAACTGATCGTTACTGCACCGATCGTCTTTGGCCGCCTGCATGTGCTGCCGGTCGTCACCGGCTTCCTTGCCGCCTACCCGGATGTAAGTGTCCGGTTGACACTCGCGGACCGGATAACCCAGTTGATCGAAGAGCATATCGACGTCGCCATCCGTATTAGTCGACTTCCCGATTCAACCATGGTCGCGACCCGAATCGGCTCAATCCGTCACGTCGTTTGCGCGAGCCCGGCCTATCTCGCCGAGCACGGCATACCTAAAACCCCGCAAGAGCTTGCGGCGCACGTTGCGATCACCTTCGAAGGGCTCACCGCCGCCGGCTGGAGCTTCGCCACCGGCAAGGCCGAATTCACCGTGCCGGTCCGTTCCCGGCTACGGGTCAACACCGCTGAGGCAGCAATCGATGCGGCGGTTGCCGGCGTCGGCGTAACGAGGCTGCTTTCCTACCAGATCGCCGCCGCCGTCCGGTCGGGTACGCTGCGCCCGGTGCTGCAGGAGTTTGAGCCAGACCCATGGCCGGTGAGCCTCGTCCATGCCGGCCAGGGGCTGCTGCCGGTGAAGCTGCGCGCATTCCTCGACTTCGCCGCCCCGCGCCTGAGACAGCGCCTGCTGCAGGCGGCGTGGCAAACGTGACGGAGGCGGCCCATCGCAAGAGCGGCCGATCGGCCGCCTCGCAAGGTTTCCTTTTTGCCGGCGCTTGGTGTACCAACGCACACCTCCTCATCGGGCACTTGCTGTATGCTCTATTTCCGCTCGCTGGCGTTCAATCTCGCCTTCTACCTCAATCTGATCGTCCAGATGATCCTCTGGACCCCGTATTATTTCCTGTCGCCGCGCCATCGCGCCTGGTTCGTGCCGAAATTCTGGTCGCGCACCAGCATGTGGCTCTACGACAAGATCGCCGGCACCAGAAGTGAGATTACCGGCCAGGAAAACCTGCCTGAAGGCTCCTTCATCCTGGCGCCGAAGCATCAGTCTTTCTGGGACACGATCGCTTTCCTGCCGTATCTCGACGATCCCGTTTACATATTGAAACGGGAGCTGACCTGGATCCCGTTCTTCGGCTGGTACATTTTGAAGATGCGGATGATTCCGGTCGACCGCGGCAGCCGCTCGAAGGCATTGAAGACGGTGATCGCCGCGACCAAACGGGAATTGGCGCGCAATCCGCGCCAGCTCATCATCTATCCCGAGGGCACGCGCCGGGCGCCGGGCGACGAACCGGTCTACAAATACGGCATCGTCGAACTCTATGCGCAACTTGGCATTCCGGTGGTGCCGGTCGCTCACGTCGCCGGCCTCTATTGGCCGCGCCGCAAATTCCTGCGCTATCCCGGCACGATCAAGGCGCGCTTCCTGCCACCGATCCCGCCCGGCCTCGGCAAGGAAGAATTCATGCAGCGGCTGATCGGCGAGACGGAAGCCGCCTGCGACCAGCTCCTCGTCGAAGCGTCGCAGACGCCGAACCCGCCGCCGATGCCGCCGACGGCGGTGAAACGGCTTGGTGAGCTGGACGGGAAACCCGAATTGAAAGGCTGAGGCAACGCCCGCGGTGCCGGAACGGCTCACGGCAGGGCAGCCAGGGCGGCTGTTGCAATCAGCGTTACGGCAAACACCAGATTGATGATCCGCGACGCCAGCGGTTTGCGCAACAAACGTGCAAAGGCCGCGCCGGCGAGAAGCCACAAGAGATGAATGGCAACGATCATCAAGGCGAGGACCGCCAGCTTGGCTGAAATAGCAAGGCCGCCGGTGCCGGAAGACGCGCCGGCAAACACGGCGGCAATCGCCACATAGGCTTTCGGGTTGGCAACGGCCAGAAGGAACCCGCCAAGGAACGTGGGAAGCGCCGCCCCACCGACGCGTGCCGCCAGTGGCGGCGCCGTCGCTATCTTGAACGCCAGGTAGAGGATGTAGGCTGCTGACGCGAGCGCCAGCAGCGCTGCGAGTTTCGGCAGCGCGGTGAGAACGGCCATGATGCCCGTCGCCACCACCAACAGCACGAGGACCGTGCCGACAACGATCCCCGAGGCATAGCGGAGCGAATCGCGCAGGCCGAACGCGGCGCCGAACGCCGTGACACTTATCGTCGCTGGCCCCGGGCTGCCCATGACAATGGCCGATGCCAGCACAAGCGCCAGCAATTGCTGCCATAGCTGCTGATCGAAAAAAACCTGTCCGGCCATGCGGCGTTCCTGCATCCTGCGGCGATGCAGGGACGGTAGGGCAAGGCAGCGGCGCCGGTCTTGAACGATCGTGCGTGGCTATGCGCTGGCCTTATCGAGCTCGGCGATGTCGTCCGGGCTGAGCTGCAACGACGCGGCACGCACCAGGCTGTCGAGCTGGTCGAGCGTCGTCGCGCTGGCGATCGGCGCGGTGACACCGGGGCGCGCCATAACCCAGGCCAGCGCGACTTCCGCCGGCTTGGCCGAATGTCTGGCCGACACGCCATCGAGCGCTGAGAGGATGCGCATGCCGCGCGAATTGAGGTACCCTTTCACACCGCCGCCGCGCGGGCTTTTGCCGAGGTCGGCCTCGCTGCGGTACTTGCCGCTCAAAAACCCTTTGGCGAGGCTGAAATAGGTGATGACGCCGATGTCCTCGGCCACGCACAGGTTACGCAGCGGACCATCGAAGGACCAGCGGTCGTAGAGGTTGTATTCCGGCTGCAGTACCTCGTAACGCGGCAGGCCGCGCAGGCTTGCTACGTCGAGTGCGGCGCGCAATTGGGCGGCGTCGAGGTTGGAAGCGCCGGCATAGCGGATTTTGCCCTTGTCGAGCAGTTTCTGGTAAGCGCCGAGCGTTTCCTCATACGGAGTGGCCGGATCAGGCCAGTGCGACAGATAGACATCGACAGTGTCGACCTGCAGCCTCTTCAGCGAGGCGTCGATGGCCTTTTCGATATAGGCGGCGGATAGATCCCGTTTGCCCTGCCCCATGTCCGAACCGACCTTGGTGACGACGACCACCTTGTCGCGGTTGCCGCGGCTCTTCATCCATTTGCCGATGATGGCTTCGGATTCGCCGCCCTGGTGGCCGGCAATCCAGCGCGAATAGGAATCGGCCGTATCGATGGCGTTGAGGCCGGCGTCGACAAAGCGGTCGAGCAAGTCGAATGAGGTTTTCTCATCGGCGGTCCAGCCGAATACATTGCCGCCCAGAACCAAAGGCGCGATGGATAGGTCGGTGCGACCGAGACGACGCTTCTGCAAGGCTGATCTCCCTGATGATTCATGCTGGGGCGGTTGGGAGCCGCCGACCGGGCTAACCTATGTCGTGCTGCAGCGACGTCAAACGCATAGCCACTTATCCAGCCCGCTGGCGCTTCACAAAACCGCGACCCGTCGCGCCGCGTCCGGGATCTAAAACCAGCAGCGTCTGAAGAAACGATCTGGCAAATTTAGCACATAGATTGTCAAATCTGCCAATTCTGACTTTTGCCGGCCGACCGTAGGTTCCGCAGCGCCAACGCAAATCTCGGCACGGTCGGGCCAGGCCCAGACTGTTGGCCTCAGATCGTTTGTTATGGAGACCGGCATGAAAGCAATTGTATTTGACGCAATCGGCTCGCCGCACGACGTGCTCTATATGCACGATCTGCCGATGCCGCGGATCGGCGACGGCGAGGTGCTGGTCAGGATGGTCTCGGCCTCGGTCAATCCGGGCGACTTCCTGTTTATCCAGAACCTCTATCCCGAACCGAAGAAGCCGCATTTTCCCCAGCAGATCGCCGGAAACCATGGCGCCGGCATCGTCGAAGCCGTTGGCGCGAACGTCTTGCTGGAACCGGGCACGCTTGTCGCGTTCAGCTATTATGGCAGCTGGGCCGAGTACGCGGCCGTTCCCGCCGAATGGCTGATACCGTTGCCTGCCGGCTATCCGGTCGAACGCGCCGCGCAGATGGTGAACCCCATTACCGCGTGGGATCTGCTGACGGATTCCCGTGTGCGGCCCGGCCAGTGGCTGGCTGTCACGGCCGGCTATTCGTCGATTTCGACAATGGTGATGCAGTTCGCCCAACGACGCGGCATCAACGTCATCGCGCTTGTGCGGCGCTCGCACCAAAGCTTCGACCTGAAGACGCTTGGCGTCGCCGCCATTCTTGATCTTTCGGACTTGAAGGCAAGTATCCGGGAAGCGGTGATGGATATCACCGCTGGCGCCGGATCGAACGGGATAATCGACAGTGTCGGCGGACCTCTCAGCGGCGAATTGATCCGCACCCTGGCGCTCGGTGGGCAGATGGTGATCAATGGCGGCATGAGTGCCGAGCGTTTCGAACTGCACAATTTCGATATCTTGCTGAGCAGCGTCGAGATCAGGGCGAATATCTATCGCTATTTCTTTTCGCCGCCGGCCGAAGCCGACCGGCCTGTGCTACGCGAGATCATCGACATCTTCGGCCAGCCCGGCTTCCACGTTCCAGTCGGCGGTCTCCACGCGCTGACCGAGTTCAACCTTGCCGTGGCAAACAGCCTGGATCGCACCGATCTTGGCAAACAGATTTTTAGGATGTAGCCCGGATCACGACGCCGAAGCTAGGTCGCGATCCGTCTTGTCACCTCTTCCAGCCAGTGATCGCTTATACCCAGTGCTTCAAGGTGCTCCAGCGTGCTGAAGACGTAATCCTCATTCCTCCCCGACTGGCCGACGGCGCCGCGAACGACGGCCGCCGCCTCGGCCGGGTCGAGCGCACCGGCATATTGCTCATGGCTGCGGTCCACGACATAGGCGACGGCTTCGACCGTCTCGCCCTCATCCGTTTCACTCTTGTCGAGGCGAACGCTGAGCGCACGTTCGAGATAGACGTTGGTGACCAGCTCGCGCTCGCGCAGATAGGTGACGACCTCGTTGCGCAGCTCGCCTGGAACCCGGAATGCCAGCCCGATGCAGGAGCCGCCGCGGTCGAGTCCGAGCACCAGGCCCGGCCGTTCGCGCGTGCCGCGATGCACGAAAGAATAGACGCAGAGCGAACGGCGGTAGCCATGCAGGCGGGCGCGCCGCGTCTCGACATGCGCGAATCCCGGCCGCCAGATCAGTGAGCCGTAGCCAAAAACCCAAAAATCGCCCATATCGCCAAGCCTGATTGTGACGAACCACCGACCGGTGGTGTTTCGGTCCGTCTACCTGTTGTTGCCGCAAGCGACAGCCCGCCCGTGCCACCCGCGTTAACGAAAGCCGCAGCATGACGTCAAGTGACGAGCGACCGCCGCCCAGCCAACGTCGCCGCCTGTTGTGGCCTGCCGCTTTCATTCTCGTGCTGTTCGGCATCTACAGCGTGGGCTGGTTCTACCTGGCGGACCTGGTCGTGAGCGCAACCGAAAAGGCGGTCGCCGATCTCGACGACAAAGGCATCAAGGCCGACTGCGCCAATCTCGCGGTCAGCGGCTATCCCCTCAGCTTCACCCTTTCCTGCGACAGTCTGGCTTACGAGGACGACAGCCGCAACGTCGCGGCATCGACAGGCAAGATCAACGCCACCACGCAGATCACCCGGCTTTTGTCGCCTGCCGCCGAGCTCAGGGGGCCACTCAGGACCTCTGTTCCCGGCATGACCCCGCTGTGGATCGACTGGGATGATCTGCAGGCCGACATGAAGTTGTCCTGGCCGCTGCCAAACCGGCTGTCGCTGCAGGCAGAAGGCCTGTCCGGCCAGACCGATCCGGCAGACGACACCGGTCCCGTCTCGCTGTTCAGCGCCGGAACCGCCACCGGGCAATTGCGCCCAAACGGTCCGGACATCGACTATGCCGGCAATTTCACCGATCTCGAAATCGACGCGGCGGCCATCGACGGGCGCGTCTTGCCGCCGCTCGACGGCGGCGGCGACGTGACGCTGAAGAACGGCGTGACGCTGATCAAGGCAAATCCGAAGAGCCTGCGCGGCCAGGCGGCCGAAATCCACGAGCTCGATCTGTCGTCCGGAACTGCGCGCATCACCGTTTCCGGACCGCTGTCGGTCGATGACGACGGTCTCATAAATGCCGACCTGACGATCAGGCTCGATGACCCAAAGGCCGTGGCGGCAATCCTCGCCACCGCCATCCCCGAGCGGAAAAAAGAGATCCAAACCGGCTTTGCCGGACTGGCGCTGCTCGGCAACCAGCCGTCGATGCCGCTGAAGATCGTCAGGGGCAAGGCCTCGCTCGGCTTCATCCCGCTCGGCAAGATCAAACCGGTCGATTAGCCGGTCCGGCCTGCGATCGGCTGCCGCCGCTTATCCCTTCGGCGGGTGTTCGACTGCCTGGCGGCCGAAATCCGGTACGTCGATATCCTGGCCGGCCTCGATGATCGAGCGGCGGACGGCGCGCGTGCGGGTGAACAGGTCGAACAGTTTTTCGCCGTCGCCCCAGCGGATCGCCCGCTGCAGCGAGGACAGATCCTCGGAAAACCGCGCCAGCATTTCGAGGATGGCGTCCTTGTTGTGCAGGCAGACGTCGCGCCACATGGTCGGGTCGGACGCCGCGAGACGGGTAAAGTCACGAAAGCCGGAAGCCGAGTATTTGATGACCTCGGACTTGGTCACCGACTCCAGATCGTCGGCAGTACCGACGATATTATAAGCGATGATGTGCGGCAGGTGCGAAACGATGGCCAGCGTCATGTCGTGATGCTGCGGGTCCATGGTGTCGATGTTGGAACCGCAGCGGCGCCAGAATTGCGAGAGCTTTTCCAGTGCGGCGGGATCGGTGGCGGGCAGCGGCGTGAAGATGCACCAGCGGTTCTCGAACAGTTCGGCAAAACCGGCATCCGGTCCCGATTTTTCGGTGCCGGCCAAAGGATGGCCGGGAATGAAGTGCACGCCATCAGGCACGTGTGGCTGCATCTGCGCGATCACCGACGCCTTGGTCGAGCCGACATCGGTGAGGATGGCGCCCTTCTTCAGCGCGGGTGCGATCTCCTGGGCGACGGTGCCTGAAGATCCTACCGGCACGGATACGACGACCAGATCGGCGTCGCGAACCGCCTTTTTCGCGTCGGTCGTGTAGATGTCGCCGAGGCCGAGTTGGCTCGCCCGTGCCAGCGTCGTGTCGCTGCGCGTCGAAACCGCGACTTGGCCGGCGAGCCCCTCGCGGCGGATGACGCGGGCCAGCGACGAGCCGATCAGGCCGATGCCGACCAGAGCGATCTTTTCGAACATCGGTGAAGTCATGGTGCTCTAGCTTTTCAGGAATGTCGCGAGTGCTGCGACAACGCCGCGATTGGCCTCTTCGGTGCCGATGCTCATGCGCAGCGCGTTGGGAAAGCCGTAGCCGGAAACGCGCCGCAATATGTAGCCGCGCGCACTGAGGTAGTCGTCGGCCTCCGCCGCCGAATGCTTTTTGTCCTCGGGAAAGTGGACGAGGATGAAATTGCCGACGCTCGGCGTCACCCGCAGCCCGAGCCCGCTTAATTGCTCGCTCAGCCAGGCCAGCCAGCTCTCGTTATGCGCGACGCTGCGTTCGATGTGGGCGCGGTCGCGGATCGCCGCGATGCCGGCCTCGATCGCCGTCGCATTGACATTGAAAGGCCCGCGCACACGGTTGATCGCGTCGATGACGTGCATTGGCGCACACATCCAGCCGATCCGCGCGCCGCCCAGGCCCAATTTGGAGAAAGTGCGGGTCATGACCACATTTTCCGCGCTGCCCACCAACTCGACGCCGGCTTCATAGTCGTTGCGCCGGACATATTCGGCGTAAGCGGCATCCAGCACCAGAAGCACGTTTCGCGGCAGGCCGGCATGCAGACGGCGCACCTCCTGGAACGGCACGTAAGTGCCGGTTGGATTGTTTGGATTGGCCAGGAAGACGATCCTGGTGCGCGGCGTCACCGCGGCGAGGATCGCATCAATGTCGGCGCGTTCATCGGTCTCCTTGACCGTTACCGGGACGGCACCGGCCGACAGTATGTAGATCTTGTAGACCATGAAGCCGTGTTCGGTGATGATGGCTTCGTCGCCGGGCGCGAGGTAGGTCTGCGCCAGCAAGCCCAGAATCTCGTCGGAGCCGTTGGAGCAGACGATGTTCGCCGGGTTGAGCCCGTGCACCTCTGCGATCGCTTCCCTCAGGCGCTTGGCGCTGCCGTCGGGATAGATCGCGAGCTTGTCGGCGACCGCGCGCGCGGCCTCTATCGCCTTTGGCGAAGGACCGAGTGGGTTCTCGTTGGCCGACAATTTATGGACCTTGACGACACCTTCAGGCGCCGCGCTCTTGCCGGGCACATAGGCTTCGATGTCCATGATGCCCGCGCGGGGCGTCGGCCGTGCCTTATCCGGTATCTGATTCATCTCACAAATCCGTCGAGAATGCTTCCGCCGGGAAGCCGCAGCGGAAATACAAGCCGTGGCCCGGAATGTCGAGGGCCGGCAATTCGGGATCAAGAACTTGCCGTTGACGAAGCCATGCGGGAGTCATAGAAGAACGGCTACAGTTCCGTGGTGATTTGCCGGTCGGCTTGCAGCCACGTTAAACAACTTGCTAAAGGGCCGTTTGCATCTTGTAACCGGCTTTGCGAAGGCATGGCCGGTTTTTTGTTGCCCTGACTGGCTGTTGCCCAGATCGTGGACAACTGAAGGCCGGGCAAGGAGATGTGATGGTCGCTTTGCGCGCTCGAAAAACCAATAACGAGGCCGACCAGCCGTCGAGCCCGGTGTTGCGTTTCGGCGCCGACAAGCCGCTCAAGCTCGACGCCGGCACGCTGCTGTCGCCGTTCCAGATCGCCTACCAGACCTACGGCACGCTCAACGACGCCCGCTCCAACGCCATCCTCGTCTGCCATGCGCTGACCGGCGACCAGCATGTCGCCAACACCAATCCGGTGACCGGCAAGCCTGGCTGGTGGGAGGTGCTGATCGGCCCCGGCAAGATCATCGACACCGACCGTTTCTTCGTCATCTCGTCGAACGTCATCGGCGGCTGTCTCGGCTCCACCGGCCCCGCCTCGACAAATCCCGCCACCGCCAAGCCCTACGGGCTCGACCTGCCGATCATCACCATCCGCGACATGGTGCGGGCGCAGCTGATGCTGGTCGAGCATTTCGGCATCGAACAGCTGTTCAGCGTGCTGGGTGGCTCGATGGGCGGCATGCAGGTGCTGCAATGGGCCTCGAGCTATCCGGAGCACGTCTTCTCGGCCCTGCCGATCGCCACCGGCGCCCGCCATTCTTCGCAGAACATCGCTTTCCACGAGGTTGGCAGGCAGGCGGTGATGGCCGACCCGGACTGGCACGGCGGCAAATATTTCGAGCATGGCAAGCGGCCGGAAAAAGGGCTGGCGGTGGCGCGCATGGCCGCCCACATCACCTATCTGTCGGAAGCAGCGCTGCACCGCAAGTTCGGCCGCAACCTGCAGGACCGCGAAGCCCTGACCTTCGGTTTCGATGCCGACTTCCAGATCGAGAGCTATCTGCGCCATCAGGGCATGACCTTCGTCGATCGCTTCGATGCCAACTCCTATCTCTACATGACCCGGGCGATGGACTATTTCGATCTCGCCGCCGACCATGGCGGCCGGCTGGCCGATGCCTTCGCCGGCACCAAGACGCGCTTCTGCCTGGTTTCGTTTACCAGCGACTGGCTGTTCCCGACCGAGGAGAGCCGCTCGGTCGTGCACGCGCTGAACGCGGCCGGCGCCTCGGTATCGTTCGTCGAAATCGAGACCGACCGCGGCCACGACGCCTTCCTGCTCGACGAGCCGGAACTGTTCGCCGCCATCAAAGGCTTCATCGCCTCGGCGGCCCGGGCCAGAGGGCTCGGCGCATGACCTCGAAAGGTTGCAGACCGTTCGGATCAGGACCATGCGCCAGGCATAAGCGCATGACCCCGAAAAGTTGCAGACTTTTCGGATCAGGATCACGCGCCAGGCAGGAGCCGAACGCATGAGCGTCAACCGCGCCCAGCGCGTCGACCTCGAAGTCGTCGCCGATCTCATCCCGCCGCAGTCGCGGGTGCTGGATGTCGGTTCGGGCGACGGCCTGCTGCTCGAATTGCTGCAGGAGACCAAGAAGGTCGATGGCCGCGGGTTGGAACTGTCGCAGCGCGGCGTCAACGAATGCGTGGCGCGCGGCCTGTCGGTCATCCAGGGCGATGCCGACAAGGATCTCCAATTCTATCCCGACAAGGGTTTCGACTTCGTCGTCCTGTCGCAGACCTTGCAGGCGACCCGCAATCCGAAATTGGTGCTCGACGAGCTGCTCAGGATCGGCAACCGCGCCATCGTCTCATTCCCCAATTTCGGCCATTGGCGGGTGCGCTTTTCGCTGCTCTTCAACGGCCGCATGCCGGTGACCAAGGACCTGCCCTATTCCTGGTACGACACCCCCAACATCCATTTCTGCACCATTCGCGACTTCGTCAATCTGTGCGACGAGCTTGGCGCAACGGTGGAAAAGGCAACCGCGCTGGACGCGAACGGCCAGCGGATCGGCTTCTCCATGCCTTGGTGGTTCTGGAACTTTTTCGGCCAGCAAGCGGTGTTCCTGCTGAAACGATAGCAGGCCGCGCGCGGCCCGATCATTCGCTGTGGCCAGCCCGGCACCTCGCCGGCGGCCGATCGGAGCCTTGAGCGAGCCCGTCACCTGAAGAATCTTTCATCCGCACCGATGATTTCGGCACGCCTGCGCTGTCCTTATCGATGAGCGCGCCTGGATGGTCCGGCGCCCGGGGACAGAGAGGTGATCCATGGGATCGTTGCAAAATCAGAATGTCGTCGTCGTCGGAGGCAGCCGTGGTGTCGGCCGCTCGATCGCGGAGGCCGCCCTCAAGGAAAGAGCGACGGTGCTGGCCGTCGCCCGCGGAAAACAGGCCCTGGCGCAATTTGCCTGGGAGGTCTCGGGCGTAAAGACACTCGCGGTCGATGCGACGGTGGACTCCGCCCCGGACAAGGTCTTCGCCGCGCTGGAGCCGGACGTGCTGGTGATCTGTGCAGGTGCGCTGGCGCCATCCGCGCCGCTGCATGAACAGAACTGGAAGGCGTTCTCCGCAAACTGGGACACGGACGTCAAGGCGTCGTTCCTGTTTTGCCGGGCCGCTCTGCGGCGTCCGCTCAAGCCGGGAACCCGGATCGTTCTGATCTCCAGTGGCGCGGCCTTGACCGGCGGGCCACCCAATACCGGCGGCTACGCCGGCTCAAAACGCATGCAGATGTTCCTGGCCGGCCATAGCCAGAAGGAGTCGGACCGGCTTGGCCTCGGCCTGCGCTTCATGGCGCTCGCGCCGATGCGCATCATGCCGGAAACCGGCGTGGGCAAGGCCGGCATCGACAGCGTCGCGGCCTATATGGGCATCCAGCCGGCGGACTTCATCGCCGCCATGACCGACATGCAAACGCCGGCCGATGTCGGACGGGCGGTGGTCGCGCTCGCCACCGGTCAGCCGCAAGGCAGTTCCTTCATGGTGAGCGGTAGCGGGCTTGCACCGGCCGCCTAAAGGCGCGCGTAATGTAAACCTGAACCCGGAAGCCGCCCGAAAGTCGCATGACAGACGCTCAGCCACCTCTGGAGCCAGCAGGCCAGCCGATCCTCGATCGGCTGGCCTTCGAGAAGGTCACGGCCGCCCATCGCCGCGAGCTCAAGCTGCATTGCTATCGCATGATGGGTTCGCTGCACGAGGCCGACGACCTCGTCCAGGACACGTTGCTTCGCGCCTGGCGCGCAAGATCGGAGTTCGACGGGCGAGGTTCGGTTCGCGGTTGGCTCTACATGATTGCCACCAACGCTTGCCTCAACGCCATCAAGGCAAGGTCGAGGGCGCGTCGCATTCTCCGGGAAACCGGACGGCCGCCCTCGCACGGAGCGGCGATAGGCGGGCCGGTAGCCGACGTCGCCTGGCTGGAGCCCTACCCCGACGCCGAGCTTCCAGACGTTGCCGGCAGCGAGCCAGGTCCGGAAGCCCGTTACGAGAGCCGCGAGGCCGTCCAGCTCGCCTTCGTCGCCGCCATCCAGGATCTGCCGCCCAGGCAGCGCGCCGCGCTGCTGCTTGCCGACGTGCTGGGATGGTCGGCTGTCGAGACGGCGCGTTTGCTGGGCGGATCGACGGCTTCGATCAACAGCGTGTTGCAGCGCGCCCGCGCAACGCTGGCGGCGCGCTATCCTCAGGGGCGGCCGGCCAGCCGATCACGGCCCAGCCCCGAAGAAGGCCTGCTGCTCGAACGCTACATGCAGGCCTGGCAGGCGGCCAATCTCGACGGTTTGATCGAGCTGCTGCGCGAGGACGCCATCTATACCATGCCGCCTTGGCGCGAATGGTACCAAGGCCGCGAAGCGATCCGCGGTTTCTTCGAGACCGTCTGGCCGAGGTTTGGCGGCTTTCGCGCGCTGGCGACCCGCGCCAATGCCCAGCCGGCGGTCGGGGTTTATTCCCGCAGGCCCGATAGCCCTGAATGGCGTGCCCATTCCCTGCATGTGTTCGACGCAGCCGAGGGCGGGATCGCTTCCTTGACGATCTTCATAGGGCCCCTCGGCCCCAGCCTGTTCTCGGCCTTCGGCCTGCCACCAGCCTAGCTTACCCCTGGCAGCCTTACCGGTCGAGTTCCGGGAAATACGGGTCGGAGAAAAACCGCCGGTCGCGCTCGCCTTCCAGGCAGTCGATTGGTGCGTCGATGCGGATCGTCCTCGGATCCTCCCTGGAATATCCGATGCCGCTGACCTCGAGGATCAGTTTGCGGCGAGTGGCGGTGGCAAATTCGGAAGCCGCGTAGATCGGCAGCACGAACGAGCCGGGCCCGCCGGTAACGCATTCGGCATAATACCGGTCGAGATGGCTGAAGGTGGGTGACGGGCTGATCAGGATCGGCAGCCCGTTGATGACGATGCCCTTCGCCAGCGCCGCATCGCGCGCCGTTGTGACCGGCAGGCCGGTGTTGTTCGGGCCGTCGCCCGAGACGTCGATGACGCGGCGTTTGCCGGCGAAGGCCGTGCCGTTGAAAAGCTCGGCGCCGAAAGCCACTGCACCGGAAATGGAGGTGCCGCGAAAGCTCCTGAACGGGCGGGCCGCGATCTTGTCGGCGAAAGCGTTGGCGCTCTCCTTGCTGTCGACGACCTGCCAGGCAATGACCGCATCGTCGCGGATGGTGCCTGCCCATTCGAAATAGGCGATGGCGATGCGGCCGGAGGTGCCGGCACGCACGGCATTGATGAAATCGGGATGGCGCAGCGCCGCGACATAGCCGGCGCGCTGCAGGGCAAACTCTCTTTCATCCATCGACTGCGAGATGTCGACAGCCAGCACCAGCTCGACGTCGACGGCAATTGCATTGGCGGGCGCGGCCGCGAGTGCTGCGGGGGCGCAGGCAAAGCAGGCGAGCAGGGCGAGAGCATCAAGCATGGCCGATCGGAACGTTTCCATCTGAAACGATCGCGACAGTTTTTCGCCGGGATCGCGGCGAAATAAAGCTTGCCTTCTATTTCTTTCGGCCGGCCGAGGCGAAAACCGGGGGCGGTTCGATGGCGCCTGCCCTGATACGGGCCTGCTTGAGCGGCGGTTGGCCGGCATCCTTGACGATGGTCAACGCCCGCGGGAAAAAGCGGGAATTGTGCTGGCCGCGGCCGATGTTGAGGATCGCGGCGTCGGCAAGGCGCTTGTCCAGCATCGACAACACTTGCCTCAGCGTCGGGCCGTCGAACGCGTCCAGCGCCTCGTCGATGATGACCCATTTTGGCCGTCGCAAGGCGAGCCTGGCAAAAGCCAGCAGGCGCTGCTCGTCGTCGCTGAGCTCACGCTCCCAGCGCGCCGAGCGATCGAGTGAGGACGACAGGCGCTGCAGCCCGACATCGGCCAGCACCTCCGAAATCTCGGCATCGCTCGCCTCCGCCGCGCCGTCTGCATGGTTGAGCACCTCGCGCAGCCTGCCGAGCGGGAAATAGGGCGTTCGCGGAACAAAGATCGGCGCTTCTCCGGCCGGCATGCCGATCCGGCCGCCGCCCCATGGCCATAGACCGGCAATGGCGCGGAAGAACAGCGTCTTGCCGGCGCCCGGATCCCCGGTGATCATGACGCGGTCGCCGGCACGGATTTCGACATGCGGCTCGGCAAGCCTGGTGCATCCCTCCGGCGAGGCAATCTCGAGTTTCTCGAAAGTCAGGCTGCCGTCCGGGTTTTCGCCGAACGAAATGCGCCTTTCCGTATCGTGCAGCACGTCGGTGTCGTCGAGCGCGATGCGGAAGTCGGCGACCCGCATCAGCGTGGCGCGCCAATCGGCGATGCCGCCGATATTGTTGATGAACCAGCGCAGCGAGGAATGGACCTGGTTGAAGGCGCCGACCGCCATCATCAGCCCGCCAAAGCTGATATCGCCGGCAAAATAAACTGGTGAAGCGACGAGGATCGGCGCGACGACAGTGATCCAGCCATAGGTGTCGGTAACCCAGGAGAGATTGATCTGGGCGCTGTAGATGCGCCGCATGGCGCCCAGCACCATGCCGAGATCGAATTCGAGGCGGCGCCTGGCATCGGCCTCGCCATGCGCCAGCGCGATGGCATCGACATTCTCGTTGACGCGAACCACCGAGGAGCGCAGCTCCGCTTCACGCGTGTAGCGATCGTTGTTGAAGCGGATCAGCGGCCGGCCGACCAGCCAGCTCAACCAAGAGGCGGTGCCCGCATAAAGGATCGCCGCCCAGACCATGTAGCCGGGTATGGCCAGCGAATGGCCGCCTATGTGGAAGACGAAGCCGGAAGACAGCGACCATAAGACGCTGACGAATGAGGCAAGCAGGATGCAGGACTGCAGCAGGCCGATGCCGAGGCCGGTGGAAAGGTCGGAGAGATGCGCGACATCCTGCTGCAGGCGCTGGTCGGGATTGACGCCGATGGCGCCCGCATGGGCCAGCCGGAAGGCGCGCGCCGGCCGCATCCACTCGCCGATCAGGTCGAGCGTCAGCGCCTCGCGCAGCTTCAGGCGGATCATCTGGTCGAGCCAGGTCTGGCTCACGTTAAACAGAAGCAGCCCGCCGGCTATTGCCGCAAAGACCAGAAGCTGATGCAGGAAACCCGGCATGTCGCGCCGCGCCAGCGCGTCGAAGAACGGCTGGTTCCAGCGATTAAGCAGAACCTGCCCGACCGAGGTTGCGACAATGACGGCGACGATGCCGATTGCGGCCCAAAACAATTGCTTTCGCACCGGCGAGGTGGTCAGCGCTAATTTGATTGCTGCCAGCTGCTCCCGCAGGCTGCTGGCTTCGATTGACGCGGCAAGCGTCTGGGCGCTTGGCTCGACATCCGGACGATCATCCATCGGTTAAATCCTTGCATTCGGAGCGATGCCGAACCGGTCATAGGGGTCGGCCGCACGGCCTTCAATCGGACAGCAAACCCGATCTCGTCAGATAGGCGTGAAAAAGCCTGTCCCAGATCACGAACGCGTCATCCTGGCGGCGCCGGATGTTCGGCCCGCGACAGCCGGCCGAGCGTCGGCGCGCCATGCGGCGACAGAACCGGCACGAAGACACGGCGGGACGCGCGCTGGGCGACCGGCACGCCCTGATAGAGCCGCTTCTGCGCCTCGACGACGATGACGCCGGAAAAGATCGGCCAGAAGCGCCGACCGGCACGTTCCAGCACATTGTGGAACTGCATCATGAATCGTCGCGGCGACGGCGGGAAGAACAGCGCATCGGACCATGCCGCCGGCGTGAAATTCGCTTCGCGCAGCAATTCGGTCAGCTGGCCGCGCGAGAACGGCCGGCCATTGCCGAAAGGCGTATGCTCGAAGCGCGCCCAGACGCCGCGTCGGTTGGGCACAACGATGACGACACGGCCGGCCGGCGACAGCACCCGCCAGATCTCGTTCAGTGTCTCGCGCGGGTTCTCGACATGTTCGAGCGAATGGACGAGCAGCATGCGGTCGATGCAGGAATCGACCAGCGGCAGCTCCTCGTCGAAGACCAGAGCGGTCGCCGTCGGGCCCGTCGCCGGCCAGACCACCGCACCCTGCGTCGCCGGCATGAAGGCAAAGACCCGCTCGGCATCGCTGCCGAAGCGCTCCAGCCATGGCAAGGTATAGCCGAGGCCGACCAGCCGCTCGTTGGGCACAACAGCCCATAGCGAGGACAGCGCCATGGTGATCGAGCGTTCGGCCAGGCGCCCGAGCGTGGTCGAATAGAAGGAACGGAGGTCGACAATATCGGAATGCATGGGCGGAACGGTAGCTTCGAAGCAGTCCAAGTTCAACAAAGGCAGATGACATCGGCTGGCAGGCGGCCTATGTCTGCGGCAATAAAGGGAGAGGTATGATGCCGGTCGAGATCGAACAATTCATGTGCCGCAGCGACAATTTCGGCGTGCTGATTCATGACCCCAAAAGCGGCCAGACGGCGCTCATCGATGCGCCCGAGGAGGCGCCGATCCTGGCAGCGATCAAGCGCACCGGCTGGACCCCGACGATGATCCTGACCACCCACCACCATCTCGACCACGTTGAGGCCAATCTGGCGCTGAAGGAGCGTTTCAAGCTGCGCATAGTCGGGCCGGAAGCCGAAAAGGCAAAGATTCCCGGCATCGACGAAACGGTCGAGCAAGGCTCGGTCCTCCGCCTCGGCGACGAGCGGATCGAGGTCATCGCCACACCTGGCCATACCGCCGGCCATGTCACCTATCATCTGCCGGCGTCGAAAGTGGCATTCGCCGCCGACACGCTGTTCGCGCTCGGCTGCGGGCGGCTGCTCGAATGCAAGCCGCCGGTGATGTACGAATCCCTGAAGAAGCTCGCGGCGCTGCCGGCCGAGACGGTCATCTATTGCGGCCATGAATATACGCTGGCCAATGCCCGTTTCGCGCTCACCGTCGACCCGACCAATTCGGCGCTGAAAGAGCGCGCCGCGAAAGTCGAGGCGCTGCGCGCCGACGGTAAGCCGACGCTGCCGACGACGATCGGCGAGGAACTGTCGACCAATCCGTTCCTGCGCTGGCACGACCCGGCGATCCGCAGACATCTCGGCCTGGAGAAGGCCTCTGACCCCGAAGTGTTCGCCGAGATCCGCAAGCGCAAGGACAATTTCTGAGCGGCGCCAGGAGCCAGGGTCATGACCAGTTCCGCCGAAATCATCGCCCTGCTCGGCCTGAAGCCACATCCGGAAGGCGGCTGGTATGCCGAGACCTTTCGCGACGGCGCGGCAGGCACGCGCGGCCATTCGACAGCGATCTATTTCCTCCTCGAGAAGGACCAATTGTCGGCCTGGCACCGGGTCAAGCACGCGGCCGAGGTCTGGCATTTCTATGACGGTGCGCCGCTGGCGCTGTCGATACATCGAGAAGGCGGTCCCGTCATCGAGGAGATCCTCGGTACGGCGCTTGCCGCGGGCGAGCGGCCGCAGATCGTCGTGCCGGCGGGCTGGTGGCAGTCGGCACGCAGCCTCGGCGAATGGACCCTGGTCGGCTGCACCGTGGCGCCGGGCTTCGATTTCGCCGCCTTCGAACTTGCCGAACCAGGCTGGCTGCCGGGAACGCCCTAATGCATGTCGCGCAAATGTGTGCAGCGGTTTTGCGATAATGACATGCATTAAGAACAAGAACCTAAAGCGCGCGTCGCATGAGGCCGATCGAACGCGACACGCTTTTAGGCACACCTAGCCTAAAACGAAACCCAGCGTGATCGCCAGCTGGCCGGCGTAATGCAGCACCCAGACGGCGTGCCCCATCCAAGCGCGGTGCGGCGAGATGGCGGGCAGCAGGAACTTTTCCGCGGCGTATAGCCCGTCGGACAGGATGAGCAGGACGACGCCGCTCACGACCCAGACGCTGTTCAGGGTGAGCGCCGCAATCCCCATGGCAAGCAATGCCGCGGCATGCACACCGATCGGCAAACGCAAGGCGGGGCCGACGCGATGCCGGAGCGCGAAAAGCATGGCCAGCACCAACACGATCATCGCCGGCACGATCGCTGCCCGCCATGGCTCGACCGAAAGCAGCTCGAGGCCGCCGCCGGCACGCAGGAACAGCACGACGTAAAGCACATGCGCGGCAAGAAAACTGGCCGTACCGCCAAGAAATGCCTTCTCGCCGTCGCGCGACAGGAAGGCGTCGCCGACGGCGCTGACGCCGAGCGCCGCGACGAGCAGCCATGGACCGCCCTGCTGCGCGACCAGCACCGCCAGCATCGCCGGCGCCAATGTCCTTGCCGCCGACCGCGAAAGACGCGGCGGCATGCCGAGGCTGAACGCGTAGATCACCGCCGCCGCCAATGAAAACAGCAGCGTCGCATTGGCATTGGCATCGATGCCGCCGGCAAACGGCATCATGCGTTTGCCTCGCTCGCCGCCCTCTTGCGCAGGAACAGCGATTTCGCCGCCAGTGCCGCGCCGCCGGTGATCAGCACGCAGGCGGCGAGGATGCGCCATGACGGCTCGGCGAAGCCGGCGGCGATCAGCACCAGGGTGGACAGCAGCGGCGCGGCGTAGCTCGCCGCCCCCAGCACCTGGATGTTGCCGCGCTTGACGCCGATGTCCCACGCATAGAACGCCGCCCCCACCGGCATCAGCCCGAGACCGAGCACGGCCAGCCACTGGCCGGCGCCGGCGGGCAGCACCGTCTGTTCCAGCAACAGATGGCAGACCAGCGAAAGCGCCGCGGTGGCGGCGCAGAACCAGGTGACGATCGAGGTCGGCACCGACGGGAAGCGCCGCGACAACAGAGAATAGGACGACCACAGCAGCGCACAGACGCCGGCCATCGCATAGCCGAAGGCATAACGCGCATCGAAGGCAAGCCCGCCGCCCTTAGTGACGATCAGGACCGTGCCGGCAAGACCGAGCAGCGCGCCGACGATATGGTTCCAGGCCAGCCGCTCGCCAGGCATCAGCGCCGATCCCAGCACGATCAACAGCGGCCACAGATAGGCGATCAGGCTGGCCTCGACTGCCGGCGCATTGCGCAGCGCGGTGAAATAGAAGAAGTGATAGCCGAACAGGCCGGCAATGCCGATAACCCAGACTTTGCGTGGTATTTTGACCTGGCGCGGTATCTTCGCGGCGCCGTCGGCTGCCGGCATCAACAGCCGGGCAACCAGGCCGACGCAGGTGCCGATCGTAAAGGTGATTGCCGAAAGCAGGAACGGCGGCACCGAACCCGAAGCATCCGTAAGCAGCGCCAGCAGCGCCCACATGGCGACCGCGGAGAAGCCGATCAGTGTTGCGCGCGCCATACCCGTGTCCACCGTTGGCGGCGCACCGTCACGCCTATTCTTTTGCTTCGAACCGCTCTGCGCTGATCGTCAACGGGCCGATTTGCGTGCTGACCGTGGCGCGGATCGGCGCATATACGGCGCTTTGACCGACCGGTGCAAACGTCACCATGATGCGGCTGCGTTTCTTCAGGTAGTTCAGCGCCTTGCGGTTCTTGCGGTAGCCGGCCACCGGCTCGAAGCCCAGCCTGCAGGTGACCGTATCGCCCTCATAGCCGGCCACCGAGATCGACCCTTTCGATTCGTAGGTCAGTTTCAGATCGGCACGCATTTCGCCGTCATAGAGCTTCACCGTGCGCCCGCAGACCTGGTCGAGGCTGTCGGCATGGATGACGGTGGCGGCCATCGGATCGAGGACGGATACGAGATCGCTGCCGGCCAGCGGTATCCAATTCTCGGGATTGCGCTTCTTCGGCTCAGGCACGACCTTGGTCGAGGTGACGACGCCGTTGGCAAACTGGATATCGATCATCGATGCCTTCTTGCCGGACGTGTAGTCGGCACGAAACGCCTGCGGCTGCAACTGCTTGCCCGAAATCTTGCCCTTCGACGAGATAGTGCCTCGCGTATCGTCGAACAAAGTGGCGAGCCCGGCGGCGGAGACGCTGCCCTCGATCGAATAGGTGTCGCCCTCGTAATGGCTGGAGAATTTCGCCTTGGCCACGGAGAGGCCGAGGAACGACACCGAATACTCGCCCGTGAAGGATTGCGGCTCGGCGGCAGAAGCCGTCGTCGGCAGCGCGACGATTAACAGCACGACCAGGGCATGGAGGAAAGAACGAAGCATGGCGGGTCCTTGATTGTCGACCGGAGACGGGCGGCACCGGTCTGGCATGTCCCTGTGCGACCGCTTATAGGCCGAATTCCGGCCTTAATGTGAAAGGCGGCCTCGGCAGGAAACGTTCGGGGCTGGCCGACGGCCAAAACAAAAAACCCGCCTCGGCGGGCGGGTCGTTGGAGCCAATTGGCACCATACCCAAATTAGTAGCATAGATGCCGGCACAAAGCAAGAACAAAATGTGGCGCCATCGACGAATTTGCCGATCTCCCCCTTGCGGCGGAGATGTCCGGCAGGACAGAGGGGGGTGTGACGGATCGCCCAAGGTTCAATTTTGTCCTCCCAATGCCGAGAGTTTCGGCTGCAACGGTGCCAAGTCGGCGGGACAGCACCCCCTCTGGCCTGCCGGCCATCTCCCCGCAAGGGGGGAGATCGGCAGCGTCGCTGGTGTCGCCTCCTCCGAAAGTGCGATTCCCTCCCGCCAACCAACCCCAAGCTTGACGCCTCGGCGAAATGCAACTATGGAACGCCAACTTTTTCCATAAGGCCGCCTGACCGAAACCGCGCGCCACCCGGCGCGGGTCGAATGTTTGGCCAGGACCGAGAACCGAAGGTTAGAACCATGTCCCGCACCTGCGAACTCACTGCCAAGGCAGTCATGTCCGGCAACAATGTGAGCCACGCCAACAACAAGACCAAGCGTCGCTTCCTGCCCAATCTCGTCAATGTGACGCTGATCTCGGAAGCGCTGAACCAGAATGTGCGCCTGCGCATTTCGGCCAACGCGCTGCGTTCGGTCGAGCATCGCGGCGGCCTCGACGCCTTCCTGGTCAAGGCTGACGCCAAGGAATTGTCGCAGCGCGCCCGCCTGTTGAAGAAGCAGATCGCCAAGAAGCTCGCCGAACAGCCGGCCGCCTGAGTTTTTCGGCGTCAGCCGCCTTCCAGGGCGTGACCCGGGTTCCGGATCGCGTTCCGCTGGTTCCATTACCCAGGATAAAAAAATGATTTTCCTCTCGCGGTACCTGCCCTTCGTGGCGGCCATGGCGCTCGTCGTCGTGGCTTCGAACATCCTTGTGCAGTTCCCGATGCAAGGTGCAATCGGCGGGCTGTCGCTGGCCGACATCCTGACCTGGGGCGCCTTCACCTATCCGTTCTCCTTCCTGGTCACCGATCTCGCCAATCGCCGCTATGGGCCAGCGGTGGCGCGCAGGATCGTCTTTGTTGGCTTCATGACAGCGGTGATCTGCTCGATCGTCATCCCGCCGCTGCTGTTTCGCCACGGCTTGATCGAATTCGAGACCGCCGCGGACCGGCTGGTTCGCATTGCCGCGGCGTCGGGCGCCGCCTTCCTCACCGCGCAATTGCTCGACGTCACCGTGTTCAACCGGCTGCGCCGGCAGAGCTGGTGGCGCGCGCCGATCGTCGGCACGCTGGTCGGCTCCGTTTTCGATACAGTGGTGTTTTTCACCGTCGCCTTTGCCGCGGCTTTCGCCTTCGCCGGGCCCAACGACGGCTTTGCGCTGGAAACCGCGCCGCTGATGGGCGTGTTGCCGGTCGAGACGATGCGCTGGGTATCCTGGGCGCTCGGCGATCTCAGCGTCAAGCTGGTCATAGCGGTGGTGGCGCTGATCCCTTACCGGCTGCTTGCCGCCCGCTGGAGCCAGCCGGCACTGGCGGCATAGTCTGTGATCCCTTGGGTCCAGCTTGATTCAGCAAAGACGCCTGACGGCAGACAAGAGCTCCGCCTGAAGCGGCGCGGCGGCGAATTCTCGATCATGCTTGGCGCCAACGAGCTGATGAACAGCCGGCTCAGCGGTTCCGAAGAAGCGCTGGCGAAGCTGTCCTGCCAAAGGATTGCCGGCGTTCAGAATCCAAGTATCCTGATCGGCGGCCTCGGCATGGGCTTTACGTTGCGCGCGGCTTTGGCCGAGCTTGGCGATGATGCACAGGTCACCGTTGCCGAATTGGTGCCGGCCGTCGTGATTTGGGCACGCGGCCCGATGGCCGAGCTTTTCGACGGCTGCCTTGACGACCGGCGCGTCAGTGTTCACGAGACCGATGTCGGTCAGCTCATCCGTTCGCAAGCATCGGCCTGGGACGCGATCCTGCTCGACGTCGACAACGGCCCCGAGGGCATCGTCTACGAGGCCAACGACGCGCTCTACAGCGCCGCCGGCCTCAACGCCGCACGCGCCGCGCTCAGGCCCGGCGGTGTGCTGGCGGTCTGGTCGCAGGGCCCTGATGCAGGCTTCACCCGAAGGCTCAAGCAGGCGGGCTTCACGGTCGAGGAGGTCAAGGTACGGGCTCACGGCAAGCGCGGCGCCCGTCACGTCGTCTGGCTGGCAAGCAAAGCATAGCGGAAGCATTTCGGGCGGAGTACTGTTTGGGCTCCGCCCGGCATGCCGACACCTACTACTTCGCTTTCTGAAGCTCAGCGGCGAGCGCCTGCAGCAGCCCGCGCGTGCCCTCCTCGCGTCCTTGCGCTGAATCGACGCCATCGAAGAACGCGCCCTGTTCGGTATAGGTCAGGCGGGTGCCGTCGCCGGAGGGTGCGAGCTCGACAGTGGTGAGCGACGCCGACAGCGGCTGCGGCCCGACCGCCATCCGGTAGGAAAATACGATGCGCCGGTCAGGGACGATGTCCTGGAACTGTGCATCGAGCCTGATCTCCGGGCCGCCCTGATAGCTGAACCGCGAAACCTCGCCGCCGCCGACACGGAAATCGAAGGTGAATTCGGCGATGGTGAAGCCGTCACCTTCGACGCGCCAACGCCGCACCGTCGCCTTGTCGGCAAAGGCGAAGAAGACGCGCTCGGGCGATTGAGGATAGGTCCGCTCGATCGTGAAGGTCGAATGGATGACGGAGTGCTCGTCGTTAACCGGGGCAATCTGGTTCATTTCTTGTCGTCCTTTTCCTGGTCGTGGAGTGTTGCGTTCGGTTGGTCAGTCTCCGCCAGGATCAGGCCGAGACGGTCGAGGTGGCGTTCGGCCGGCGTACGGCGCGCAGCGATCCAGTCGGCGAGCGGGGCGAGCCCGCCGGGCTCGATCCGGCAGGTGCGCACGCGTCCGACCTTCTCGCTTCGGATCAGCCCGCACGCTTCCAGCGCCTGGAGATGCTGGAGCACGGCGGCGAAGGTCATGCCGAACGGCTCCGCCAACTGGCTGACGGTGGCCGGCCCGCGGCTCAGTCTTTCCAGGATTGCCCGGCGCGTCGGCTCGGCAAGAGCCCGCAGGATGCTGTCGATCCCGGAATACTTAAGCATGGACTTGAGTATTTCGCCGATGGCGCAAATTGTCAAGTCACGACTAAAGTATTTTTTGCAGATGGTGAGAGCTGGCTGGAAAACCCGCGACGCCGGTCATTCCAAGGGAAACGTGTATGAGCTGCGAAACAGCGCTGGGACGGCAGCATGCCATCAGCCCCGCAACGGGGATCGCGCGTCAATCCTCGTGCAGGATGAATTCCAGATAGAGGTTGCGCTGCAGGATCGAGTGGTTGTCGTCGGACATCAGCGACACGATCAGCGTGCCGTCGGCGCGGGTCCAGACGTCGAGCGCTTCCATATTGTCGATCTGGTAGCCCATATCGGCTTCAAGCAGCACCGGCCCGTCGGCGACGGCGCCCTTCTCGACGCTTTCGCCATAGATGCGCCGCAGCCGCATCTTGACGCCGCCGGCCATCGAAAAACTGCGCTCCAGTAGCAACAGGTCGCCATCCGGCAGGAAAGCGCCGTCGGTGATGTCGAAATCGCCATTGCGCTTGACGGTGAAGACGCCCTTGTGCGGCCCTTCGATGATCGCGGCAAAGATGTTGCCGGCCTTGTCGAGGCTCTTTTCCGACACCACGACCAGCCCGCCCGCATGCTGTCCGTAAGGATGGGCGCGGGTGACGGTCTCGAAGCCGCGATTGCGGCGAAGTTCCCAGGCAGGGATCAGGAAGTCCAATTGCTTGAACGGCGCCTTCATGTCGTCCGGGTCGATCTTGAACTCTGCGATACGGTGATCGCGCTCGAAGCCGACCGTGGCAATGCCGTCCTTGACCGCGAGGCCTTCGGCATCGACCGCCCATTTCGGCTGGCCGGCCGCATCGACCATTTGCTGCATGCGAAAATTCTGTATGCCGGAAGGCCGCTTCTCGGCATCGTGGACGAGGGTGCCGAAAAACCAGAAACCGGTGTCGGCGACGCCGATGAAATCGCTGCCGGGCTTGAGGAAGCGAAGCGCCGACAGCGCGCCGAAATCGCGCGTCGGCGAGGTCATTTCGAGCCCGCCGACGAATTCGAGCGGCCCGAACTGTTTGTCCGGCCGGCCGATATGGAATTCGCTGATCGGCCGTGCCGAGATTTCGGCCGGCTCGACCGAGGCCGGGCCGGCAGCAACAGCCGGGGCCAAACTGATGCCTAACAACGCAATGGCGGCCAAAAGCTTCTGCCGAAAGCCGCCGCGGGAAAAAATCATCCGGCGCGCCGCATGCCGCCGCGCCGCGTATCGCGCACGGTTTCCTCGGCGAACAGCGAGGCCAGTTGCTCGGTCATGGCGCCGGCCAGCTCCTCGGCATCGACGATGGTGACGGCGCGGCGATAGTAGCGGGTGACGTCGTGGCCGATGCCGATGGCCAGAAGCTCGACCGGCGAGCGCGTCTCGATGAGCTCGATGATGGCGCGCAGATGCCGCTCGAGATAATTGCCCGGATTGACCGACAGCGTCGAATCGTCGACCGGCGCGCCGTCCGAGATCATCATCAGGATCTTGCGCTGCTCCGGCCGCGCGATGAGCCGGTTGTGCGCCCACAGCAGCGCCTCGCCGTCGATGTTTTCCTTGAGCAGCCCCTCGCGCATCATCAGCCCGAGATTGCGGCGCGCCCGCCGCCACGGATGGTCGGCGGATTTGTAGATGATATGGCGCAGATCGTTGAGCCGGCCGGGGTTCGGCGGCTTGCCTTCCTTCAGCCATCTCTCGCGCGCCTGCCCGCCCTTCCAGGCGCGGGTGGTGAAGCCGAGGATTTCGACCGAGACGCCGCAGCGTTCCAGCGTACGCGCCAGGATGTCGGCGCAGGTGGCGGCGACGGTAATCGGCCGGCCGCGCATCGAACCCGAATTGTCGAGCACCAGCGACACCACCGTGTCGCGGAATTTGGTGTCGCGCTCCTGCTTGAAGGACAAAGGCTGCATCGGGTCGATGACGACGCGCACCAGCCGCGCCGGATCGAGATAGCCCTCTTCGAGGTCGAAATCCCAGGAGCGGTTTTGCTGCGCCATCAGCCGGCGCTGCAGCCGGTTGGCCAGCCGCCCGACGACGCCGGAAAGATTGGCGAGCTGCTTGTCGAGGAAGGCGCGCAGCCGGTCGAGTTCCTCCTCCTCGCACAATTCCTCCGCGCCTACGGTCTCGTCCAAGGCCGTGGTGAAGACCTTGTAGTCGATCTCCTTCGGCAGATTGGTGAAGGGATTGTCGTTGCGGCGGGCCTCGCCGGGCGTCTCCGCATCGGCGTCGTCATCGTCGGAGAGATCCTCGGCGGTGGCGTCGGAAGCTTCCGTCTCGGCCGATTGCTCGTCGTCCGACGATGCCTCGGTATCCTCGGACTGCGACTGCTCGGAGCCGGAATCGTCTTCGCCGCCCTCCTCGCTCTGCTCCTCGCCTTGCGGCTGGTTTTCGTCATTGTCCTCGGAGTCTTCCGTCTCCTGGTCGTCGCCGAGCTCCTCGGCCATTTCCATGGAGGCGAGCATCTCGCGCACGACGCGGGCGAACGCCTGCTGGTCGTCGAGCTTTGCCGACAGCCCGTCGAGGTCGGCGCTGGCCTTTTCCTCGACCCAGGGCCGCCAGAGATCGACCAGCCGTTCGCCGCTTTTCGGCACAGCGCGGCCGGTCAGCTTTTCGCGCACCATCAGCGCCAGCGCTTCCTCGATCGGCGCGTCGGCCTTGTCCTTGACGTCGACGAGGTTGGCCCTGGCGTATTTGTCCTCCAGCATAGAGCCGATATTGTCGGCGACGCCCTGCATGGCGCGGCTGCCGATCGCCTCGACGCGGGCCTGCTCCACCGCGTCATAGATGGCACGCGCCGCCTTGCCTTCCGGCGCCAGCCTAGTGTGGATGCGCGCATCGTGGCAGGCGCGCTTCAGCGCCATGGAATCGCCGAGCCCGCGGGTGATGGCGATGTCCGCCTTCGATGCCTTCTTCGGCAATTCCGGCAGCCGGGCACGGCTGCCGGCCAGTGCCGGCCGGTCCTTGGCGAAGCCGACCTCGAGCTCCTTGTCGCCGGCAATCGCGCGCATGCAGACGGTGACGGCGCGCTTGAAGCTATCGTTCTCAGCGCCGGTCTTGGATTTGTTTCGCGTGTTGTCGCCCGGACCGGCCATCGAGACTCTGCTTAGCCCAGCACCACATTGGCCGCCGATTCGGGCAGATCTTCGCCGAAGGCGCGCTGGTAGAACTCGGCGACCAGCGAGCGTTCCAGCTCGTCGCATTTGTTGAGGAAGGTCAGCCGGAACGCCATGCCGATATTGCCGAAGATTTCGGCATTCTCGGCCCAGGTGATGACCGTGCGCGGGCTCATAACCGTCGACAGGTCGCCGTTGATGAAGGCCGAGCGCGTCATGTCGGCCACGCGCACCATCTTGTTGACGATCTCCTTGCCCTTGCCGTCGCGATAGTGCTTGGCCTTGGCCAGCACGATGTTCACCTCATTGTCGTGCGGCAAATAGTTCAGAGTGGTGACGATCGACCAGCGGTCCATCTGCGCCTGGTTGATCTGCTGGGTGCCGTGATAGAGGCCGGTGGTGTCGCCCAGCCCAACCGTGTTGGCGGTCGAAAACAGCCGGAAGGCCGGGTGCGGGCGGATGACCCGGCTCTGGTCGAGCAGCGTCAGCCGCCCCGACGATTCCAGTACGCGCTGGATGACGAACATCACGTCCGGGCGGCCGGCATCGTACTCGTCGAAGCACAGCGCGACATTGTGCTGGTAGGCCCAGGGCAGGATCCCGTCGCGGAATTCGGTGATCTGCAGCCCTTCCTTGACGACGATGGCATCCTTGCCGACGAGGTCGATGCGGCTGACATGGCTGTCGAGATTGACGCGCACCATAGGCCAGTTGAGGCGGGCGGCGACCTGCTCGATATGCGTCGACTTGCCGGTGCCGTGATAGCCCGACACCATGACGCGGCGATTATAGGCAAAGCCGGCGAGGATCGCCATGGTCGTGTTCTTGTCGAACAGGTAGTCCGGATCGATGTCGGGGACATGCTCGCTCGTCACCGAATAGGCCGGCACCACCATCCTGGAGTCGAAGCCGAATGTCTCCTTCACCGACACCGTGGTGTCGGGCAGGTTGGCGATGTCGCGATCGACCTTGTTCATCTCTATCAACGTCTCCACAAGCGAAACGCCGCGTTTCGCCGGCAATCGATTTTGTTCGGGGGCGGTCTTAGAGCCTTTTCCAACCTTATGAAAGTTGGAAAGCGACACGAACCGTAAGGTCGCTCAGCACAAACCTGCCTGCTTGAGCACGCGATACGCCTGGAGCACATCGCGGAACCGGTCTTCCGAACCTCTGTCGCCGCCATTCGCATCCGGATGGTGGCGTTTCACAAGTTCCTTATAGCGCGCCTTGATATCCTTGCCACTTGCCTTTGTATCAAGGCCAAGCGTTTCCAGTGCCTTGGCCTCAAGCGGCTTGGCCTTGCGCTGGCGGGCTTCGCGCGGGTCCTTCGGGCCTTTGAACAGGTCGAAGGGATCGCGCATGCGATTGTAGTAGCCGGCGCGGCCGGAGCGCGCCTGGGCGAAGTCGGGCGAGGAGCGTGTCGAGGCGCCGTTGACGCCCATTTTCCAGGTCGGCCGGTGGCCGGTCATGGCTTCCTTCTGGAAGCGGGCGATCTCGGTATCGGGAACGCCCGAGAAATAATTGAAGCCCTTGTTGTACTCGCGCACATGATCGAAGCAGAACTGGAAATACTCGCCTTCCTTCATGCGCCCGACCGGGGCGCGGTGGGTACCGGCCTCCTTGCAGCCATCCCACTGGCAGATCGGCGAACGCGACTTCAGCTCCGCGTCCTTCTCCGGGCGGATGCGAATCTTTTCGAAATATTTTGGGTACGGCTTCATCTCACCCATTTATGGGCTGTTCGCGGATGCGAAACAAGAATTGACATTTTCGCGATGATCGCCCTAACCGCTGAATCGCGGCATAAAACCGGCGAACGGCGAATTTTGTGCGATGACATAGATGTGGTGAAGGGAAGCGGCGATGTCCATACAGGCGACGATGGAAGATAAGTTGAAGAAGGCGTTTTCGCCGGAACGGCTGGACGTCATCAACGAAAGCCATCTCCATGCGGGTCATCATCATGTGGATCCCGGCCATCACGCCACCTTCGACGGCTCCGGCGAGACCCATTTCCGCGTCCGCATCGTCGCCCCCGCCTTTGCCGGCATGAGCCGCGTCGAACGCCACCGCGCCGTCAACGATCTGCTGGCACAGGAGTTGAAATCCAGCGTCCACGCCCTGGCGATCGAGCCCGCGGCGCCCGGCGAAAAGACCCGCTGGTAGTTGCCCTACCAGATTGTCTTTACATATCGATAATCTCGCAGCTTCTGATCCGCGGTCACCAAAGGTGCCGCAAATTTTCGACTGGTCGCAACAATGATCCGATCAGCCGGATCCTTGTGAAGTTCTCCCGGAAGTTCGGTACTATTCACGGCAATCTCATTGTCGACGGAAATGAAGCTCAGCTTTTCAAGCTTGCTGACCGTCGCCAGCCATTCACCCACATCCATCGATAGCATGAGACGCCCCCTCGATATCAGCATGGCGATTTCCCATGCTGATATCGAGGAGATCAAAATCTCGCCGCCTGTCCTCTCCCGCTCGATTGCGCGAAGTGCTGGTTCTGAAAGCAGATCGATGTCACCGCTGACCCAGCGGACGAGAACATGCGTGTCCAACACGATCAATTGTCGGCTTCCCAATCATCTTCGGCCACCGGATCCGTGGGGCGGTCGTAACGCAGGACAGACCCGCGCAGCACCTCCAAAGGGTCGCGCGAAACCGGTTCATAGCGTCGTATCTCCAGTGTGGGCTGGCCGTGATCGGTCACAATGATTGGCTCGCCACTCGTTTCAACCTGACGAAAATACTCGAGAGCCTTTGCCTTGAACTTGGATTTCGACACCTGCGCGCTCATGCGCCACCTCAATGAACAAAATTGCCGTTCACTATATGGGATCAGAAGTGACCACGGTCAATGACCATGGTTACAGAAATCGCTTCGGCCTTAGCCGCCGCCCGTTCCCCCCGTCTGCGCCCCTCACCTGCCTGCCGCCATCCGGCGAAAAGACCCACTGGTAGATTTCAGCTGAGGCTGGCCCTCAGGAAAGCCATCACCGCAGTGGTCAATGCATCGCCTTCGGTGCCGAAGTCGCGATTGATCGACATGTGCGAATAGGCGCTGCCGTCGAACAGCGTGACCCTGGTTCCGGTGGACTTCAGACGCTCGGCGAAGGCCTGCGCGTCCGCCGCGCGGGTTTTCGCCCGTGAATGGGCGATGAAGGTCGGCGGGTGCTTGCGACCTTCCACGTAGGTGACAGGCGACAGCGCGCGCCACTGCGCCGGATCGGGAAAGGCGCGGGCATAGACCCCTGCCATGCCGCCGCTCCTAGCCAATGCCTGAAGATCGTAAGCCCTGGTGTCGTCGAGGACCAGCGCCGCGACGCCGGGCAGGCCGCCGCGCAGGCCGGTCAATGCGACGAGATGGCAGCCGGCCGAATGGCCCATGGCAACGATCCGGTCCGGATCGCCGCCATGCCTGGCGATATTGGCGCGGACGTAGCGATAGGCCAGTTCGACATCCGCCGCCTGGGTAGCGACGTCGGCCTCGGGCAGCATCCGGTAGTCGATCGAGACGAAGCAGAAGCCATTGTCGAGCAGGAAACCAGGCTTGGCATCCACGTTGTTGCGGTTGCCCACCCGCCAGGCGCCGCCATGGACGAAGAAGACGACCGGCAGGCCGCTTGCGCCGTCGGGGGAATAGATGTCGAGCTTGGCCGGCCCATAGTCGAAGGTTTCGGGCGACGGCGAACGCAGCCGCGATGCCGCCGCGGCCTGCCCCGGCAGCAGCGCCGCCATCGAGGCCAGAAGCAGGCTTCGCCGATCGATCGTCATAAACGCCTGCCTGCCCACGGCTGCCACAAGGTGCGCCTCGTCATTCGCCAAGCAGCGCCGGCTTGATCCTCAGCCGCGCGATGCGGTTCTTGTCGCGTTTCATGACGACGAAGCGCTTGCCGTGAAATGTAAAGGCCTGCTTTTCGTCCGGGATAGACTGCGCCTCATGGATGACAAGCCCGGCAATGGTGGTGGCTTCCTCGTCCGGCAGGTTCCAGTCGAGCGCCCGGTTGAGGTCGCGGATCGGCACCGTGCCGTCGACGACGACGGAGCCGTCGGCCTCCTGCTTGACGCCCTGGATGTCGATGTCGTGCTCGTCGGCGATCTCGCCGACGATCTCCTCGATGATGTCCTCCAGCGTCACCAGCCCTTCGACCTCGCCATATTCGTCGACGACGATGGCGAAATGCGCCTTGCGGCGCAGGAAGGCATTGAGCTGCTCCTGCAGGGTCGTGGTGTCGGGCACGAACCACGGTTTGGACGCGATCTTCATCACGTCGATCCTGGAAAAATCATTGCCGACTTCGTTCAGCGCGCGCAGCAGATCCTTCGCGTGCAGCACGCCGACAATGTTGTCGAGCGAGCCCTTCCACAATGGCATGCGGGTGTGCGGGCTCTGCAGGATCTCGCGAACCACCGCTTCCGGCGGGTCGTCGGAATTGACCGAGCGCATATTGGTGCGGTGGACCATCACGTCCGACACTTCGAGCTCCTCGAGGTCGAACAGGCCGCCGATACGGGCGCGGTCCTCGCGCACCACCTGGCCGTCGCGGCGGAAATCATCGACGGCGCCGCGCAATTCCTCGCGCGCTGAGCGCTGCGGCTCTATGCGCTGCAGCTCGTAGCCGAAGGCGGCGAGCAGGCGCCGGCGCAAGACGAAGCCCAGCAGGCCGAGGCCGGCGAGCACGGCAGCCGCGATCCAGCCGACCTGGCTCATCCCGGATGGTTCTCCCGGAGGAACGTCAGCACTTCCGAGGTCGGCACATCCCGGGCGATAAAGGCCTGGCCGATGCCGCGCGTCAGGATGAAGGTCAGCGCGCCGCGCGACACCTTCTTGTCCTGGGTGATGAAGGAGAACAGCTGCTCGGCGTCGGGCAATTCACCCGGAATGTCGGCCATGCGCCAAGGCAGGCCGACGGCGCGAAGATGCGCCTCGACGCGCGCCGCGTCGTCGGGGCTCGCCAAATTGAGCCTCGACGAAAAGCGGTGCGCCAGCGCCATGCCGATGGCAACGCCTTCGCCATGCACGAGCCTTGTACCGTCATAGCCGACCGCCGCCTCCAGTGCATGGCCGAAGGTGTGGCCGAGATTGAGCAGGGCGCGGTCGCCGGTCTCGAACTCGTCGCGGGCAACGACGTCGGCCTTGGCGCGGCAGGCCTCGGCAATCGCCTCTCCCCGCTCCGGTCCGCCGGCAAACACGCGAGGCCAGTTTTCCTCCAGCCAGGCGAAGAGCTCGGGCCGGTCGATCAGCCCGTATTTGGCCAGTTCGGCATAGCCGGCGCGAAACTCGCGGATCGGCAGCGTGTCGAGCACTTCGGTGTCGGCCAGCACCAGTTTCGGCTGGTGAAACACGCCGACCAGGTTCTTGCCGCGCTTGCTGTTGATGCCGGTCTTGCCGCCGACCGACGAATCGACCTGCGCCAGCAGCGAGGTTGGGATTTGCACGAAGTTCATGCCGCGCCGCGCGACGCCGGCGGCAAACCCGGCGAGGTCGCCGACGACGCCGCCGCCGAGCGCGATGACGACGTCGCCGCGCTCCAGCTTGGCGGCCAGCACGCCGTCGACCACCTCTTCGAGATGCGCAAAGCTCTTGGTTTTTTCACCTGGCGGCAGCGTGATGACCGCATGTTGGATGCCACCGCTTGCGAGGCCGGCCGCAAGCGTCGCGAGATGCGCGGCCGCGACATTCTCGTCGGTGACGACCGCCGCCCGCGTGCCCGGCAGACGGCCCGAAATCTCGGCGCCGGCGCGTGACAGCAGGCCGGGGCCGATCAAAATGTCGTAGGCACGCTCGCCAAGCCCGACTTCGACAGCGACCGTTGCATCAGCGCTCACGACCGCACCTCGTCAATATCGGCAACGCCGAGATGGCCGCGCAGCGCGTCTACCACTTCGGCCGCAATGATCTCCTTGCGATCGTCGCGGGTCGGCACGGTGACATCGGCCGCGGCATAAACCGGGTAGCGTTCCGCCATCAGCCGTTCGAGCACGGCGCGCGGATCGGCGCTTTTCAGCAACGGCCGGTTCTGCTTCTTGGAAACGCGCTCCATCAACAGGTCGATCTCGGCCTTCAGCCAAACCGAAATGCCATGGCTGGCGATCACCTCGCGCGTCTGCGCGTTCATGAAGGCGCCGCCGCCGGTCGACAGCACCTGCGGCCCGTGTTCCAGCACACGCAGGATGACGCGCTGCTCCAGTGCCCGGAACTCCGCCTCGCCATAGCGCTCGAACAGGTCCGGGACGCTCATGCGCGAAACGGTTTCGATCTCCTGGTCGCTGTCGATGAAGGGCAGTGCCAGCATCGCCGCCACCTTGCGGCCGATCGCCGTCTTGCCGGCGCCCATCAGCCCGATAAAGACGATGGAACGATCGCCCAGCCGGCCGAGCAGCGCGGCACGGCTCTCGCCCGGAGGATTTGCTGGTAGCGCGGTCATGTTTCTAGGGCCTCTTTGCCGGCGTATCGACATCAAAAGCCTGTTTGCGTCAAGCGCGACGCAACCGGGACCTGTTATCGGCTTCACCCTTGAATTGGCGGTATTGGCGCCTCATAAGGGCACAGGGTTGGAAATGCAGAATAAGACGACGGGCGAAAATTAATGCCAACACTGTTTCGCTTTGTCGTGACGCTCGCGATTCTGGCCGGCATTGTCTATGGCGCGATGTTCGCCCTGGTCATGTTCGTCGAGCCGAGAAAGGCGGAAATGAGCGTGCGCATCCCTCCGGAAAAGCTCAATCCCAAAAAATGAACAGCGCCGCCCGCATCGAAGCCTTCCTGGAGATGATGAGCGCCGAGCGCGGCGCTGCCGAAAACACGCTTTCCTCCTATCGCCGCGACCTCGAGGACGTTTCCGCCGCGATCGGCGGCGGGCTTGCCGTTGCCAGCAGCGCCGACATCCGTGCCTATCTCGACGACATCGCCGCGCGCGGCTTTGCCGCCACCTCGCAGGCGCGCAAATTGTCGGCGATCCGGCAGTTCTTCAAGTTCCTCTACGCCGAAGGCCTGCGCGGTGACGATCCGACCGGCACGCTGGACAGCCCTAGGAAAGGCCGGCCGCTGCCGAAGACGATGAGCGAGGCCGATACCGGCCGGCTGCTCGACCGCGCCGCGCAAGAGGCGATGGACCCCTCCATGCATGACGGCGACAGGCTGGCGGCGCTGCGCCTCCAAGCGCTCGTCGAGGTGCTCTACGCCACCGGCTTGCGCGTTTCGGAGCTGGTCGGCCTTCCCGTGACGGTGGCGCAGCGCGACGACCGCTTCTTCATGGTGCGCGGCAAGGGCAACAAGGAGCGCATGGTGCCGCTGTCGGCCAAGGCGCGCACGGCGATGCGGGCCTGGCTTGCCGCACGGGCGGCGGTGTCGGCTTTTGCCGACAGCCCGTTCCTGTTTCCGGCCGCCGCCGACAGCGGCTATCTCTCGAGGCAGGTCTTTGCCCGCGAGCTGAAAGGGCTTGCCGGGCGGGCCGGCATTGCCGCGGCGAAGATATCGCCGCATGTGCTGCGCCATGCTTTCGCCAGCCATCTCCTGCAGAACGGCGCCGATCTCAGGGCCGTGCAGCAGCTGCTCGGCCATGCCGATATTTCAACGACGCAGATCTACACACATGTGCTGGAGGAGCGGCTGGTGCGTCTGGTCAACGATCATCATCCGCTTGCCGACTAGGCGTCATGTCGCTATGTGAGAACGACGCTCCACCGCGCCCAGCCTGCATTTTCAGGCTTGCGTCAGTCATTGCCTTCCGACTTGCCGGTCCGCCCAAGAATGTACAATTACCTCGATTTCGAAAAGCCTGTGCAGGATCTCGAAGGCAAGATCATCGAGCTGAAGAAGCTTGCCGAGAACGGCGAGGCGGTCGATGTCGGCGATGAGATCGCCCGCTTGGAGAAGCGCTCGCGCGATGCGCTGCGCGACGCCTACAAGGCGCTGACGCCGTGGCAGAAGGTGCAGGTGGCGCGTCATCCGGACAGGCCGCATTGCATCGACTACATCAAGGCCCTGCTTACTGATTTCACACCGCTCGCCGGCGACCGCAATTTCGGCGAGGACCAGGCGATCGTCGGCGGCTTCGCCCGCTTTCGTGGCGAGCCGGTGGCGATCATCGGCCAGGAGAAGGGATCCGACACGGCAAGCCGGCTGAAGCATAATTTCGGCTCGGTACGGCCGGAGGGCTACCGCAAGGCCGTGCGGCTGATGGAACTCGCCGACCGTTTCCAGATCCCGCTGCTGACGCTGGTCGACACTGCCGGCGCCTATCCCGGCGTTAACGCCGAAGAACGCGGCCAGGCTGAAGCCATCGCCCGCTCGACTTCGGCCTGCCTTGGCCTGAAGGTGCCGTCGATCTCGGTGGTGATCGGCGAAGGCGGCTCGGGCGGCGCCATAGCGATTGCCACCGCCAACCGCGTCTACATGCTCGAACACGCCATCTATTCGGTGATCTCGCCGGAGGGCGCCGCCTCGATCTTGTGGCGCGACACCACGCGGTCCAGGGATGCGGCGACCAATATGAAGATCACGGCGCAGGATCTGCTGGAGCTGAAGATCATCGACGCCATCATTGCTGAGCCGCTCGGCGGTGCCCATCGCGCCCCCGAAACGGTGATCACCGCCACCGGCGACCTCATCGCCAGGACGATGAAGGAATTCTCCGGTGCCAACACTGATTTCCGTGAGCATCGCCGCGAGAAATACCTGGCGATGGGCCGCAATCTTTAACCGACGCAGGCGCGCGGCCTGAAATGTGGCGGCGTGAACCAGTTTCGCCACAAAAATGCCGCTGCATTCGGCTCAGTGGGCTTGCCGTAAGGGACGCCAGCATGCTTGCGGTAAGGAATTTTCAAGGTTAACGGGCTTAAGGTCCGTCAGTGGTCGGTTTAGCAGTCGCGGCATCCGCGGCGCAGAGATGAAGACGATAGCCATATCCATGTTTGCCAAGCTTGCCCGCACCGGAGTTCTGATCGCTGCGATCGGCGTCGCCGGCTGCAATGATGCTTCCATGAAGGATTTTGCGCCGCAGGCCAACAAGCCGCTGCCGGACAAGATCCTGGCCGAGATGAAAGCCAAGGGCATGGTCCGCACCTCTTCGGTGATGGCCCGCATCTTAAAGGAAGAAGGCAAGCTCGAGATCTGGAAGGCCAAGACCAACGGCCGCTACGACCTGGTCGCCAGCTACGACATCTGCAAATGGTCGGGCAAGCTCGGGCCGAAATTCACCGAAGGCGACCGCCAGGCGCCGGAAGGCTTTTACACCGTCCGCCCGGCACAGATGAACCCGCGCTCGAATTACCACCTGTCCTTCAACATCGGCTACCCGAACGCCTATGACCGCGCCAATGGCCGCACTGGTTCCAACCTGATGGTCCACGGCGCCTGCTCGTCGTCGGGCTGCTATTCGATGACCGACGCGCAGATCGAGCAGATCTACGCTTTCGGCCGCGACGCTTTCCAGGGCGGCCAGACCGAGTTCCAGATCCAGGCTTTTCCGTTCCGCATGACTGCGGCCAATATGGCGCGCTATCGCGACGACCCGAACTACGAATTCTGGAAGATGCTGAAGGTCGGCTACGACAATTTCGAGGTCACCAAGGTGCCGCCGAAGGTCGACGTATGCGAGAAGCGCTACGTCTTCAACCAGGTTGCGGCCGACGGCTCGGCCTTCAACCCGACCGGCCCTTGCCCTGCGACCACCCAGCCCGATTCGCTGAAGAGCGCCATCAACGCCTATCAAAGCACCTATGAGGCGGCCTTCAACGGCGCCATCAAGGCCAGCGTGCCGGCGCCCAAGCCGACGATCGCCGGGATCAAGGAAGCCAGCATCGTTTCCGACTGGTCGAAACGGCGTGCGCGCGGCGAACGCGTTCCCATCGAGCCGCCCTCGCTCAACCCGGACGGCACCGTGACCGAGACGGCGCGCATGGGCCGCGTCGATTCGCCGGCCGGCCGCAAAATGGCGGCGCTCGACGCCGAAAGGGCTGCCAAGCAGAAGGCCGAGGAACAGAGGCTCGCCGCCATAGAAGCGGCCAAGGCCGCCAAAGAGGCAGCCAAGGCGCAGGCCCTGGCCGAGAAGGAAGCTGCCAAAGCCCAGGCGCTCGCCGAAAAGGAAGCTGCCAGGACAGCCGCCGAGATGCCTGTCGCCACCGCCACCGTAGGGCCGGAGGCCGCCCCGGCAGTCGAAACGCAGGCTGCCGACGCCGAAAGCACGGCGACAAGGTTGAAGAAGAAACTGCTCGGCATGTTTGGCGGCTGAGCTTCATGCTTGAACAGGAAGATGGGGGCCAAGAAGACAGGCCCTCAACCGGCCCCGCCGCCGTCTACGACCTCAAAGGCTTGAACTGCCCGTTGCCCGTGCTCAAGGCAAAAAAGCGCCTGGCCGCAATGCAGCCGGGCAGCCGGCTGTGGCTCGAAACCACCGATCGGCTCGCCGTCATCGACATTCCCGCCTTCTGCGCCGAGAGCGGCCATCGGCTGGTCGAGACGACCGCGATATCGGGCGGCCACCGTTTCCTGGTCGAGCGCGGCTGAGCGGGATAATCTCCCCCCTCGAGGGGCAGATGTCGCCGAAGGCGACAGAGGCGGTCACCTCGCGTAAAGCGCCAGCCTTGATCTGCCGCAGGAGGCCGCGTCCGGGCGCGCCGCCCCCCTCTGGCCTGCCGACCATCTCCCCTTCGAGGGGGGAGATTGGCAGCTTCACGGACGTCCGGCGATAGCCAGCGGGTTGCTTTCCAGGGCTGCGCGATCCGGCGTGTCGATCGACGGGCGGTTGGTGAAGGCGGCGAACAGCCGGCGGACATAGTCTTCCGGCATGTCGAGCGTGATCAGCACCAGCCTGGTGCCGCGCTGGCTGTCCGGCCAGGCCGGCAGTTGCACCGGCGGATGCAGGATCTTCTGCACGCCATGGATAACCAGCGGCCGCGATGGGTCTTCTGCAAGTTCGATGACGCCCTTCATCCGCAACAGGCGCTCGCCATGCGCCGAGCGCAGCAGATCGAGGAACATCTCGATTGCCGAAAACGGCACCGGCCCGTCATGAACCAGCGAATACGCGCGGATGCGGGAATCGTGCCGGTGGCCATGGTCATCGTGATCGTGGTCGACATGATCATGCCCGCCGTGGTCATGGTCGTGGCCGGCTTCTTCGCCGAGCCAGCGCCGCACGTCGGCCGATTTGGTGGCCGGATTGTAGAGGCCGCAGTCGAACAGGGTCGCGGCGCTTGCCTGGCTGGCATCGAGCACCAGGGCACCCGGGTTGAGCTGCCTGAGCCGCGCCCGCAACGCCTCCGCGTCGCCTGCATCCTTGGCCAGGTCGGTCTTGCTGAGCACGATGCGATCGGCGACGGCGACCTGCTTCACCGCCTCGACATGGGCATCGAGCGTCGCATTGCCGTTGACGGCGTCGACCAGGGCGATGACGCCGTCGAGCCGGAAGGCTTGGACAAGGGGCGGGTGCGCCATGATCGACTGCAGCACGGGGGCGGGATCGGCGAGCCCGGTGGTCTCGACGACGACGCGGGCAACCCGGTCGATGCGGCCGGTCTGCAGCCGGTCGACGAGGTCGGCCAGCGCATCGACCAGCTCGCCGCGCACCGTGCAGCAGAGGCAGCCGTCGGACAGCTGGATGATGCCGTCGGAGGCCTGCTCGACCAGGAGATGGTCGATCGCCACCTCGCCGAACTCGTTTATGATGACGGCGGTGTCGGCAAGCGCGGGATCCCGGAGCAGCCGGTTGAGCAGCGTCGTCTTGCCGGCGCCGAGAAAGCCGGTGAGCACCGAAACGGGGATCGGAAAATCCGCCATGCGGCTAGTTCAGCACCTTGGCCGGCTGCTGGACCTGCGCGGCGGTGGCGGATCCGGCCACAACAGGCTCGGCGCCGGCCGGCGGCGCCCGGTCCGGCCGCCATGTCGGCAGCGGCACGTCGGCATATTCCTGCCCCGAGGCGTCGAGCATCGCCTTCGGCACCGGCCCCGTGGCACCGCCGAGCCCGACGGCGATCAGCGTCGGGACATGGTCGAGCTTTTCCTTATAGGGCGATTTCGGCAGGTCCTTGCCCTTGTCGCCGACGGCGGGTGCCGCTTCCGACTGCTCCGCGACCGGCTTCTTCTTGCAGATTTCGTCATTCATGTCGTTGGCCGACATGGTGTCGCCATAGGCGGGCAGCGCCGCGACCGTCAGCCAGCTCGGCGCCTGTGTTGCAAAGCCCTGGTC
This sequence comes from Mesorhizobium sp. WSM4836, assembly GCF_055811815.1. Taxonomy (NCBI): domain Bacteria; kingdom Pseudomonadati; phylum Pseudomonadota; class Alphaproteobacteria; order Hyphomicrobiales; family Phyllobacteriaceae; genus Mesorhizobium; species Mesorhizobium sp. WSM4836. The sequence continues at coordinate 98,752 of NZ_JBVVQF010000024.1, forward strand.
GAGCAGTTTTGCCGCCGTTTCGGCGCGGGTAATGGCTGACCGTTCGCCGAGCACTACGGCGACCACGGTGCGGCCGTTGCGGGTCGCCGAGCCGATCATGTTGAAGCCGGACGAGCAGACGAAACCCGTCTTCATGCCGTCGGCGCCCGGATAGCGGCCGATCAGGAGGTTGTAGTTGGAGATCGCCTTCTTGCCGACGGCAAGGCCTTCGATCGAGAACCAGGGGGCATATTGCGGAAATTCCTTACGGATCGCCATCACTAGCAAAGCGAGATCGCGTGCTGTCGTATACTGGTCCGGCGAATAGAGCCCGTTCGGATTGACGAAATGCGACCCGCTCATGCCGAGCCTCTGCGCCTCGGCGTTCATGCGTTCGGCGAAAGCCGCCTGCGAACCGCCGATATTCTCGCCGACCGCCATGGCGATATCGTTGGCCGATTTGACCAGCATCATCTTCAGCGCATTGTCCAGCCGCATCACCGAGCCCGGCTTGAAACCCATCTTGCTCGGCGGCTCGCCGGCCGAATGTTTCGTCACCTTGATCGGCGAATCGAGCTGGACCTCGCCCGCGGCAATCGCACGAAACGCCACATAGGCGGTCATCAGCTTGGTCAGCGAAGCCGGGTACCAGCGCCTGAACGCCTCCTGGTGCTGCAGGATCTTGCCGCTGTTCAGGTCGAACAGAATGGTTGGATTGGCCAAGGCAGGCGCGGCCGGGGCAGCAAGCACCACCGCGCCCGCCACCAACAATTTGAGGAAATGCCTGTAGCCCATCATGGAAACCGAAATAGCCTCTTGCCGCAGTCGCACCTGGCTTCGTAAGATTTCGTTACACGATCGCCAGGATAATGGTCCGGCCCTCAGTTCCCGGACCACAGTCGCGGTGCTATTTACTCTATGTGACGTCAACATGGCAAAGTGCTGCCGATCACAATGTGGAAGCAGCAGCACAATGCAAAGCAGCGTGCATGGTTGCAAGGCAGCAGGCACAATTGCAAAGCAGCAGGCCAAGACCGCCTGCTCCAACAGCGAAATGGAACCATCATGCCGATCCTGAACCGAGCCGCCGAAATGCAGGACGAGGTGGCTGGCTGGCGCCGCCATTTGCACCAGACGCCGGAGCTGAATTTCGATGTCTTCAAGACCGCCGATTTCGTCACCGAGAAGCTGAAGGCTTTCGGCTGCGACGACATCGTGACGGGTCTGGGCAAGACCGGCGTCGTCGGCATCATCCGCGGCCGCCACGGCGAAGGCTCGACGATCGGCCTGCGCGCCGACATGGACGCCCTGCCGCTCAACGAGATCACCGGCAAATCCTATGCCTCGACCGTCCCCGGCAAGATGCACGCCTGCGGCCATGACGGCCACACCGCGATGCTGTTGGGTGCCGCCAAATACCTCGCCGAAACGCGCAATTTCGCCGGCTCGGTCGCGGTCATCTTCCAGCCGGCCGAAGAGGGCGGCGGCGGCGGCAACGAGATGGTCAAGGACGGCATGATGGAGCGCTTCGGCATCTCCAAGGTGTTCGGCATGCACAACATGCCGGGCCTGCCGGTCGGCCAGTTCGCCATCAGGCCGGGCCCGATCATGGCGGCGACCGCCGAATTCACCATCACCGTCAGGGGCCGGGGCGGCCACGCGGCGATGCCGCACGGCACCATCGATCCGATCGTCATCACCAGCCAGCTCGTCGGCGCATTGCAGACGATCGCCTCGCGCAGCACCGATCCGGTCGAGGCGGTGGTCGTCTCGGTGACGAAATTCCACGCCGGCGACGCCTATAACGTCATTCCCGAGACCGCCGAGATCGCCGGCACCGTACGTACGCTGAAGAAGGAGGTCGCCAAGAAGGCCGAAGAGCGCATCCGCGCGCTTTGCCAAGGCCTGGGCGCTGCCTTCGGCGCGACGATCGAGGTCGACTACAATGCCAACTATCCCGTCACCTTCAATCATCCGGAAGAGACGGTCTTTGCCAGCGACATCGCGGCCGACGTCGCAGGCGACAGCCATGTGCACCGCGCCATCCAGCCGGTGATGGGCGGCGAGGATTTCTCCTACATGCTTGAAGCGCGGCCGGGCGCCTTCATCTTCATCGGCAATGGCGATACCGCCGGCCTGCACAACCCGGCCTACGACTTCAACGACGAGGTCATCCCGCATGGCATGAGCTATTGGGTGAAGCTGGCGGAGACGGCGCTGGCGGCGTAGCCATTCGACTCTATCGGCTCAAGGCCCGCTCTTCGGATCCTCGACCTCCAGCGCCTCCATGACCGGCGCCAGCTCACTGTCTTCGATCGGGACCGCATTCTGCGGTTCCTCGCCTGTCCTCGCCTTCTTCAGGGCTGCCTCGATCGCCTCCTGGATGTTGCCGAGCTCGTCGTCGCGAACTTCGTGGCCATAGCCGGCAGCATCGGCATCCTGTTCGAATTGCTGCGCCAGGACGGCGACACTTACCTCGCTCTCGGCCGGCAGATTGCCGACATTCTCCTGCAGCCAGGTTTCAAAGAATTCTTTTGTGGCGCTCATGCTGTCTCTCCTCGGGACACTAAAGCGCGCCGGCGTCCCGAAAGTTCCGCAGTCTCAGCCGTCTTTGCGCCCGTTGCTGGCTGCCCCGCAATTCAGCGCGACCAGGCGGCATTGGCGCCGCCTGGCTAGGCTGCTTACTGGCTGGCAGCAGTCGTCGGTTCGCACGATACGTTCGGGTTCATGTCGGCGAACGCGCCGGTCGGGTTGCCCTTCCAGGCCCAGACATGCGGCTCATAGAACGGGCCGAGGCCATAGCGGTTGGGCGCGCTGTTGAAGTTGAACAGATGCCCATCGAGTGAGGCTGGGCCTTTCGAGGTGATGTATTCGACCGCGATCAGTTTCAGTGTGCCGTCGGCCATTGGTTCGTACATCACGGCTTCAGGCTTGGCGACATCGACCGCGTCGTCCTTGAGGTAGCCCGGATTGACGTAGTGGATGCCCATGGCGCCGCCGGTGATGCCGCTGGCGCAGGGGATTGGCGCATAGCCCTCGGCGGTCGCCGCGGCCACATTCTCGAAGCGGCTGTTGGCGGCGCGTACCTTGTCGGCCAGCGGATTGGGACCGGACGCGGGCGCTGCCTGATGCGCCTGAGCCAACGCAGTGCAGGCCGACAGCAGCGTCGCGGCGGCGAAGAACTTGTTGCGAAAGTTGATTGTCATAGTCATTCCATTCTTCTTGAAAAGCACAGCCCGGCCGGCCGCCGGAAATAGGGAGTTCCGGCAGGTGGGCGCTGTGGCTGTTGTTGCTGGGAGATCCCTATCCCGATGCGACGAATGCAGGGGAAGATCATCCCTTCGGCAAATACGGGATGGTTCCGGCCAGATCGGAGTTGTCGATCAGCTGGAAACGGCCGTCGCTGCCGCCCTGACGCGCCGAAACGAAGGGTGCGTAGGCAGGATCGTCGGTGAAGGCGCGCGCCGCTGCTTCGGTCGGGAACGCCATCAGGGCAATCAGCGTCGTGTCGAGCGGCTTGCCTTCGAGCGTCTTCACATTGCCGCTGCGCGACAGATATCTGCCGCCGTGCTTGTGAACGAGGTCGTGGACCGACGCGGCATAGGCCGGCATCCACTTCGGGTCCCTCACCTTGATGTCTGCGATAACGTAAGCGGTCATGGGTCATGTCTCCTGGTCATGCACAGGGGGATCCCGTGCAGCGGCCAAGGGGTCGCATGGCAAGGCCGGCGCCAGCCAGTCCCGCGATCTGTACCGGGCCGGTACAGTTTCTGTACTCGCCGCGCCGCTAGGAAGCGCCTATGGTCCCAGCGGAGTTTTGAGGGGAAGGCAACATCATGACCCAGTCCGGATACAAGCAGTTCTGCCCGTTATCGATGGCCGCGGAGGTGCTGTGCACCCGCTGGACCATGGTTCTGCTTCGCGAATTGGTGGCAGGCTCGACCCGTTTCAACGATCTGCGCCGCGGCGTCCCCAAAATGTCGCCGACCCTTCTGTCGCAACGCCTCAAGGAGCTCGAGCTGGCCGGGATTGTCGAGCGCAAGGAGGTGCGCGGCGAGAAAGGCATCTTCGAATACCGGATGACAGAGGCAGGCAGGGATCTGCGTTCCGTCGTCCAGGCGATGGGCTTTTGGGGCCAGAAATGGGTCGAGTCGCGGCTGTCGCTGAAGAACCTCGATCCGTCGCTGCTGATGTGGGACATGCGGCGCAACCTCAACGCCTCGCCACTGCCCGACGGGCGCACGGTGATACAATTTCTGTACCAGGAACTCCCCGCCTCCAAACGGTCATGGTGGCTGATCGTCGAGAAACACGGCGAAGTCGACCTCTGCTGGTATGATCCGGGCTTCGACGTCGATCTCTACGTCTCGACCGACCTGCACACGATGACCGAAATCTGGATGGGGCTGATTACCGTCGAGAAGGCCGGGCCGAAAGTCATCCTGACGGGCGACCAGGATATCGCCCGCAAAATGCAGACCTGGCTCGGCCTGAGCCCGTTCGCGGTCGAACCCAAGCGAGCGGCCTAGCTGCCTCTTGGCGAAACGATCCGAAGCGGTTATGTGTCGGGCGCGATGGTCCCGTAGCTCAGTAGGATAGAGCGGCAGATTCCTAATCTGTAGGTCACAGGTTCGATTCCTGTCGGGATCACCAACAGATACAGCGACTTGAGTACGATTTTGCGGGTGATCATGTCGCGCCGTGTTGCGAACTGCTACCGTTGATTTCCAAGGTTTCGTGCGACTATCGGCAGGTCCGTGCGACATGGCCAACATCAAATTCCCGGTGACCCACGCGCAGCGCGAATTGAATAGGCGGGGCCAGATGAGCCTCGGTTGGGTCGATCCGCCCGGCTATTTCAGCCGCGCGCCATGACTGCGCGACACCAAGTTCGCCTCACCAATTACGGCGTTTCGCTCGGCCTGCAGGCCGCGGGTATCTGGCCGGGGCGTGTCGATAGGCTGAACGCCTTCTTTGAGGATTGGCGCTCCGGCGACGAATACGACCGCGAGGCGATCACCTGGATGATGGCCTGCACCTCGCATCTTTCTGACCCGGAGTGGCGAGAGATCGATTGAAAGCGACGAAGCGCGGGAACGTTCCCCTGCCGGCGCGGTTTTCGATGGAAGTGCATCGAGACGCAAGGGGCGCGGTTGAAATGGCCATTCTCTTGGGAAAACCGGGAAGCTGTTGGGTGGCGGCGGCCAATTCCACGAACTATCCCCAGCTTGAGGGCTCGATCCGTGCGGACGCCGTTGTCGTGGGTGCTGGAATTATCGGGCTGACGACGGCGCTTCGGCTTTGCGAAGCAGGCCGGTCGGTGGTCGTCCTCGAAGGCCTGCGCACGGGCGGACAGGTGACCGGCCGCTCGACGGCCAAGATCACCACGCAGCATGCGCTGATCTATCGTCATCTCATCGACAGCGTTGGCCGGGACCTGGCGCAGACCTATGCCGATGCGAATTCCGCCGGCGCCCGACAAATCCGCGATTGGGTTAACGATTACACAATCGCCTGCGATCTCGAGAGCAAGGACGCCTATACCTACACCTGCGACGAAAGCCGGCGCGCGGAGATCGCGGCCGAGGCGGAGGCCGCGCGCCATGTCGGGCTGGAGGCCGAGATCCTCGACCGCGCGCCGCTGCCCTTCGAAACGGCCGCCGCGCTACGGTTCGCCGACCAGGCGCAGTTCAATCCGGCGATGTATCTCGTTGGCCTGGCGGAAGCGGTGACGGCCCGTGGCGGTCGGATCTTCGAGAACAGCCGCGCCATCTCGATCGACGAGGCAAGCCGCTGGCGCGTGGTCACCGATGGCGGCGCCGTCGATGCCGGGCACGTCGTCGTCGCCACCAATATGACGGTGAAGAGCCCCGTCGGCATGGCGAACCGGACGCAACCGCGCTGCCACACCGCCATAGCCTTTCGGACCGATGATCCCCTCACTGTCGACGGCATGTTCATCGGTATCGACGACCCGACGCATTCCATCCGCACGGGCCGTGATGCCGATGGGCCGCTGCTGGTCACGCTCGGCTCCAAGTTCAACACCGGCTGGGACGGCGACGTGGCGAGGCGGTTTGTCGAACTGGAAAAATGGGCAAAAAAGAACCTTCCGGTCAGCGACGTCGCGTGGCGATGGTGCAATGAGGATTATGACACGGCCGACAGGATCCCATATGCCGGCGAAGCCGATCCCGCCAAGGCCGCCGGCTTCCACATTGCCACTGGTTTCAACGCCTGGGGCATCACCAACGGGACGGCTGTGGGCACCATGATCGCCGACCTGATCTGCGGCCGCCCGAGCCCATGGCAAAAACTCTACGATCCGGCGCGACCCTATCCCGAGGACTTCCACAAGAATGGCCGCAGTCAATCGATCGTCTCGAGCACCCACGACATTGCGCCTGGCATGGGTGGCGTGATCGTCAGGGGAGACGAAAAGATTGCCGCGTGGAGAGACACCGAAGGCGCACTCCAGGCGGTTTCGGCGACCTGCACGCACAAGGGCTGCACTGTAACCTGGAACAATGCGGACCACACCTGGGATTGTCCCTGCCACGGCTCGATCTTCGCTGCCGACGGTTCGGTCATCCACGGCCCTGCCCGAAAACCGCTTGCCCAGATTACATTGTGAAGATGGCGACCGTTGCGGCCCGCGTCACGCCGGCCGTTCGTAGGTTCCCACCAACTCCGTCTCCTCCAATGCGTGTTTCTGGGCTTGCTTCCAGACCTGATGCACGCCCGCCTGTCCTGGCACGCTGAGGCTCGGCACATCGAGCGCGGCCAGCAGGAAGTGGTAATGGTGGACGCCGTGCCCTGCAGGCGGCTGCGGACCATCGTAATAGGCGTTGCCGAAATCGTTGATGCCTTGCCTGAGGGCCGACGGGCCGGGCTTGCCATCTTCGGCCTCGGCGAGTCCGCCGGTATCCGGCCGGATATTGAAGACCGCCCAGTGCCCGAAAATCCCGCTTGGCGCATCGGGATCCCGCACGACAAGAACAAGACTCTTGGTACCATCCGGGACACCGGACCACTTCAGCGGCGGCGAGACGTTCTGGCCGTCACGCGTATATCTTTCGGGGATTTTTCCGCCTGCCGGGAATGCCGGGCTGATAAGGGTGAGTGCCATTGCTATTTCCCCAGGAGATTGCGACCGAGAAACTCGCGCCGGCGCCGTTCATGCCGCCCGCTGAGCTTCGGCGACGCGTCTGATCTCGCCTGGCAGGGAGTCCCAGACCTTGTGCATCTGTCCTTCTCCGACGTGATGGGCAAGCACCTTGGATACGACCCTGAATGCATCCTTGGAATCGACCGGACGGGTAGATTCCAGCTCCACGTTGATTTTGGCGAGAAACTCGTCGAGCGACCGCATCTTCTCGGGAGCTTTGGAAGGCTGATATTGGTCATAGAAGGCGCCGCGCACCAGGATCGGCAGCTGCGAGCCGAGGTGGGCTGCAAGATCCGGCTGCATACGGTCGCGCAGGGCGTGCAACACCGCTCCGAGAACGTGCCAGGCGACCTGCCGATCCGGTCCAATCTCGTCCATGATCTCGTCGAGCCAGATGTTCGTGGTCTGCAGTGTCTTATCGAATACATCGAGTCCGGTGGCATTCATCGAAGTCCTCCTTCCGTTCAAGTCCGACTACGTCTGATGTGACCAAACAGCCGTACCTGCCCGTTGTTCCCGATACCTATTCCCCGGTCCATTCAGTGCCGTCGGCGCTCCGTCTTGGCGAGGTTCGAACTGGCTTTTCGTCTCGACGAGAGCAAGATCGGCAGCGGACGGCCGTCTAGCGCCGGGAATCGTCCGTTGCCTCGGACACGCCTTCGAGAGCGATTTTGGCAGCTTCTCATCGGTGCGCCCAAGGTCAGGGCAATGAGGCCGACGAGGCGCTTGTCGTGTTGATCACCGGAAGACGACGCACCTGATGCGCAAACGGTCGTCGCGATCGAAACTATTCTTGGAACGTCCAGGCAGCGAGCGAGTTCCAAAATGGTGCCGGTGCCGCAGCCATCCCACGGGATGTGGCCGCAGGCTGGTGAAAAAAACCACCGGAAAAACAGATGCAGGCGGATTGAAGATCATGGCTGTCATATTTTCAGATCGGCGCGAGGCCGGGCGGCGACTCGCCGGGGAGCTCGTTCGCTTTGCCGGCCGCGACGACGTGATCGTATTGGCTCTGCCCCGAGGCGGCGTGCCGGTCGGCTACGAGGTCGCGCAGACACTCAAGGCACCGCTCGACGTCTTCGTCGTGCGCAAGCTCGGCGTCCCCGGTCACGAGGAACTGGCCATGGGGGCGATCGCGCCCTCAGGCGTACGCGTCCTGAACGACGAAATCGTCAGCGGTCTCGCGATCCCGCAACATGTCATCGAGGCGGTCGCCGCAAGAGAGGAAAAAGAGCTTCTGCGCCGCGAGCACCTCTATAGGAACGGGCGACCCCCACCGCAGTTGAATGGACGAACCATTATCCTCGTGGATGACGGGCTTGCGACCGGATCGACCATGCGGGCCGGGATCAGGGCGCTGCGAAAAAACCACGCTGCCCGTATCGTCGCGGCCGTTCCCGTCGGGAGCCCCGATACTTGCGACGCGATGCGGGCGGATGCCGACGAGGTCGTTTGCGCGACGACACCAGAGCCCTTGCTCGGTGTCGGGCGGTGGTACGTGGATTTCTCGCAGACGAGCGATGAAGAGGTCCGCGCGCTCCTCGCTATGTCCGTGCCCAAGCCTGCCGCTTCCGAAGAGGAGTTGGCTGGGCACGCGAGCCCGGGTCCGGCGGACGGCACCAGATCGACATAGCGGAGGTGGATATGGACTGGGATAGCGAGCACGTCGTGCATGTTCCCGCGGGACCTGTCACGCTTGAGGGCAATCTTTCGTTGGCACCGGATGCTCGTGGCCTTGTGCTCTTCGCCCATGGCAGCGGAAGCAGCCGCCACAGCCCGCGCAACCGCTACGTGGCCGGACGGCTGAACGAGGCGAACCTCGCCACCTTCCTCATCGACCTGTTGACGGCCGAAGAGGAGCGGATCGACCAGGTCACGGCCGAGTTGCGCTATCGGACTGCTCGCCGACCGGCTGGTCGGCGTCACGGATTGGCTCGGCGTTTCGCCGGACACGTCCGGGTTGCGTCTTGGCTATTTCGGCGCGAGCACGGGCGCCGGTGCCGCCCTGGTGGCGGCGGCCGAGCGGCCCGACCAGGCCGCGGCCGTGGTTTCGCGTGGTGGCCGGCCCGACCTTGCAGCACTCGCCCTGCCGCGCGTTCGGGCGCCGACCTTGCTCGTCGTCGGAGGCGCGGACACGCAAGTGATCGCATTCAACCGCTCGGCGCTGGCGGCGCTCCGCAGCGAGAAGGAGCTCGTCATCGTTCCTGGCGCGACACATCTGTTCGAGGAGCCCGGCGCCCTGGGCGAGGTCGCGGGTCTGGCGAGCCGATGGTTCTTGCGCCATCTGATTTCGGACAGATCGGCGTCCACGTCCTGACAACTGGACCTTGGATCGCCAGTCCCGGGATCATTTGCGTCCTCAACACGTTAGGATTCTCATAAGACAGCGCGCAGCTGCAACCCAATGGCTGTCGCAACCCGTATGTGGGAGAAAGACAATGCCGGACAAGAAAACCATCGAGAAAGCCCGAAAGGACAAGCGCGAGGGCAAATCGCCGAGTACGCAGGCCGGCGAGTTCGTGCACGAGGAGATCGACAAAATCCGCCACGGCAAGCACGGCGCGCGTTCGACCCAGCAGGCTATCGCCATCGGGCTTTCCGAGGCGAGACGCGCAGGCGTAGACCTGCCCCCGCCGAAAAAGGGCAAGGTGAAGGAGAGCACGCGCAAGAGCGCCGAATACGCCTATGAGGCCGGCCAGGGCGAACGCACGCCGAAACGCCGCCCGCGGGTCTCGAAAGCCGTCTCCAAGGTGCTCGAGCACGAGCCGAAGAGCACGGCGTCGCATGAGGCGCTGTCGCAGCAGGCCAAGCGTGCGGCCTCGCGCCGGACGGCTGAGGAGCGCTCGGCCGCCGCAAAGAAGGGCGCCAAGACGAAAGGCGCCAGCGGAAGGAAGGCGGCGGCGCAGAAGGCCGCCAGAACGCGGGCACACCACCACGCATAGTTCCAGACGGCAGTTCGCCTCCAAGGAAACCCGATATGGCTCAAACGACCGGTATCGAGCTCTGCTCCGGCAGCGCGGGACAATGCCGCTGCCCAAGGCGAACCAAAGCCTGCATCTGCGGGACGACATCGACGTCTTCGACTCCGTCCATCGTACGCGAAATGCCTTCGCGCAGGGTCGCCAGTATGTCGTCGATCTGGCCTGCGCGTCGATCCCGGTCGGTAGCCCGATCCACTCGCTTATGACCCTGAGGCTCCGCTGGTGATGCCCGACTGAATAATTTTCAGCGCAGCAACGCGGCCGGCGACGATGGCGCCCTCGACGTAGCCCGGAAATGACAGCGACAGCTCCGACGAGGCGAAATGGATCGGCGACGCGCCCGCACGGATAATGCGTTCGGCATCAGTTGCCGTCGCATCGACGATCAGATCGCTGTAACCGCCGCCGCTCCAGCGATCCCCTGTCCAGTCGCGATAGCTGAGATCGATAATGCCGACCGCTTCGACACCTAGCGCCCCTTCCAGCTTTGACGTCACCTTTGCGCGTAACGCTGCGTCGTCCAGATCCCGCCAACGCTGCGCCAGCGGCCCGCCGACGAAGACGACAAGTGCTGCATGATCCTCGTCCTTGCTGGCATCGCAGGCAAAAAGCCCGTGCGGGTCGCGCCACATCACCATGCCGCTCAAGCCCCTGTCGCGCCAGAAAGCCTTGGGATAGCGCACTAGCATTTTGATCACCGCGCCGCTTTGCCAGACGCCGAGGGCTCTCTCCAGCGCCGCCGGCAGGGGCGGCACGAAATCCACTTTCGAGGCCATCATCGGCGGTACGGCGACCAGTACCGCTCGTGCCTCGATCGCGCCGGCAGCCGAAACGACGCGAACCCCTCCCTGCCCGTGCTCAATGGCCTCGACAGCTGTGTTCAGCCGCAGTCGATCGCCGAGATCCCGCGCAAGATCATCGGCGAGCGAATGCATGGTTTCGCGCACGAAATACTGCAGCTCCGACACTTCGTTGGTGATGCGGCGATCATTGTCGATGACGTACCACAGCGGCAGTCTTTCCATTGCCAGGCACCAAAGGCCCTCAATCAGCGAATGAAAGGCCGCCTTGGCTTCGTCAGGATCGTTTTGCCGATCGAGCCATGCCGCGACGGTCAAACCGGCGATGGCCGGATCGTTCGGTGCGATCGCGTTCATCCGCTCGCGTATCCGCATCGCGGTGCCGTAAGTGCGCTCGGCTTGCGCCTCGCTCATCCACGGCTGGGTGATGAACTCCCCGGCGAAATGCGTCTCGACCAATGTCTTGCCGCACGCCTGCACCAGCGCCATCACTTCCGGCATGTCTTCGCACAGGAACTGACCGCCGCTGTCGATCCGCTCGCCGAGGCCATTCGGCATGGCTTCGACGCGTCCGCCGACGCGATCGCGGGCTTCGAGCAGCACGAAATCGACGCCGGCCTGATTCAATTCACGCGCGGCCGACAGGCCGGTGAAGCCGGCGCCGACGATGACGACCTCAGGTCGTTCGATCTGGGATTTCATTAGCCGGCCTTGGTCGTCTCGAGCTCCGCGAGCATCCCCTGCTTGAGCTCCGACGCAACAGGCTGCTGGAACAGCGCCTGGTCGAGGAACTCGCTGGGGGCGGCCCTGCTTCCTATCACTGCATTCATTGCGGTCCCATCCCGTTTTTGATTGTTCGCGCCGGCTTGCGAACCCCGGCCGCAGACGACGGGTAGTGCTTGGAAAATTATCGCGGACAGGAAACTCGTTCGCGGCGTACGTGGGTGAGCACCGGAAGCGCAGGAAACCACCATTTGCAGGCCGGCATCACCTGAACATCGACATGCCCCTAGCCGATGGTCCTTTCCAAGATGCCTAGCCAGTTGCGATAGGCGATCTTCTCAATCAGCGCGCGCCCGAAGCCGCGTGCCGCCAACGCGTCTAGCAGTTTTGGCAGTCCGGCAACGTCGCCTATCACGGCCGGGATCATGGCACCGTCGAAATCCGAGCCCAGGCCGACGCCGTCTTCGCCCAGCGCCTGCAGCAGCGAATCGACATGGCGCACCATGATGTCGAGGCTGGTGTCGGCGTTCATCCTGCCGTCCTCGCGCAGGAAGCCTGTGGCGAAGTTCAGCCCGACCATGCCGCCGGAGTCGCGGATCGCGCCGAGCTGCCATTCGGTGAGGTTGCGCGAATGGCCGCAGATCGCGTGCACGTTTGAATGGGTCGCGACCAGCGGTGCGTCGCTGATCTCGACGACGTCGCGAAAACCTTTTTCGTTGAGATGCGAAAGATCGATCATGATCTTCAGCTGGTTGCAGGCTTTCACCAGCGCCTTGCCGGCATCGGTCAGCCCTGGCCCGGTATCGGGCGACGACGGGAAACGGAACGGCACGCCATGGCCGAAGGCATTGGGACGGCTCCAGACGATACCGAGCGAGCGCAGGCCGGCTGCGTTGAGGACGTCAAGCAGGGTGAGCTCAGGGTCGATCGCCTCGACCCCTTCGATATGGAAGACCGCCGCGATCGAGCCTTGCGCCATCGCCTTCCGCACATCGCCGGCGCTGCGGCAGACGGTAAGCGCCGAAGCCCGCTCCAGCCTGAACAGGATTGAGGCCATGGCGATGGTGGAGTTGAGCGCATCGGCGCGCGGAACCTCGGGCGGCAAGGGCTCGCTGTCGCTCGGCGCCAGCGGCACCGCGCCGCGTTTGGATTTCTCGACAGGCGGCGGGAAGATCGCGAACATGCCGCCGGCAAATCCGCCTTTCTTCGCGCGCGGCAAGTCGATATGGCCGCCCGGCGTCCCCTCGACGAACAGCTTTTCGACGTCCGCATCCTTGGATTGGTAGAGCCTGAGCAGCGTGTCGTTGTGGCCGTCGAAGACGGGAACGAGATCGGATTCGGTCATGCAGGGCCATTCGGTTGAAGTGGTCGAGCCGCGGACGGCGAGCCGGTTTGTTGGCAATACTTAGGCAAAGCGGGCGCTCTGCGCAAATCCCCATGTTGCCGCTGTGTTTGTACGCCTCCAATGGGGCACGCGGTAAAGCCGCGCACCCTTTTCTTTCGACATTCGTCGAGGCTGTGCCTTACCGCTTCAGCACGTCCGCCCATTCCGGATGGCGGTGGAATTGGGCATTGGCGAACGGGCAAAGCGGGATGATCGTCTTGCCCGCGGCACGTGCGTCCTCGACGGCACGGGTGACCAGGCGAAGCCCCGCGCCCTGCCCGCGAAATGCATCCGGCACTTCGGTATGGTCGATGATGATCTGATGCTCACCAACCTTGGTGAAAGTCATCTCCGCCTCGGCACTGTTCGGCCCACGCAGGAAGTAGCGGCCCTTCGAGCCGCGGTCCTCCAGTTCGATCTCCGGCAATAGGTCAGACATGGCTTGCGGTCCTTTCATCCGGCGCCACCGCGAACAACCGCCGCGCCGCCTCGATTTCGCTCGGCCGCACCTCGTGGCCGCCGTCATGCCACTCGACTGTGACATCGGCGCCATCGGCGCGCAAATAGGCTTCGAGCCGCGCCGTCAAATCAGGCGGACAGATCGGGTCCCGCCTGCCGGCGGTGACCAGGATGCGGCTGCCGCCAAGGCTGTCCTTGACCTTCGGCTCGAACGGGATCAGCGGATGCATCAGCACCGTTGCATCGAACAGCGACGGTTCGGCAAACAGCACCGAGGCCAGGATGTTGGCGCCGTTGGAGTAACCGAGGCCGAGCACCGAAGATGGCCTTGCCGTCTCGACATGTGCCTTGACGAAGCCGGCCATCTTCTCTGTCGCTCGCGCGAGGTCGCCCATGTCGTAAACGCCCTCGCCGGTCCGGCGGAAGAAGCGTGCGGCGCCTTGTTCCGAGACATCGCCGCGCGGAGCAACGATCGTCGCTTGTGGCGCGAGATCGCGTCCAAGCGACAGAAGCTGGGTCTCGTCGCCGCCGGTGCCGTGGAAGACGAACAGCAGCGGTCCGCCCGGCGAACCGGGCAGCACTTTGTGAATATACGAATCCTTGCTCATGACCTTGCCCTCAGTCTTCCAGTTTCTGCAGATGCTGCTCGAGATAGGGCCGCAAATGCTGGTGTTGCGATGGCAGCTTCAGCGCCTCGCCCAGATGGGCGGTATCCTCGTCGCGGTCGAAGCCCGGCTCGTTGGTGGCCACTTCGAACAGCACGCCGCCCGGTGTGCGGAAGTAGATCGCCCAGAAATAATCGCGATCGATCACCGGCGTCACCTGATAACCGGTATCGAGCAGCGCCTTGCGCACTTCGAGCTGCTTGGCGCGGTTCTCGACGGCGAAGGCGACATGGTGGACCGAGCCGGCGCCGAGATTGGCGAAGCCGGCCCCCGGCAGCGATTCGATATCGACCACACCGGCGCCGTTGCTGTTCTTCACCGCCAGCCGCCTGACATTGCCGGACTTGTCGACCTCCTCATAACCCATGAATTTCAGCAGCTCTTCGGTGGCGCCGCCATCTTTCAGTCTGAGCGACACCGAGTGAAAGCCGCGGATCGCCTCGTCGCTGGGAATGCCACCCCTGGCCCACGGCGCACGGTTGTCCGCTCTGTCCTCGACCAGCGCAAACCCGTCGCCGTCGGGACCGGCGAAGGCAAGGCGTTTCTCGCCGAACGTGGCCTCGCGGGACAGCCCGGTGACACCTTGCCCGGCAAGCCGTTTCTCCCAATAGCCGAGCGTGCCCTCGGGCACCGAGTAAGCGGTGGTGCCGACTTCGCCGACGCCATGGCGGCCTTTTCCGATATTCGGGAACGGGAAATAGGTCATCACCGAGCCGGGCGTGCCGACCTCGTCGCCGTAATAGAGGTGGTAGACATCGGGTGCGTCGAAATTGACCGTTTTCTTGACCCGGCGCAGACCGAGCGTGCCGGTGAAGAATTCGTTGTTCTGGCGCGCATCGCTGGCCATCGAGGTGACGTGATGCAGGCCCTTGACCTGGTCGAGCATGTTTCTGCTCCTTCCCTTGTGCTGGTGCGGCCCTTGCCGCTGTCCACGCAAATATGAGGATCCGCCTCCTGGCCGCAAAGGCGGCAAACACAGGATGGACTGTGCTGTTAAGGTGAACAATCAAGCAGGTTTTGTTCACCATTCGGCAAACCGGACCGGCTTGCATAGTCGCCGAAATTGCGCTCCATGAACCGACGCATGTAGCCAGCGTGAGGATACCGCGGTTGACGGGAAAACGCCCCAATATTCTCCTGATCACCTGTGACCAATGGCGCGGCGACTGCCTGTCAGCTGCTGGCCACAAGGTGGTAAAAACGCCGAATGCCGACGCGTTGGCTGCCGAGGGCGTTTTGTTCCAGAATCATTATGGCGGCGCCGCGCCTTGCTCGCCGGCACGCGCCTGCCTCTACACCGGCCTCTACCAGATGAACAATCGTGTTTGCCGCAACGGCACGCCGCTCGACGCCCGCCACGGCAACATAGCGCTCTGGGCGCGCGCCCTCGGCTATGAACCGATGCTGTTCGGTTATACCGACACGGCACGCGATCCGCGCACACTGGCGCCTGGCGACCCGCAGCTGAAGAGCTATGAAGGCGTGCTGCCCGGCTTCACCGTACGCCAGCTTCTGCCCGAGCACCAGAAACCCTGGCTGTCATGGCTCAAGGCGCGCGGCGTCGATGCCGGCGCCGGCTCCCCCGACATCCACCGCCCGGCGGGCGAAATCCTGGAAAACGACGGCGGGGTCAGCAACGCCCCGCCAATCTATTCGAAGGACGAGACGCCGTCGGCCTTCCTGGCTGGCGAATTCATCCGCTGGCTCGGCGAGCGGGAGCGCGATGCCCCATGGTTCGCGCATCTTTCCTTGATCAGTCCCCACCCGCCCTTCATCGTGCCGGCGCCTTACAACACCATGTACGATCCGGTCGGCGGTCCGGTTTTCCAGCGTGCTGAAAGCTGGCAGTCCGAAGCCGCAAGCCACCCCTATCTCGCCTATGAACTAGACCGGCAGGAACGGTCGAAATTCCGCCCCGGCTCGGAGGGCAAGGTGCGCGACTGGGGCGACGATAATTTTCGCCGCATCCGGGCGCTCTACTACGGCATGATCTCGGAGGTCGACGCGCAGCTTGGCCGCGTCTGGCAAGCGGTCAAGGTGGCCGATGCATGGGACGACACCGTCATCGTGCTGACCTCCGACCACGCCGAGATGATGGGCGATCATTTCATGTTGGGCAAAGGCGGCTTCTTCGACGGCAGCTACCATATTCCATTGATCATTCGCGATCCGCGCCGCCGCAAGGCTGCCGGCAGCAGCGTCGACCGCTTCACCGAGGCGGTGGATTTGGCGCCGACCTTGCTCGAGCTCACTGGGCTCGAGCTCACTGGCGGCAAAGTGCTGCCGCATCTCGACGGCCGCTCGCTGGCGCCTTTCCTGGACGCAACGGAGCCGGACGATTGGCGCGATGCGGCGCATTGGGAGTTCGATTTCCGCTCGATCGCGGATGGTGATGCCGAACGGTATTTCGGCATCGGTCCGCGTCAGTGCAATCTCGCCGTGATCCGCACGCGGAAGTTCAAATATGTGCATTTCGGCGGCGGCCTGCCGCCCTTGCTCTTCGACCTGGAAAAAGATGCCGGCGAGCTGACCAACGTCGCTGACGATCCAGCCTATCTGCGAGCGCGGTTGGAATTTGCCGAGAAGTTGCTCGCCTGGCGGGCCGAGCATCTCGACCAGTCTCTAGCGCTCGCCGAATTGACGGACGATGGCGTTGCCGGCCATGTCGCCGGCTTTCCCTCGACATAAGCAAAGCCCCCCCCCGTGGGGGGGGGGGGGGGGGGGGGGGGGGGGGGGGGGGGGTTTGGGGGGGGGGGGGGGGGGGGGGGGGGGGGGGGGGGGGGGGGGGGGGGGGGGGGGGGGGGGGGGGGGGGGGGGGGGG